>CAZGJB010000021.1:0-23189 GCA_964526145.1 uncultured Opitutaceae bacterium
GGCCTCACCGCGACGCTCAGCGGGTGGGAGTTCGGCCGGGATTCCCACGTCAACATCCCCATCGCCGTGCTCATCTGGCTGATGGTGTACCCCATGATGCTGAAGATCGATTTCGGCGGCCTCGCCGGCGTCGTGCAACGGCCGCGCGGGCTGGTGGTGACGCTGGTCGTCAACTGGCTGGTCAAGCCCTTCAGCATGGCCCTGCTGGGCTGGTTCTTCGTGCGCTACCTCTTTGGTGACGTGCTGGGGCTGATCCCGCCCGAGGCGGCCAAGGACTACACGGCCGGCCTCATCATCCT
The DNA here is from genome assembly GCA_964526145.1 of uncultured Opitutaceae bacterium. Classification (GTDB taxonomy): domain Bacteria; phylum Verrucomicrobiota; class Verrucomicrobiia; order Opitutales; family Opitutaceae; genus UBA2377. The sequence continues at coordinate 300 of CAZGJB010000021.1, forward strand.
CGCCGCCGCCCCGTGCACGGCGATGGTCTTCGTCTGGAGCTACCTGACGGACGGCGATTCGGCCTATACGCTCGCGCAGGTCGCGATCAACGACCTCATCATGCTCGTGGCCTTCGCGCCCATCGTGATGTTCCTCGTCGGCGTGAGCGGCGTCACCGTGCCCACCGGCGTCCTCGTCACCTCGGTGGTCGTCTTCATCGTGATCCCGCTCGCCGCCGGCTGGCTCAGCCGCACGGCGCTGATCCGCGCCCGCGGCGCCGCGTGGTTCGACACCGCCTTCCTGCCGGTCTTCAAGCCGGTGACGATCGTCGCGCTGCTCGCCACGCTCGTCCTCATCTTCGCCTTCCAGGCCGACAACCTGATCCGCAACTGGCTCGCGGTGGTGCTGCTCGCGGTGCCGATCACGATCCAGGTCTATTTCAACTCGAGCCTGACCTACCTCGTGATGCGCGCCCTGAAGGTGCCGCACAACGTCGCCTCGCCGGGCGCCCTCATCGGGGCGAGCAACTTCTTCGAGCTGGCCGTGGCGGTGGCGATCACGCTCTTCGGCCCGACCTCGGGCGCCGCGCTCGCGACGATCGTCGGCGTGCTCGTCGAGGTGCCGGTCATGCTCTCCGTCTGCCGCGTCTGCAACGACTCCCGCGCGTGGTACGCCCGCGCCCTTCCGCCCGCCGCCCCATGAAACCCCAGGTCCTCATCCTCTGCACCGGCAACTCCTGCCGCAGCCACCTCGCCGAGGGCATCCTCCGCGCTGCGGCCGGCGACCTGATCGACGTGCACAGCGCCGGCTCGAAACCGGCCGGCTACGTGCACCCCAAGGCGATCCAGGTGATGCAGGAGATCGGCCTCGACCTCTCGGGCCACCGGTCGAAGCACATGAACGATTTCCTGGCCCAGCGCATCGACACCGTGATCACCGTCTGCGGCAACGCCGACCAGGCCTGCCCGATGTTCCCGGGCCAGGTGCACCGGCACCACTGGGGCTTCGACGACCCGGCGCACGCGACGGGCACCGAGGCGGAGATCCTCGCTGAGTTCCGCCGCGTGCGGGACCAGATCAGGCTCGTCTTCGAGGCCTACGCGGCCGGCCTGCGCGCGGGGAAGGAGCTGAGGTAAGCCATGTGGACCTGGGCTGAATTCATCGCGGACCAGATCGTCGGGCTCTGCGGCCTCGATGCGGCGCGCGGGCTGGGGGCGGCGCTGCATTTCTTCATCTACGATCTGCTGAAGGTCGTCGTGCTCGTGACGGCGGTCGCCTTCCTCATGGCGCTCGTGCGCGGGGCGCTGCCGCACGACAAATTGCGCGCGAAGCTGGAAGGGCGGGGGGGACGGCTGCTCGGCTATCCGGCCGCGGCCCTGTTCGGGGCGCTGACGCCGTTCTGCTCGTGCTCGTCGGTCCCGATCTTCCTCGGCTTCGTCCAGGCGCGGTTTCCCATCGGCGTGGCCTTCGCCTTCCTCATCACGTCGCCGCTCGTCAATGAGATCGCGGTCGCGCTCATGGCCGCGACCTTCGGCTGGAAGCTGGCGCTCGCGTATACGGCAGCGGGCGTCGGGCTCGGCATCACCGGCGGGATCGTGCTGAGCGCGCTGGGGGCCGAGCGCTGGCTGGTGCCCGGCGCCACGGCGGCGCCGGACGAGGACGACGAGCCGCCGCCGCACGGGTTCAAGGCCCGGGTCGTGGATGCGGCGGACACGTGCTGGTACATCCTCCGGAAGATCTTTCCCTGGCTGATCGCGGCGCTGGTGCTGGGCGCCGGGTTGCATGGCTTTGTGCCGGACGATTTCTTCGAGCGGCTGTTTGCGGGGCGCGGCTCGTGGACCGTGCCGCTCGCCGCGTTGGTCGGCCTGCCGCTCTACGTGAGCGCCAACGCCACCATCCCGCTGCTCGAGGCCTTCGTGGCCAAGGGCGTGCCGCTCGGCACCGCGCTCGCGTTCCTGCTCTCGGCGGTGGGCGTGTCGTTCCCCGAGCTCGTGCTCCTGCGCAGCGTGATGACGCTGCGGCTCATCGTCGCCTTCGCGGCCGTCGTCCTCGTCGGCACCACCGCGATCGGCTGGCTGTTCAACGCGCTGCACTTTATGACGCTGCGCTGAGGCCGGGGCGCATCTTCAAGCTGGCGAATTGGCGCCAAGCCATTCCCATGGCGCGGGTCCACACCGCCCACGCCCGCGCATGAAACTGCCGCTGCCTTTGCTCCTGTTGTTCACCTTCGCCCTGTCGGCCGGGGCGGCGGAGGTTGTGCGCCTCGACGACTACGTGGTCGCCGCCACGCCGATCGTCGGTGAGACGCGGCTCGACGTCCTGGCCGGCAAGGTCACCGCCGTGACGGCGGCGCAGCTCGTCGAACTCAACGCCCGCGACCTGCAATCCGCCCTGCGCCGCGTCCCGGGTGTGGTCGTTTCCCATTTCAACCCGGTCGGCAGCTTCGGCGGCACCGAGGGCGGCGCGGTGTTCATCCGCGGCATGGGCACGGCCCGGCCGGGCGCCGAGATCCAGCTCTCGATCGACGGCGTGCCGAGCTTCAACTCCATCTGGACCCACCCGATCCTCGACATGCTCAACGTCGAGCTCGCCCGGCGCATCGACATCCACAAGGGCGCGCAACCCGTGCTCTTCGGCAACATGGCCTTTGCCGTCGTGGACCTCGCGCCGAAGTTCCGCGAGGAGCCGGGGCAGGGTCAGGCGGTGACACTGACGGCCGGGTCGTTCGGCACCTGGTCGGCGACGGCCGAAGGCGGATTCCGCGGCGAAGCGCTCGATGCCTACGTCCTCGCCAGCACGCGCGCCTCCGATGGCCACCGGGCGAATGCCGACGGCCGCCTGCGCGCCGCCTATGTGCGCCTGGGCTGGACCTTCGACGAGCGCTGGTCGGCGCACGTATTCTACAACGGCACCGGCAACTACGCCGACGACCCCGGCCCCGACCCGGCCCGCGTCCCGCCGGCGCTGCAGTTCGGCAACGGCCGCTTCGCCGATGACAATGACCTCGTCGTGGCGACGGTCACGCACCGCGATCCGGGCCTCGAGGGCAGCCTCAAGGCGTACTCCAGCCGCGGCAAACTCGACTGGACCGGCCAGTATCACGCGCCCACGGCCCGCAACGAGAACGTGACCGTGACCGAGTACGCCAACCGCGGCCTCCGATTGCGCGAGACGTACCGTCCCGGCGCCGCCACCGAGATCATCGGCGGCGTGGATCTCGACCGCATCGCCGGCCAGTACCGCTCGCTCACGGGCGGCGTGGCGGGGAGTTTCCCGCGGACCGCGGTGCGGATCGATTCGGTTTACGGTGTGGTCAGCCACACGTGGACGCTTGGCGGCGGCTGGACGCTGCGGCCATCGCTGGGTGCGCGGCACCTGGATCACAGCGTGTTCGCCGACGAATTCGCGCCGCAGGCCGGGCTCGTCGCGACCGATGGCACGACGGAGTGGCATGTCTCCGCCGCGCGCGGCATCAACTACCCCGGGCTTTTCGTGATGGCCATCCCGCCGGGCAACAACCGTCACCGGGAGTTGTCGGCCGAGACGGTGGACCACGCGGAGATCGGGGTGAGCCGGCGTCTCGGCGAGACGGTGCGCATGGAGGTGAGCGTGTTCCGCGATGACGGGGCCGACCGCATCGTCACCTCGTATCCGCCGTTCCCGCCGGTCTGGAAGAACCTCGCGGCGTTTCGCACCGAGGGCGTCGAGGCGGCCGTGTCGTGGGCGCCGCAGGCAACGTGGGCGGTGTATGCCGCGGTGACCGCGATGCGCGCGACGCCGGACGACCTGCCTTACGTGCCGGAGTGGTCGGGCAGCGCCGGGCTCAACTGGCGGCTGACCCGGGCGGTGCGGCTCAGCGTGGATGGCCAGTATGTCGGCGCCCGTTCGGTGCTCGCGCGGAATCGCGACCTCAACGCGCTCAACGCCGCGCGCCTCGGGTCGTACGTGCTGCTCAACGCGCGCCTGGCGTACGCGTTCGACGCGGCGCCCTGGCATCCGGCGGGCGAGTGCTTCGTGGCCGGGGAGAATCTGGGTGACGCCGACTACGAGCAGAAGTTTGGTTACCCGATGCCCGGCGCGAGCGGCACGGTCGGCGTGAGTTTCAACTGGTGACGCCGCCCTTCCGCGCGAGCGCCTGATCCAAGGCACGGTCGATTTCCTGCGGATCGAGGCCGAGCTGGTGGGCCTTGATGCTGGCGGCGACGATGCGGTCGACCACCTCGATGGCGATGCCGCGCTGGCGCGCCTTGGCCCGCATGTAGGCACGGATGTGCACCCAGTAGGCGCTCACGCCCTCGCGCAGGATGTCGGAAATCGTGAGGATCGAACCGGAGCACGACAGCTCGGCCGAGAGCTTTTCCAGCTCCGCCCGGAGTTCCTCGCCGGGACGGAAACCCACTGATTTGCAGCAGCTTAACTTTTCGTATCGGGGTCCGGGGGTGGCGGTGTTCATGGCCGAATGTTTAATCAGTTGAACATGTTATCCGCGGCAGACAAGCCCGATTCGGGCGCGATCCTCCGCCGGTCGGCGTAATCTGGTGCGCCGCCGCCGCGAACTGCATGGACCTCCCTCGGTCCAACACAGTTGAACAGCCGCTGCCTTTACGCCGACCCCTCGGATCGCGCATTGGTGCGCCCGCTTTCGAGCCCACAACCGATCCCACCATGAACTCCCTCGCTGCCCGTCTCATCCTTTTCTTTGGCACCCTGCTTGTCCTCGCTCCGCTCGCGTCCGCTGCCGCCGAGCCGCCCGCCGGCGCGCAGGCTGCGCACCGGTTCACGCTGCCCGGCGTGCCGGCCGATGGCGGCACGTATCAGGTCCATGGCATCGTCCAGATCGGCTCCGACTTCTATGCCTCGCTCAAGGGCCCGTACGCCCCGAATGGCCGCTGGTGCCAGTTGCACGAGGTCTTCGGCGACCAAGTAGTGGACGACATCACCGCGGAGCATGTTGTCCTGCGCCACCGCCCAAGCGGCCGGCAGCAGACGCTCCGGCCAATCGCGGTCGCGGCGGATGCGGGCGCGAACACCGCGACGGAGGCAGCCACCGCGGCCAACGGCCCGACGCGCGTGCCCTTCTCCAAGGCGTGGATCAACTCGAACGAGAACCCGATGGTCCATATCATGCAGCAACTGCCGATCGAGATCGTCATGGAGTGGCCCAAGCTCCCCAAGGAGCAGAAGGAGGCCGTCATCGATTATTACCTCAAGCACGGCTGGCAGCTCATCGGCGTCGAGACCGTCGGCCGCAGCAGCTCGTTTCACTGGGAAAACATCTACGAGAAGGAGCGGAGCGCCGCGATGTCGGCCAACCGCCGCGAATTTGAGGCCTCGCTCACCGACGAGCAGCGCGCCGCCTACGAGGCCATCAAGCGCAACCCGATGATGCGCGTGCAGAATGGCCAGATCACGCCCGAGCAGGAGGTCGAGCGGAAGCGCCGCGGCGAGGCCTCGGCGCAGTTCAAGGCCAGCCTCAGCCCGGAGCAGCGCGCCATGCAGGACAGCATCACGGATTTCACCAAACGCCTTGGCGTCCCCGACGCGAAGTAACCCCAACAACCCCAACCATGAAGATCAAACTCACTGCTCGTGTACTGCTGTTGCTCGGACTGTGTGCCGTCGGCGCGCTGCCGACGCACGCCGAAGTCTATCGTTGCCTGACCTGGGAATCGAACGGCCGCACGGTCGTCGACATCGACGAAAACCAGCACGTCCGCTGCGCCGGCGCCGGCCAGGTGCGCGTGGCGACCATCGAGGCCGAGCCCTACCAGAGCGTTGAGCTCGACCACAACACGGGCTTCGTGACCACGACCTACCTCGATCCCTATGCCGACTGGGACACCTACCTGCGCGAAAACGCCGATTACGCCGCCCGCTACCGCGGCTCGTTCCTGCTGTACTACCTCTCGACCGACCTTTTCTGCGAATGGACGTGCCCGGTCCCCTATCAGGATCTCGACGCCGTCGTGCCCTGGTTCGATTGGGAAACGCACGGCGGCCTGCCCTACACGCCCTCGAGCAGTTTTTCCGGCTGGTTCTACTTTTACTGATCCGGCGACGGATCGGTAACTGCCAAGCCACCCCGGGCGGCCGCCCGGGGTGGCGTTTGCATTAACAGACTGATTCCATGGGCCCAGCGTGGCTAATAGAGTCCGAAGCCCGGATGCACCAATTGACCGCCGGGACGCGGCGGATAGCCTCGTGGCGTTCCGCGCATTTTTCGCCACCGCGACCGCGCCCTTTTCCGTAACCACCCCCCTCGACTCATCCGCCGACTGATCCACCCAAGCTAAGTCAACGTCCCTTCCGACAAGACTCGCCATGCCTGCGACCGCGACCCCAGCGGAGCGTGTGGAGTTGAAATCCGGACCGCCACCCGCGGCCCCGGCGGGGAGTGGTGGCAGGAACTGGTCGACGCGTCGGATCGAGCGGACGATCAAGTACGAGTCGGACCGCAGCGTCGGCTTTGGCCGCGACGTCATGCGCGTGCCCGGCTGCGAGCAGCTCGAGAACTGCATCCAGTGCGGCACCTGCTCCGGGGTGTGCCCGCTGAGCATCTATATGGATCACTCGCCGCGCCAGGTCATGGCCCTGACCCGCGCCGATTTCCGCGACGAGGTCCTGCGCAGCCACACCATCTGGCTCTGCGCCTCGTGCTACGCGTGCACCGTCGAGTGCCCGCAGCAGATCCGCATCACCGACATTATGTACGAGCTCAAGCAGCGCGCGATCGACGCCGGGATCTATCCGCGCCGCTTCCCGATCCCCGTCCTCGCTCACGAGTTCACGCGCATGGTGCGCAAGCACGGCCGGATCACCGAGCTCGTCCTCGTCATCCGCCTCTTCCTCAAGACCGACTGGTTCGCCGCCCTCGGCAACTGGCGGCTTGGGATCGACCTGATGCGCACCGGCCGCTTCTCGCTGCTGACCGAGCGCATCCGCCGCCACGGCGACATCGCCCGCATGCTCGACGCCGTCGACCAGCCCAAGCGACCGTCCCCATGAAATTCGCGTACTTCCCCGGTTGCTCGCTCAAGGGTCTCGGCCGGTCCTACGAGGAGTCCCTCCTGCCGGTCATGCGGCACCTCGGCATCGAGCTCGATGAGCTCGACGACTGGAACTGCTGCGGGGCCACCGCCTACATGGCGGTCGACGAGGCGAAGGCCTGCGTCCTCGCCGCGCGCAACCTCGCCCTCGCCGAACGATCGGGCCGCGCCCAGCTCCTCGCTCCCTGCGCGGCGTGCTACCTCGTCCTCAACAAGACCAAGCACTACTTCCACGACTACCCGGCGATGAAGGCCACGATCGACCGAGCCCTCGCGTCCGTGGACCTCACCTACGCCGGCAACACCGCGGTGCGGCATCCGCTCGACGTGCTGGTCAACGACGTCGGCCTCGACGCCATCCGCCAGAAGGTCGTACGCCCGCTGCGCGGACTCAAGGTCGCGACCTATTACGGCTGCCAGCTCGTGCGGCCCTACGCGACGTTCGACGACCAGTACAATCCCGTGACCATGGACCGTCTCGTCGAGGCGCTCGGCGCCACCGTCGTGCGGTATCCGCTCAAGACGAAGTGCTGCGGCGGCAGCCTCACCGGCACGGTCCCGGAGGCCGGCATCCGCATGGTTTACATCCTGCTGAACGAGGCCCGGAAGCGCGGCGCCGACTGCCTCGCGACCGTCTGCCCGCTCTGCCAGTTCAACCTCGACGCGTACCACGCCCAGGTCCGTTCCGAGTACGGCGACGTCATCGTCCCCACGGTCTATTTCACGCAGCTGATGGGCCTCGCCTTCGGCCTCCCCGAAAAGCAACTCGGCCTCCACCGCGCCGCCGTCCCCCTGCGCTGGCGCCCGCCGGTCCCGGAGGTGGCATCCAACCCCGCCTAACATGGTCAGCCTGAAACCCGAGATCCGGATCGGCTTCTACGTGTGCCACTGCGGGCACAACATCGCCAGCATGGTGGATTGCCCGGACGTGGCCGCTTACGTCTCAGGCCTGCCGGGGGTCGTGCTCGCGCGCGACTACAAGTACATGTGCTCCGATCCGGGGCAGGAGCTGATCCAGAAGGACATCGCGGAATTCGGCCTCAACCGCATCGTCGTCGCCTCCTGCTCGCCGCTCCTGCACGAGCACACCTTCCGCGCCGCCGTCGCCGCGGGCGGGCTCAACCCGTTCCTCTTCCACATGGTCAACATCCGCGAGCATGCCTCGTGGGTGCACACCGATCGCGCCGCGGCCACCGCCAAGGCCAAGGCCCTGGCCCGCGCCGCCATCCGCCGTGCGGCCCTCGCGCGCGAGTTGCCGCAGCGGAAGATCCCGATCAACCCCGGCGTCCTCGTGGTCGGCGGCGGCATCGCCGGCATCCACGCCGCGCTCACGCTCGCCGAGGCCGGCAAGCACGTGTGGCTCGTCGAGCGCGAGCCCTCCATCGGCGGCCACATGGCGAAGTTCGACAAGACCTTCCCGACCCTCGACTGCGCCGCCTGCATCCTCACGCCCAAGATGTCGGCCGTCGGCGCGCACCCCAACATCACGCTCTGGAGCCACTCCGACGTCGTCCAGGTCGACGGCTACGTCGGCAACTTCACCGTCAAGGTCCGCCGCCGCCCGCGCTACGTGAACGAGGAGCTCTGCACCGGCTGCCAGGAGTGCATCGGCAACTGCATCTACAAGGAGCCGAAGTTCCCCGACGAGTTCAACGAGGGCCTCGGCAAGCGGAAGCCCATCCACATCCCGTTCCCTCAGGCCACCCCGCAGGTCGTGCTCATCGACCCGCAGGTGTGCCTCAACTTCAAGCGCGGCGTCCTCACCGACCGCTGCAAGAAGACCTGCGTCGAGGCCTGCGGCGACCGCAAGGCCATCGACTTCACGCAGAAGGAGGAGACGAAGGAGATCCAGGTCGGCGCCATCATCGTCGCCACCGGCTTCAAGCCCTTCGACGTGCGCCGCGTGCCGCAGTACGGCTACGGCACCTATCCCAACGTCTACACCGCCCTCGAGGTCGAGCGCCTCGTCAACGCCTCCGGCCCGACCGCCGGCGAGATCGTCCTCCGCGACGGCCGCCGCCCCTCGGCCATCGCGATCATCCACTGCGTCGGCTCGCGCGACAAGAAGACCAACCGCTGGTGCTCGCGCGTCTGCTGCATGTACTCGATGAAGCTCGCGCACCTGCTCAAGGAGCACTCCGGCGCCGAGCTCTACAATTTCTACATCGACATCCGCGCGCCCGGTAAGGGCTACGAGGAGTTCTACGACAAGCTCAACGAGGAGGGCGTGCACTTCATCCGCGGGCGGGTGGGGGAGGTCACCGACTGGGCCATGATCCCCGAGGAGGAGGGCAAGCTCGTCATCCGCGTCGAGGACACCCTCGCCGGCGTCGTGCGCCGGATCCCGGTCGACATGGTCGTGCTCGCCACCGGCCTCGAGCCGCACGCCGACGCCCAGGACGTGCGCCGCCTGTTCAACATGAGCTGCGGCACCGAGGGCTTCTTCCTCGAGCGCCACCCGAAGCTGGCGCCGGTCAGCACCTTCACCGACGGCGTCCTCATCGCCGGCTGCTGCCAGGGCCCGCGCGACATCCCCGACACCGTCGCCCAGGCCGGCGCCGCCGCCGCCGAGGCGCTCTCGCTCATCGACCGCGGCCACATTTTGCAGGAGCCCAACACCGCCCACGTGCTCGCCGACTGCTCCGGCTGCAAGTCGTGCCTGCCGCTGTGCCCGTACACCGCCATCACGTTCGACGAGGCCACGCACAAGGCCGTCATCAACGAGGCGCTCTGCAAGGGCTGCGGCACCTGCGTCGCCGCCTGCCCCTCGGGCTCGATCGGGCAGCACCTGTTCGAGGACGACGAGATCTTCAGCGAGATCGCCGGCCTGCTCGCGCCCGACCCCGAGCCGACACCGGTCCCGGCCGCCACCCCATGAACGCCCCCGCCGCCAGTTCCCCCGCGCCCGCCTGGACCCCGCGCATCGTGGCCTTCTTCTGCAACTGGTGCACCTACACCGCGGCCGACCTCGCCGGCGTCTCGCGGCTCAAGTACGCGCCCAACGTCCGCGTGATCCGCCTCATGTGCTCGGGCCGCGTGGACCCGCAGTTCATCATCGACGCCCTCTGCCGCGGCGCCGACGGCGTGCTCATCGGCGGTTGCCACCCGGGTGACTGCCACTACGTCGAGGGCAACTACAAGATGCTGCGCCGCTTCGGGCTCCTGCAGCGCATGCTCGCCGACCTTGGGATTCCGCCCACCCGCGTGCGTCTCGAGTGGATCTCCGCCGCCGAGGGCGAGCGCGTGAAGACCGTCATCGACGACCTGACCAGGCAGCTCCAGGCCCTCGGCCCGCTCGACCTGCCGGGGAAGTTCGCCGACTGGGACCAGGAGATCGCCACGCTCGCCGCGACCGTGCAGGCGGAGGCGGCGAAGGAAACGGAGGCGATCCATGCCTAAGCCCAAGGTTGCCTTCTACTGGTGCGCGTCCTGCGGCGGCTGCGAGGAGACGGTCGTGGACCTCGCGGAGGACATCCTCGGCGTCGTCGCCCAGGTCGACATCGTGCTCTGGCCGGTGGCGCTGGACTTCAAGTATCACCACCTCGAGGCGCTCGCCGACGGCGAGATCGCCGTCACGTTCCTCAACGGGGCCATCCGCTCGACCGAGCAGGAGGCGATGGCGCGGCTCCTCCGCCGCAAGAGCCAGCTCCTCGTCGCCTACGGCGCGTGCGCCCACCTCGGCGGCATCCCGGGGCTCGCCAACCAATTCGAGCGTGAGGACATCCTGCGGTCGAACTACGAGACCGCTTCCACCGTCGTGAACGAGGCCAAGACACGTCCGCAGGCGGTCACCGAGTTCAACGGATTCCGCCCGCATCTGCCGGAGCTGCACCAAGTCGTGCGCGCCCTCGATCAGGTGGTGGACGTGGATTACTTCCTGCCGGGTTGTCCGCCGACGCCCGACCTCACCAAGGCCGCCGTCGCCGCGATCCTCAGCGGCAAGCTGCCGCCCAAGGGCAGCGTGCTGGCGCCCGACACCGCGCTCTGCGAGACGTGCCCGCGCCGGGAGACCAAGCCCGAGGACGTGAAATTCACCGAATTCCGGCGGCCGCACCAGCACCTGCTCGATCCGCAACTGTGCTTCCTCGCCCAGGGCGTCGTCTGCCTCGGCCCGGCCACGCGCGGCGGCTGCAATGCGCAGTGTCCTGCCGGCAACATGCCCTGCACGGGCTGCTTCGGCCCGACGTCGCGCGTGCGCGACCAGGGAGCCAAGATCCTGTCGTCACTCGCGGCCAACGTCGCCGGCCGCACCCCGGAGGAGATCGAGCCGACCCTCCAGGGCATCCCCGATCCCGTCGGCACCTTCTACCGCTACGCGCTGCCCGCGAGTCTCCTCCGGCGGCGGGTGGATATTCCGCATGCCTGAAACGAATTGCCTTATGTAGGAGCGAGCTTGCTCGCGATTGCGCGTCCTCTCGCGAGCAAGCTCGCTCCTACCCAAGACCCGAACCCCTCCCATGTCCGCACCTTCCAATCGCATCACCATCGACCCGATCACCCGCCTCGAGGGCCATGGGAAGATCGACATCTACCTCGATGACAAGGGTGACGTGGAGCGCGCCTTCCTCCAGGTGCCGGAACTGCGCGGCTTCGAGGTTTTCTGCCGCGGCCGTCCGGCCGAGGACATGCCGCAGATCACGAGCCGCATCTGCGGCGTATGCCCGACGGCGCACCACATGGCGGCGACCAAGGCGCTCGATGCCCTCTACCAGGTCGAGCCCACACCGACGGGCCGGTTGATCCGCGAGCTCGTCTATCATGCCTTCATGCTGGAGGACCACGCGCTGCATGTGTTCATCCTCGGCGGGCCGGATTTCATCGTCGGACCCGAGGCGCCTCCGGCCGAGCGCAACATCCTCGGCGTCATCGGCAAGGTCGGCATCGAGGCCGGCCAGCGCGTCATCGGCACCCGCCGCCGGCTGCGCGAGCTCATTGCGTACTTCGGCGGCAAGGCGGTGCACCCCGTCCTCGGCCTGCCCGGCGGCGTGAGCAAGGCGCTCGATCCGGCCGACCTCCCCAAGTTCCGCCAGCTCGCGCAGGACGCGGTGGACTTCGCTGCGTGGACCCTCGACGTCTTCCACCAGCTCGTGCTCGGCAACCCGGACTACGTGAAACTCATCACGTCCGACGCCTACACGCACCGCACCTGCTACCTGGGCCTCGTGGATGCGCAGAACCGCGTGAACTTCTACGACGGCAAACTGCGGGTGGTGGACTGCGAGGGGCGCGAGATCGCGATGTTCGCGGCGGCGCAGTACCGCGACTTCATCGCCGAGCACGTGGAGCCCTGGAGCTACATGAAATTCACCTACCTGCGGCCGCGCGGCTGGCAGGGGTTCACCGAGGGTCCGGACACGAGCGTGTATGCCGTGGCGCCGTTGGCGCGGCTCAACGTCGCTGACGGCATGGCCACGCCGCGGGCGCAGGCGGCCTACGAGGAGTTCTTCCGCGTGCTGGGCGGCAAGCCCGTGCACCACACGCTGGCCAACCACTGGGCGCGGGTGATCGAGATGCTCTACGCGGCCGAGCGGATGCTCGAGCTCGTGCACGACCCCGCGATCACGAGTCCCGACGTGCGGTGCGTGCCGACGGCGGTGCCGCGATCCGGCATCGGTGTCGTCGAGGCGCCGCGTGGCACGCTCTTCCACGACTACACGACGGACGAGCGCGGGATCATCACCGCGGCGAACCTCATCGTCGCCACCGGCAACAACGCCGCCCGCATCGCCATGAGCGTCGAGCGCGCCGCGAAGGGCCTGATCAAGGGCGGCGTGGTCACCGAGGGCCTGTTGAACAAGGTCGAGATGGCCTTCCGCGCCTACGACCCGTGCCTTGGCTGCGCGACGCACACGTTGCCCGGCCACCTGCCGCTGCGGGCGCGCATCTACGACCACCACCGGCAGGTGGTGCAGGAGCTGGTCCAGGAATGATGCCCGCGACCGAAAGGCCGGCCGGATCCCGTCGCTGCGACCGGATCCTCGTGCTCGGCCTGGGCAACGACATCCTCACCGACGACGCCGTGGGCCTGCTCGTGGCGCGCGCGGTCGCGGAGCGGCTGCGGGATCGGCCGCAGATCGCGGTCCGCGAGACCACCGAGATGGGACTCGCGCTGCTCGACGAGATCGCCGACTTCGACGCGTTGATTCTGGTGGATGCCGTGCAGACAGGTCGGGTGCCCCCGGGTCACATCCACGAGTGCGACATCGCCGACCTGCCGCAGGTCACCGCGACGTCGCCGCACTTCATCGGCGTGGGCGAGACGCTGGGGTTTGGCCGCCGCCTCGGCTTGGCCATGCCGGGGCGGGTGCGCGTGATCGCGATCGAGGTGGCGGATCCGTATACGCTCGGGACCGAGCCGACCGAGGTAGTGAGTGCGGCCGTGGCGTTCGCGGCGGAGCGGGTGATCGCTCTGATTCGGAACGGTTTTTAGGCTCTCGCGGAGGCGCGGAGGGCGCGGAGGGGATTCCACCCTGATGAACGCCTATGATCACTCAATTGATTAGGAATCCGACCCGATCAGTGTTCATAGAACCTAATCAGTGAATTCAGTCTCCGCGCCCTCCGCGCCTCCGCGAGAGCCCGTTCGATCAACCGGCCGCCAGCCGATGATAATCGTGCTCGAGCGCCCAGCGGGCGAATTGGCGGATCTCGTCCAGGCAACGGCGGACGGCGCCGGTGCTGATGGGGCTCGGCAGGCGCCGGACCGCGGCGACGGAGCGGGTCTCGCGCACTGGGCTCGCGGTGCAGGCGGCGATGGCCGGCTCGGTCACGGTGTCGAGGCGCTGGAGCAGGTCCTCGGCCGTGAACTCATACCGGCCGTTGTTCGGCTGATAGTGCAGGAGGTCGCGCAGGACGACGGTGCCGCGCGTGCGGCTCATGTTGACGTCGGGCGGCTGCAGCTGCGCTGTCGGGTTGTCGACGATGGGGATGCGCAGGACCAGGGCGGCGGGGCCGGCGCCGTTGGGCTCGGTCGAGACGTGGCCCGCCTTGATCCCGAGCTTCGCGAGCTCATCCACCACGGCGCGCTCGAGCGAGGCCGTGCAGCCGGCGAAGAGCGGCGGCACGTGGAAGTAGATCGTGCCGGTGGGCTGCAGGGGATCGCAGGTGTTGTCGAAGGTGAAGAAATCCATGAACTCCCCGCGCCACTTCGTGCCGCTGGCCGCGAAGCGTGGCACGAGCAGCTTGTCCGTGAGATAGTCGCACAGGTCGACGATCGACCGCGTGCGAAGCGGATTGGTTTCCTCAGTGAGGGTGAAGCTTAGTTTCCGGTTCATGATCGAAAGGGTTTTTTAACTACGGATTACACGGATTTCACGGATCCGGTGGATGAGGCATCGCTCGATGGCCACAAGATGCGCAAAAGGCACATAAGGACCCGATCCATTTTTACAGGAGGTAACAGAGGAAACGGAGGTTTGTATTCCAGGGCTCTGTTCTCTCCGTTTCCTCCTGTAAGATTCCGGTTTTCTGTGCCTTCGGTGCCGAACCATGCCTCATCCGCCGAATCCGTGAAATCCGTGGTGCAAGGTTTGTCCGCCCGTCAGTCGACTTGCGCGTTGTTGCTTTGGGCGACCCAGCGGAGGAGGTCGCGGACGGAGACCATGCCGACGAGGTGGCCTTCGTCCATGACCGGCAGGTGGCGGAATTCCTTGCCGCTGTGCTGGTCGAGGACGTCTTCCACCGGGGTGCCGGCGTCGATCGTGATCGGATCGATCGTCATCACGTGCGCGACCGGGGTCGTGAGCGGATCGCGGCGCAGGCTGACGACGCGCACGAGCACATCACGCTCGGAGAAGATGCCGACCAGCTTGCCCTCGTCGACGACGAGGACGGCACCGATGCGGGCTTCCACCATTTTTTGCACGGCTTCGAACACCGTGGCGTGCGGGGGCACGGTATGAATCGCTGACTCCTTGCTGTCCAGCAGGGCGGATATGGGGCTGTTCATGGGGACAAACGGTTGGGCAACCCCGATTCTAGTCTGCGCGGCGACGAGGGCAATCCATTAGCGGCGCATCGTCCCTGCTCATGCCGCCTTATTCCGGACCGGCGCGCTCGACCTCGGGCGGCGGTCCCGGCAGGCTCGGGACGCCGCGTTGGCCATGGTTCGGTGGCGCGGCCCCCAGCCATGTCGCCCCTCACCCCCCTCACCGCGGCGCCGCTTACCCCGCTCGCCACGAAACCTGATTACGTGCGCTGTCTCGAACGCATCGAGGCCTGGTGGAACCAGGCCGTTGTCGACCGGCCGCCGGTGCGCTTCTACAAGCACAACGCGCAGTTCGAGGCCGGCGAACCGCTCGACCGCAAGCGCTGGCCGTCGCTCGAGGCGCGCTGGTTCGACGTGGACTACCAGGTGACGAGCTTCGAGCAGGGCATCGCCGGCAAGGAGTGGATCGCGGAGACCTTCCCCTTCTTCTGGCCCAACCTCGGGCCGAGCGTGTACTCGGCCTTTTACGGCGGCAGCCTGATCTACTCCGAGGTCACCTCCTGGTACGAGCCGGTCGTGACCGATCTCGACGACTTGTCGCCCATCGGCGGCGACCCGTTCCAGAGCGTCTATTTCCGCAAGCTCGAGGAGCTCACCCGCGCCGCCCTCGCGCGCTGCGGCGACCGCTACTGGGTGGGCTACTCCGACTTCCACCCCAACCTCGACTGCGTCGCCGCCTGGTGCGGCATGGACAACCTGTTCCTCGCGATGGCGGAGGAGCCGGAAAAGCTGGCGAAGGTGTCGGCGTTGTCGGTCCGCGATTTCCAGCGGATCTTCGGCCATTTCGACGCGATGCTGAAGGCGGCCGGCCAGCCCTCGGGCACGTGGATGAACCTGCCGTGCCCCGGCCGGTTCCACATCCCTAGCTGCGACGTTTCGTGCATGATCGCGACGCCGCACTTCGCGCGCTTCTCGCTCGCGAACCTGTCGGTCGAGATGGCGGGCATGGACCGCGCCATCTACCACGTCGACGGCAAGGGCGTGGCCAACCACCTCGACCTCATCCTCGAGCGCCCGGACATCCACGCGATCCAGTGGGTGCAGGGCCTCGGCGCCGACTGGCCCATCATGCAGTGGGTGCCGCTCCTGCGCCGCATCCTCGCGGCGGGCAAATCGGTGATGGTGGATGTGCCCATCGAGGAGCTCGACGAGTTCATGGACTGCATGCCGCGCGAGGGCGTCTTCCTCTGCCTCGGCGTCGCCCCGGAGGCGGAGAAGGCCGTGCTCAAGCGCATCGAGCGCTGGTGAGGGGTGCATCTCATCTGACGCGAATCCGACTTCATGACTCCCCGCGAACGGTTCATCCGCAGCCTAAACTTTCAGAAATGCGACGACCGGCTCCCGCTCGTCGAATGGGCGGCATGGTGGGATCTCACCATCGAGCGTTGGAAGACCGAGGGGATGCCGCCGGAGCTGGACTGGGACCAATCGCTGGCGTTTTTCGATCTCGACCCGCTGGTGCTCATCGTGGGGACGGCCGGACCCTCGGAAACACCCTCCGAAATTGCGCCGATCGTGACGGACGAGGCTTCCTATGACGCGCTGCGGCCTTATCTGTTCACCGATGCGATGATCGCCGAGGCGGTCCGGGTGGCGCGGCAGCTGAAGCCCCGGCATGATCGCGGTGAAATCGCGATCCGCGTGTGGCTCGACGGGTATTTTTGGTTTCCCCGCAAGCTCTTCGGCATCGAGCCGCACATGCTGGCCTTCTACGACCAGCCGGCGCTGATGCACCGCATGAACAGCGACCTCGCCGACTTCAATTGCCGGATGATCGACGCAATCTGCGCCGTCCTGCGGCCCGAGATGGTGGGCTTTGCGGAGGACATGTCCTACAACCACGGCCCCATGCTCTCGCGGGCGTGCTTCGACGAGTTTCTCCTGCCGTACTACCGTCGCACGGCGCCGGCGATCAAGCGGCACGGCGTGAAGGTGCTCGTGGATACCGACGGCGACGTGACGACCATGATCCCGTGGCTCCTCGACGCCGGCATCGAGGGCGTCTACCCGCTGGAGCGCCAGGCCGGCGTGGACGTGGCCCGGCTGCGGCGCGAGTTCCCGCGGCTCCTCATGATGGGCGGCTTCGACAAGCTGACCATGTCGCGCGGCGAGGCGGCGATGCGCGCCGAATTCGAGCGCCTGTTGCCCGTGATGCGAAGCGGCGGTTACATCCCGTCGGTCGACCACCAGACGCCGCCGGAAGTTTCGCTGGAGAATTACCGCACGTATATGCGGCTGTTTCGGGAGTACGCGGCGAAGGCGGTTTGATGAAACGCTCAACGCTTAACTCTTAACGCTTAACGCTCAAATGCTTCAGCGGCGGCGGTATCAGCGAAACCCCTCGGCGCTGAGCTGCGTGATTCGGTCCACGTCGTCGCGGTTGATGATCGTCGCGCCGGCATCGACGCTGGCGGGGCGGAGGCCGTAACGGAGGTACTGGGTCAGCTGGAGAACAGGGTGGAAGCCCTGAACGTAGGGTTGCTGGTCGACCGTGAAGGCGATGACGCCGCGTTTGATCAGGCGCAGGATCTCCGGGGAGAGGTCGAAGCCGGCGACGTACGGCCTGGCGTCCGCGCCGGCGCGCTCGGCGGCCCAGCCGGCGCCCTGGGTGTCGGCCTGGCCGGTGGCGATCACGGCCTTGAGCTCCGGGTCGGCGGCGAGGGCGCCCGCGATCACGTCGGCTGCGCCCTCGGGGTGGATGCCGGTCACGGCGATGGTCCAGCGGGCATGACGCTTCTCGCGCAAAACATCCTGCATGCCGCGCAGGCGGTCCTCGAGGGCGGAGATGCCTTCGGAGTGAACGGTCATCAGGACCTTGACGTTGTCTGGCAGGGTTGCAGCGGCGCGCTCACCGACGGCGCGGCCGGCCTTGTAGAGATCCTGATGGACGGCGCTGAGGTGCGGACCTTGCCCGTACGTCGCGTCCACGTTGAAGGCCACGACGGGAATTCCGGCCGCGCGAG
The DNA here is from genome assembly GCA_964526145.1 of uncultured Opitutaceae bacterium. Lineage (GTDB taxonomy): Bacteria > Verrucomicrobiota > Verrucomicrobiia > Opitutales > Opitutaceae > UBA2377. The sequence continues at coordinate 18,276 of CAZGJB010000021.1, forward strand.
CTTCGGCGATGACGGCGTTGAATGCGGTCGGGTGGATGATGTTCAGCGCGATGCCGTCGACGCGGTCGGCGATCGCCTGCCGGACCATCCCCACCTGAGCCTCGAGATCCACGTCCTCAGTGCCGATGAACGCGCAGTCCGCACCGAGCAGGTCCGCGGCATCGCGCATGCCTTTCTGCACCGGCCGAAAGAAATCCTCGCCGACCGCGCAGGTGATGAAGACGAGTCGCAGCCGTTTCATGGCGTTTTATGGAGCCTCTGAAGTACGAATGTGGAAATCAGGAAAGCGGGAACGGGATCTGGCCTTGCCTCCTATTCCCGTGTTCCTGAGTTCCACATTCAATCCGGTCCGGTCCCTGCGTCCCTCAATCCGTGTGGAAGACCTCTTCCATTCCCGCCCACCACTCATCGGGGGCGCGGTTCTTGAGGGGCTTCTGGCAGGGCTTGCAGAAGGTCCACCAGCGCTGCGTCGTCTCGTCGGCGGCCATCTTCGCCATGTCGGCCTCGAAGTCGGTGCCGACGTACTCGAAGTAGCTGAAGAGGTGCGGCTGCCCGTCGTCGAGGACGCGGAGGTAGATCGAGTAGTTCCGGATGTTGCACGCCCGGATCATGCGAAGCACGTCGGGCCAGGCCGCGGCGTGGAGTTTTTTGTATTCCTCCACCTTCTCGGGGTGGAGGGCGAGGACGGAGCCGTAGCGTTTCATGGGGGAAGGGTTCGGGTGATGGTCAGGGCGTTTCGTCGAATTCGGCGAGCTTGAGCGGGTAGCGGCCGTACTCGCGGACCAGCTTCACGATGTAGTCGTAGGTCTGCCCGGACACGGCGCTGGTCACGGAGTGGTCGCTCTGGAAGATGAAGCCGCCGCCGCGCGCCGCGTTGAGCTTGCGCAGGACCTCGCGGCGGATGGCGGCGCGGTCGCCGCTTTCCCAGACCTGCACGTCGCTGTTGCCACAGAACGCGAGCCGGTGCCCGAGGCGGTGGCGCAGGTCCACGGCGTCCATGCCGGCCTTGGCCTCGAGCGGGTTGTAGGCGTCGATGCCGATCTCGGCGTAGTCGGGGAGGATGGCGTGGACGTTGCCGCAGCCGTGGTAGATGACCGGCAGGCCGGCAGCGTGGGCGGCGGCGGTGATCCGCGCGACCCAGGGCTTGAAGTATTTCCGCCAGTAGGCCGGCGAGAAGAACAGGCCCTGCTTGTAGGCGACGTCGCCCCAGATCACGAAGCCGTCGAGCAGGCCGCCGCCGGCCGCGATCTCGGCCTCGGCCATGGCAACGTAGTAGGCGCCGATCCGGTTGATGACCTCGCCCATCTCGTCGGGATACTCGCCCATCCACAGGAGGGCGTTCTCCTGGCCGATGAGCCGGGTGAGGCACTCGCTCGCCTCGATCATGCTGCCATAAACGGGGAAGTCGGGCCACAGCGAGCGGACCGAGTCGATCCACGGCGGGGAATTCCGCTGGAAGCCGTCGCCGACGCCGGCGATCTGGTTGTCCCCGGCGCTGAGGAAACGGCGCGGATCGTCGGGCGGATCAAAGACCGCCTGCTGCAGCTTCTCGAACGTGTCGGTCTCCCACGCGCTCATCTCCGGCATCGGCAGCGCGTGGCACTTGCGCATGAGCGCGCCGAAGCCGGTGCGGACGGTGACCTCCTCCGGGGTCTCGCGCACCGTCTCGAACGGCCGGATCCACGGATCCATGTTCGGGATGGTGACGATCCAATCGAGGTCGTAGTGGTAGTAGGGGCTGGCGTCGGCCGGCAGGCCGAGGTCGCGGCGCCAGCGCTGGGTGAAGCTGCCCCAGAAGAAGTCGCTGATCGGGACGCGGTCGGGCTCCTGGTGATGCAGCGCCCGGTGCATGCGCTCGAGCTTGCGCCGGGTGTTCTCCTTGCGCGCCGCCGGGTCCACGCTGCGGCCGACGGTGTTGAACATGCTCATGGGGTGGGTCTAGCCCTTCTGTCCGTACGTCGCGCCCGGGCCGTGCTTGCGCTTGAAGTGGCGGGCGAGGAGCTCGGGCTCGATGGTCTTAAGCTTGGGCGCGAGCTGCAGCGACATGAGGGCCATGTGCGCGATGCACTCGACGGCGACGGCGACCTCCACGGCCTTGGCGACCGTGGGGCCCCAGGTGAAGGGCGCGTGGCGGTTGACGAGCACGCCCGGGAAATCGAGCGGGTCCCGCTTCGCCTGGGCGAAACCCGCGACGATGACCTCGCCGGTGTTCCACTCGTAGTCGCGGCCGATCTCGGCCTTGGTCATGCGGCGGGTGACGGGGATGTCGCCGTTGAAATAGTCCGCGTGCGTCGTCCCGAAGATCGGGATGGCGCGCCCGGCCTGGGCGAACGCGGTCGCATGCGAGCTGTGCGTGTGGACCACGCCGCCGATCGCGGCGAAGGCGAGGAACAGCCGGCGGTGAGTGGGCGTATCGGAGGAGGGGTTGAGCTTCCCCTCGACGATCTTTCCGTCGAGGTCGACGAGGACCATGTCGGCGGGCTTGAGCGCCGCATACGGCACACCGCTCGGCTTGATGGCGAAGATCCCGCGCGCCCGGTCGAGCGCGCTGGCGTTGCCAAAGGTGAGGTTGATCAACCCGTGCCGCGGCAGGGCGACATTGGCCTCGTAGGCCTCGCGTTTGAGTTCGGTGAGCATGGTGATGCCTCCGCCCTCAGGCGCGGAATCCACCGGCGAGGTGGTAATACACCTCGTTGTTGCGCAGGTCCTGCTTGAGCTGCGGGAGCGTGGTGCCGTCGCGGATGATGACGGTTTCGAGGCCGGCGAGGGTGGCGAAGTCCTCGAGCATCTCGGTGGTGACGCTGTAGCTGTAGCCGGTGTGGTGCGCGCCGCCGGCGTGGATCCAGGCCGCGCAGGCGGTCTTGAAGTCGGGGCGGCATTCCCAGACGGCGCGGGCGACGGGAAGCTTGGGGAGCGCGGGCGGCTTCACGGCCTTGACCTCGTTGACGAGGAGACGGAAGCGGTTGCCGAGGTCGACGAGCGAGGCGTTGAGCGCGGGGCCGGCCGGGGCGTCGAACACGAGGCGCACGGGGTCCTCCTTGCCGCCGATGCCGAGCGGGTGGATCTCGACGCGCGGCTTGCCGGCGGCGATGGACGGGCAGATCTCGAGCATGTGGGCGCCGAGCACCTGGTGGCCCTTGGGCGAGAGGTGGTAGGTGTAGTCCTCCATGAACGAGGTGCCGCCGGGGAGGCCGGCGCCCATCACCTTCATGGCGCGGACGAGCGCGGCGGTCTTCCAGTCGCCCTCGCCGGCGAAGCCGAAGCCGTCGGCCATGAGGCGCTGCACCGCCATGCCGGGGAGCTGGCGCAGGCCGTGGAGGTCCTCGAACGTGTCGGTGAAGCCCTTCGCGCCGTGCTCGCCGAGGAGCGCGCGCAGGCCGAGCTCGATCCGCGCGCTGTAGCGCAGGGCCTCGTGGCGGGCGCCGCCGCGGCGGAGGGCGGGGGCGACCGCATAGGACTTCTCATACTCGGCGCAGAGGTCATTGATCTCCCTAGGATCGATAGCGGCGTCGGCCATGCGGGCGACGAGGTCGCCCACGCCGTAGGTGTTCACGCCGAAGCCGAGCTTCATCTCGGCCGAGACCTTGTCGCCCTCGGTGACGGCGACCTGGCGCATGTTGTCGCCGAAGCGGATGAACTTGGCGCCCTGCCAGTCGTGCCAGGCGCGGACGGCGCGCATCCAGGCGCCGATACGGTCGTGCACCTCGGGGTCGGACCAGTGGCCGACGACCACCTTGCGGCCCAGGCGCATGCGGGTGTGGATGAACCCGGCCTCGCGGTCGCCGTGGGCGGCCTGGTTGAGGTTCATGAAGTCCATGTCGATCGTGCCCCACGGCAGGTCACGGTTGAACTGCGTGTGCAGGTGCAGGAAGGGCTTCTGCAGCGCGGTGAGGCCGCGGATCCACATCTTCGACGGCGAGAACGTGTGCATCCACAGGATGAGGCCGGCGCAGTTGGCGTCGCTGTTGGCGGCGAGCATGACCTTCGTGATCTCGTCGGGCGTGGTGCAGAGGGTCTTGAAGCGCGTCTTGAGCGGCAGCGCCTTCGCCGCGGCGAGCGCGGCGGCGACCTTTTGGGCGTTGGCGGCGACCTGCTTGAGCGGGCCGGGCCCGTAGAGGTGCTGCGAACCGCAGACGAACCAGATTTCAGGAGAGGCGAGGAGGTGCATGGGGAGAGGGGCCAGGGATGGCGATTCAGGCGGATTCCTTGATTGCGAGCAGCCGCTTCATGACGGGGCCGAGGTCGGCCGAGGGGTTGCGGCCGCCGAAGGCGTCGTGGAGCTGGCGGTAGAGGGCGTAGAGTTCGTCGTAGGTTTTCCGCGCGGCGGCCTTGGGCTGGTACGCGACCTTCTTGAGGGAGGTCATCCTGGCCTGGGCGGCGGGGAAGTCGGGGTGCGCGCCGGCGAGGACGGCGGCGCTCACGGCGGCGCCGAGGGCGCAGGCCTGCGAGGAGCCGGCGACGCGCATGGTGCAACCGGTGACGTCGGCGTAGATCTGCATCAGCAGCGGATTCTTCTCGGCGATTCCGCCGGCGCAGACGATGCGGTCGATCGGCACGCCGTATTCCTTGAAGCGCTCGATGATAGCGCGGGCTCCAAAGGCCGTGGCCTCGATGAGGGCGCGGTAAATCCCGGCGGGCGTGGAGTGAAGCGTCTGCCCGAGCAGGAGGCCGGTGAGGCGCTGGTCGACGAGGATGGTGCGGTTGCCGTTGTTCCAGTCGAGGGCAAGGAGACCGCTCTGGCCGGGCTTGAGCTTCGCCGCCTGGGCGGTGAAGGCCGCGTGGGTCTTGTCATTGCCCGCGCAGACGACCTCGACGAACCACTTGAAGATGTCGCCCACGGCGGACTGCCCGGCCTCGAGGCCGTAGTAGCCGGGGAGGATGGCGCCCTTGACGATGCCGCAGATGCCGGGGATG
>CAZGJB010000022.1:0-22706 GCA_964526145.1 uncultured Opitutaceae bacterium
GCGGCATCATCGTCGACATGCTCTGCCACTGGCAGTACGTGATCCAGAACCTGTTCGGCGACGTGAAGAGCCTCACCTGCCTCGGTGCCACGCACATCCCACAGCGCTGGGACGAGGCGGGCAAACCCTACAAGTGCACCGCCGACGACGCGGCCTACGCCACCTTCGAGCTCACCAACGGCGTCATCGCCCACTTCAACTCGTCCTGGGCCGTGCGCGTGGACCGCGACGACCTGCTCACGCTGCAAGTTGACGGCACCCATGGTTCGGCCGTCGCCGGTCTGCGCGACTGCAAGGCCCAGGCGCTCGCCGCCACGCCGCGCGCGATCTGGAACCCCGACATCGACAGCCCGATCAACTACAAGGACGGTTGGACGCGCGTGCCGACCAACGCCGTGTACGACAACGCCTTCAAGGTGCAGTGGGAACTGTTCCTCCGCCACGTGGTGAAGGATGAACCCTTCCGCTGGACCCTCCTCGAGGGCGCCAAGGGCGTGCAGCTCGCCGAACTCGGCCTCAAGTCCTGGGCCGAGCGTCGTTGGGTCGACGTGCCGAAGCTCGCCTGAGTCGGACCCTCGCAACCCTTCCAAGGCGCGGCCGGTAGAATCCGGCCGCGCCTTTTCCATTCCGGCGGTTTTCGCTGGCAAACCGTAGGAAATGCGTAAGTTCTGGGCCGTCCCAACCATGACCACGTCACTAGCCTTCGCCCTGATCCCCACGCCGATCATCCTCGTGCTGCTGCTGCTGACCTTCGTGTTCGCGCTCTACGCGCAGATCCGGGTCTCCAGCGCCTACAACAAGAATGCTCGCATCGCCTCCCGGGGCCGCATCACCGGCCGCGAGGCGGCCGAGGCCGTCATGTCCCGCGCCGGCATCAACGACGTCGAGATCGCTGAAACCTCGGGTCACCTGACCGACCACTACGACCCGGTGCACAAGCGCCTCGTGCTGTCCTCGGAGAACTACCGGGGCACCAGTCTCGCGGCGCTGGGCGTCGCGGCGCACGAAGCCGGCCACGCCATCCAGCACAAGGTTGGCTACAGCATGCTCAAGACCCGCATGGCCCTGGTGCCCGTCACCATGATCACGTCGCAGATGCTGCCCTTCATCATGATCGGCGGTTTCTTCTTCGGCGGCCTGGGCGGCATCATGCTCGACATCGGCATCCTGTGCTACGCGGTGCTCACGCTCTTCCACCTCGTGACCCTGCCGGTGGAGTTCGACGCCAGCCGTCGCGCCAAGGTCGAACTGGTCGGCCTCGGCATCATCGACCGCGACGAGATGCCCGGCGTTTCGCAGACCCTCAATGCCGCGGCGCTGACGTACGTCGCCGCGTTCATGAGCTCGCTGCTGCACCTGCTGTACCTGCTCTCGATGCGGCGCGAATAAGCGCCCATCCAAAGTCTCAAATTCAACGGCGGCCATCCACGGCCGCCGTTTTCATTTCTGCCTCAGGTTGCGGCGGATGAACTTAAGGCCGTCGCGGTAGACGTCCTTCGGGTCGGCGAAGAGGTCGCGCCACACGCGCGTCGCGGCGGCAAGGTCGGGGAGGGCGCGGCCGAAGGCCTCGATGACGAGCCAGCGGTCGTATTTCAGTTTGCGCAGGGTCGAGAAGGTGGCGTCCCAGTTCACCTGGCCGGTGCCGGGCGTGCCGCGGTCGTTCTCGCTCAGGTGCACGTGCACCAGCCGGCGCTTCATGCCCGCCAACGCGGCGGCGGGGTCCTTTTCCTCGATGTGCGCATGGAAGGTGTCCCACATGACGCCGCAGGCCGGATGGTCGATCCGGTCGGCGAGCTTCACGGCATCGGCGGCGGTGGTCAGGAAGTAGGCCTCGAACCGGTTCAGGTACTCGATGGCCAGCGTGATGTTGGCGGAGGCCGCATGGTCGGCCACGCGGCGCAGGGTCTCGGCCCCGCGTTTGCGCTCATCGGCCGTCGGTGCCGTGCCGCTGAAGACGCCCAGCGGCGAATGCAGCGGTCCGCACAGCACTTCGGCGCCAAACTCGGCCCCGCGATCGAGCACCCACTTGAGGCGATCCACGGCAGCCTGCCGGACCTTCGCATCCGCGCTGATCGGGCTGCACTCGGGCGACATCACCGTGACGGCGGTGGCACCGAGGCCGAGATCGCGCAGCTTGCCGCCAAGGGCCTGGTACTCCTGGGACGTACCCTCGAAGATCGGAACCTCCACGCCGTCGTAGCCGGTCTTTTGGAGGTCCCTGAGCAGGCGGTCGTGTGCCGTGGTGACCTTGGCGGTCCACAGCAGGAGGTTCATGCCGATTTTCATGCGTTGCCTTGGTTGAGGTAGATGGCGAGTCCGTCCTTGCCCGGGGCGACGACATCGAGGCGGCCGTCGCCGTTGAGGTCGGCGACCGCGAAGTGGATGCCGAGGCCCTTGCCGGAGCCGAGTGGACCGAAGTCGATGACGTGCTTGGCGAAGCATTCGCCCGTCCATTTGAAGACGTACCAGCCGTAGGGGTCCTTGTCGCCGCCGTCGCCCTGCGGGTGGGCGCGGAAGCGCTTGCCGGTGATCAGCTCGCACTGGCCGTCGCCGTCGATGTCCACCCACTGCAGGTCGTGGTACTGGCTGCTGTAGGGATCGATCGGGTGGCACTTCCACGTGCGCTTGCCCGCGGCATCGACCTGGTGCTCCCACCAGGAAAGGCCGTAACCGTGGCCCTCGCCGAGGATGAGCTCGTTTTTCCCGTCGCCGTTGAGGTCAACAACGAGGATCGGGACGCTGGGGGCGCGCCCGAGTTCGAAATCGGGATGCCAGATCCAGGTGCCGTTGTACGGGTCGGCCGGCGCCTCGAGCCAGCCGTTGCGCAGGATGAAGTCGCCGCGGCCGTTGCCCGTGATATCGCCGAAGCCCAGGCCGTGGCCCTGGCAATCGTTCTCGCGCCCGGCGAACTTGAGCTTGTGGGCGGTGAACTTGCCCGTGCCCTTGCCGGCGGCGTCGCGGATGAGCTTGTAGACCACGAGCGGGGCGCCGGGGGTGTTGGGCACGATCTCCAACTCGCCGTCACCGTCGACGTCCCAGGCGCGGGTGGATTCGATGCTGCCTGTCTGGGCGATGACGTGCTCGGGCCACTCCTGGCCGCTCACGCCCGGGTTCTCGCGCCAGCGCAGGGTCTGGCCCCACCAGCCGCCGGTGATGTAGTCGAGACGGCCGTCGCCGTTGATGTCCATGGCGATGGTCGAGAAATCGTCGTAATACTCGTCGTGGGCGGTGACCTTCCCGATCTTGTGCTGCTTGCGGAAATCCGGGCCTTCGTACCAGAAATTGCCGCTGACGATGTCGGGAATGCCGTCGCCGTTGACGTCGAAGACGCCGGCGGACTCATAGCGCTCGGCCGCGAGGACGACTTTGCGGAAGGTGAGGGCCATGGTCAGACTCCCTTCAGCAGGCGGATGTAGTCGCGGGCGACCTTGATGTCCTCGAGGGCCTCGGGCGCCAGGCAGGGGGCGGGGGCCTCGCCGCGGACGGCCTTGATGAAGTTCAGGGCCTGGTTGCGCATGGCGTGCACCCACGGCATCTGCGGGTGCAGGGTCACGGGGGTTACGCCCTTGCCCGGATCCTTGAGGATCTCGACGGTGCCGGCGCGGTTGAACGCGAGCGGGGCCGGGAGCGAGAGCTTCACGTAGCCGCGCTCAAAGCCCACGAGGGCGGTCTCCTGCCAGTCGATGCTGGTCGAGTAGGCGGCCATCTCGATCGTGCACGGCACGCCACTGACGCTGTGGGCGATGAAGAGCACCTTGGAGGGATCGGCATACGAGACCTTGTAGGGTTCGCCGACGAGGAAACGCAGGAGGTTCACCTGATGGATGTAGTAGTTCACGAAGGCCTCGTAGAGCTTCGTTGTCTCCTCATCCATGTCCTGCGGCTTGGGATCGACCGCAATCGGCGGCATCACGTCGTCGGTTGCGAGGTTTTCGGTCCAACCCGCGGCGATCCAGTCGCCGGGCGGCATGGAGAGGCGCACATACTTCATCTTGCCGAGTTCACCGGATTGCTTGAGCTCGGTGATCGTCTTGCGGGCGTACTCGGTGGCCGGGTCGCTGCGCTTGTGGTAGCCGACCATGAGCCAGGTCTTCGCGGCGGCGACGGCGGTGACGATGCGTTCGCCGACGGCCACGGAGGCGGCGATGGGCTTCTCGGTGAAGATCGGCACGCCGGCCTTGGCCACCTCCGTAACCACGATGCCGTGGCGCGTGAACTGCTGGGAGGCGACGATCGCGTCGACCTTTTCCTTGGCGAGCATCTCCTCGATCGTGCCGTAGACGCGCGGCACGTTGTACTTGCGCGCCACGGCCTGGGCGAGCTTGGGACGCAGCTCCGCGAGGGCGACGACTTCGCAGTCGTCGCGGAGCGTGGCGTAATTGCGGAGATGGGCGGCCTGGCCCATGCCGCCGACACCGGCGAAGGCAATCTGGATCTTGCGTTGGGGCATGATCCCCAGCCTAGCACCATTCCGGGCTCGCGTGAATGGCGGCGGTTGCCAAGACTTGTCAGAAATTGCTCCCATGCGCGTGACAGCCTGCGAGTTCCTGAGCGGTGGCGAGGTGGTGCCCAACCCTCGTTGGGCCATGCCTTCGCACAGTCACACCGTGCACGAGTTGATCGTGGTCCTGAGCGGAGGCATGTTGTTGGAGACGGCCGAACAGACGGTGCAGGCGGGGCCGGGCGACCTCCTGTTTTACCGGGCGGGTCATGCGCACAAGGAGACCTCGGATCCGCGGGAGCCGGTGAACACGTTGTTCATCTCCTTCAAGGCCACGCAAAAGGTCGTGGCCGACTTCACGCTGCACATGCGCGATGCCGACACCCGGGTGCGGCAGATGGTGACCTGGCTGGTGCGCGATTTCCGTGCTGGTGTGCCGACCACGCAGTTGCACGCCCTTCTTCGAGCGTTGCTCATGGAGATCCGCCGGTTGCAGGCCTCGCCGCCGGATCCGTGGCTCGAGGACCTGCGCCGGCACATGCAGCAGAATCTCGCCCGAACGGTGTACTTGGAGGATCTTGCCCGCCGGGCGCGCATGAGCAAATTCGCCCTCGTGCGGAAGTTCAAGCGACTCAGCGGCCGCACCCCCATGCTGGAGCTGCAACTCATGCGTCTGAACCAGGCGCGCGCGATGATGCTGGCGTCCGGTCTGCCCGTGAAGGCGATCGCCCCCGCCGTGGGCCTGAACGACGAGTACCAACTCTCGAAGCTCTTCCGCCGGCACTTCGGCCTGTCGCCCCGCGAACTCCGTGCCCGGCGCCCGACCGTGGACGGCAAGACGCTTTAGCGCAAAATTGAGTTGGGTCTGCCGCCAGCACCGCCCCAATATCGCGCTCTCCTCCATGCAAACTACCGCAACTACTTCCACCGGTGGATTTCCCATCGGGCTGCGTCTCACCGGCACGATGGCCGATCGACCTGTCGCGGAGATCGCGACGTGGGCCACGGGAGCTGGATTCGGGTGTGTCGACTTGCCGGTTTCGCTTCAGGCGACGGTTCCGCAATGGCAAAAAGCCGGCTTGCCGGTCGGTACCCTTGATCTCTTCGGCAAAGAGTGGGGCGGTATGTTGTCCGCCGACCCGGCCAAGCGCCGGGCGACGGTCGCGCAGGCGGAGCAGGTGATCCGCAGCGCTGCGGCGGCGGGGGTGAAGATCATCTTCGTGGTCATGCTCGCCGAGGACGTGAATCTGCCGCGGAAGGAGACCTTTGGCTACATGGTTGAGACCTATGGCGCGCTGCGGGCCGTGCTCAAGGCCACCGGCGTCCGCATCGCCATCGAGGGCTGGCCGGGCTGCAACGCGCATTGTTGCACGCCCGAGTCGTACCGCGCGTTCCTGCGCGCAATGGATTTGCCGCACTTCGGTATCAACTACGATCCGTCGCACCTCCTGCGCATGGGCATCGATCCGCTGCGTTTCATCAAGGAATTTGCGCCGCAGGTGGTGCACGTGCACGGCAAGGACACGATCATCGACGCCGAGCGTCTTTACAACCATGGCACCGAGCAGGCCGGGTTCCTGACCGAGCCGCAGCGGTGGGGTGGATGGTTCTGGCGCTACACGATTCCCGGCCGTGGGCAGGCACCCTGGAGCGCGCTGCTGGCCGAACTCAAGGCCGTCGGCTATCAGGGTTATGTCTCGATCGAACTCGAGGATCTGGACTTCAACGGCACGCTCGAAGGCGAGAAACGCGGTTTCCTTGCGTCGCGCGATTTCCTGAAATCCGTCTGAACAGCCTTACTTGTCGGTCTTGAAGGCGTAGATCGTCGTTCGGTGCAGCGGACGATCCGGGCGTACGAGGATGTCGCCGAATTCCGGCCGGCTCGCGCCATCCGGGTAGCCCTGGCATTCGAAGCAGATTCCGGCGAAGGCTTCGTAAGCGCGGCCAGACTTGCCCTTGAGGGTACCGTCGAGCGCCATGCCGGTGTAGAACTGCAGGCCGGGTTCAGTCGTGAGGACCTCGAGGATACGGCCGGACTTGGGCTCGGCGACCCGGGCAATCAGCGTCGGTGCCACCGGTGCCGGGGCACCTGCGGCGCGGAGGAGATAGAGGACACCGTGGGCCTTGAACAATCCCGGCAAGGCCGGTCCGAGCTCGCGGGGTTGGTTGAAGTCATTGGCGGTGCCGGCGACGGCCTCGGCACGGCCGGAGAGGGTGAACGCGGCATCGGCCGCCGGCATGCATCGCTCGGCCCGGATCTGTACGATGTGGCCGGTTGCCGGGCCGCTGCCTTCGCCGCCGAGATTGAAGTACGAGTGCTGCGCGAGGCAGAGCGGCGTGGTGCGATCGGTAGTCGCTTCGGTCTCGACGATGAGCGCGGAATCGGCGGTCAGCGTGTACGTGACGGTGATCGTGAGGTTCCCGGGATAACCTTCCTCGCCGTCAGGGCTGAAATAGCTGAGGCGAATCGAGTCGGCGCCGTCGGGGCGCTTTGCGCGGGTGGCTGACCAAACGCGCTTGTCGAGGCCGACGATTCCGCCGTGGAGATGATTGGCGCCGTTGTTTTGGGCGAGTTGATAGGTGCGGCCTTCGACCACGAGACGGCCACCGGTCACGCGGCCGGCGATGCGACCGGCGATGGCGCCGACGTAGGGGTGGGTGCCGGCGTAGGTGGCGAGGTCGGCGAAGCCGAGGACGACGTCGTCGAACCGCCCCGCGCGGTCGGGCACGCGAATGGAGCGGATGATTGCGCCGTAGGTGATCACCTCGATGGCGGCACCAGCGGCATTGGACAGGGTGTACAGGTCAACGGCTTGGCCGTTCGACAGTTTGCCAAATGGGCGGCTTTGCATGGCGGGGAGGGCGCGAGCATCGCGCCGACGCCGACGCGGCGCAATCTTCAACCGCGGCGTGGGCGCAAGCCCCGGCCGCACCCGCAGCTTGATGATTTTGGCTTAGGGACAAAGCCGCCGTGCCGCGGTATAGTTTTCGGCAACCCCACACCCGATGAATGTGATCACCCCAATCCATCCCCGTGTCCTCGTGGACACTTCACAGGCACGCATCGTCGTCGAAAACATCCCTGATCGCCCCGGCACGGCGGCGACGGTCTTTTCAACGTTGGCCGAGGCCGGCATCGCCGTGGACCTCATCTTGGAGAACTACGCCCGCGACGGACGCACGACGTTGACGTTCACGTTGCCGGAGGCCCAGCGGCACAAGGCTTTCGAGCTGGTCCAACGGGGCCTCGAAGCGCTGGGCGGGCAGGTCCTGATGCATGGGCCGAGCGCCAAGCTGAAGGTGACGGTCGATCACGGCGCCACGCCGGTGACGGCGGCGCGGCTTTTCCAAGTCCTGGCGCAAGCGGAGATCAACATCGACATGATCAGCACCGCGGACACCGAGGTATCCGTCGTGATCGCTCCCGCCGATGCCGATCGGGCGGCGGCGTTGGCGCGGGCGGCATTCGGCGGAGCTTGAGGGCGGCGCGATTCCAACCTTAGGGTTGGCGTCACCCGCCTTCGCATGCCGCTGCCCCTGGCCGAACTGTTTCCCGACGAGGACTATCGCTTCCACCTGACGCTGCGAAAGGGCGACCTGACGCAGTTCTTCAGCGAACCCGATGCAGGCGCGCTGCGTGAGCGTCGGCAGTGGCTCGACCACGATTTCGCCCGTTACGCGGGCACCACACCGGCGGCGGGCCCCTTGCTCGAGGAAATGGCATCGTGGTCGTCGGCGAATCTAGGGGAAACTGGGTTGGTCCACGGCGCAACAGCCGGAAGCCGGTTGGAAGCGCTGGGGCGTACTCTCGTGCCGGATTTCATGCTGCTCGCACGCGACGGCGCGGCTTTCCGGCTGGAAGCGGCGATGGTCTGTTTTCCTTCGTCCTGGGAGCCTGCGGCCAAGGTGGGCCTGGATCTGAATGCCATTCACGACGTGGTGCCAGGGTTGAACGCGAGCTTGGGTGCGACGATCGGACAATTTCTCGGCAAGCTGCGACCGGGTACGGCTTACGAACGGGCGAACTGGGGTCTCGCGGCGAGCCCAGAGCGCAACCTGCATCCGGCTTTGGAGCGACCGCGGCTGGTGCTGCCGTTGGATACGGACAAGATTTGGCTGCGGATCGAGGATCAGATCCTCGGGGTTTTGCCGATGACGGGTGTGATCCTGTTTGGCATTCGCCTGCGGATCGTCCCGCTCGGCAATATTCTGGCTGAACCGGCGTTGCGACGCGGTTTCTGCCGGGCACTCGCGACCCTGCCGGACGACCTGGCAGCCTACAAGGGACTGGCGGCGGTCAGGCGCGAACTGATCGAAAGTCTCGGGCGCGAGCCCTGAGCGGCGATGGCCTTTGGCCCAACGTGGCCTAAAGATCCTTGGCCCACGCGGGCTTTCGTTTCTCGCGGAAGGCGGCGACGCCTTCCTTGGTCTCGGCTGAGCCGCGGGCCTCGAGGTGCACCTGGGTGGCTTTTGTAAAATCAGCGGCGATCGTCGCGGGCCACAGGTCGTTGAAGAGTCGCTTAGTGCGCACCACGGCCTCCGGGCCGCCCTGAAGCACCTGCGCGGCCGTGCGCAATGCCACCTGCATGATCTGCTCGGAGCCGGCGGCGGCGTTAACGAGCCCCATGGCGGCGGCTTCGGTGCCGGAGACGGATTCGCCCGTGAGCAGCAGGCGGCGAGCATCCCGCTCGCGGAGTTGCCGGCGCAACAGGGTCATCACCAGCGCGGCGACGAGCCCGCGCTTGGGCTCGGGATAGCCGATCTGGGCCGAACCTTCCGCGTACGCAAAGTCGCAGGCCGACATGAGGCCGGCGCCGCCGGCCAGCGCGGCGCCTTGCACCACCGCGATGGTGACCAAGCGCGATTCGATCAACCGACGCAGGACGGCGGCGATCAGCTCTGCCGATTGATGGGCGATCTTCGGGTCGTTCGCCTCGGTCAGATCGAGGCCCGCGCAGAACACGGCCCCGGAGCCGGTCAACATCAGGATCCGTTGCGAAGGATCGTCCTCCACGCGATCAAGGGCTGCGATCATCGCCTGGAGCAGCGGGATCGAAAGGGCATTGCGCTTCTCGGGCCGGTTGAGGGTGAGTTGCGTCACACCCGGGGTGGGGGTGGAGACGAGAACCAGTTCAGTGCTCATGGTGGGGTATCAGGGGGGAATGAGATCAGGCGGCAGGTCGACCGGCATCTCGAGCAGCGCCTGACCGAGAGTCTTGCCTTGGGCGTCGATGCGCAGCGAACAACTGCCGCCGCCGGCCAGCACGGCGGGGAGGACGAAATTGAGCGCCTCCAGGTTGGGCACGTCGTAACGCACGACGGCGCCCACGTCCAGCGGCCGGAAATAGGCCTCGACGCGGTCCGCCGTGAGGTGGGCGCGGAGCCAGGCATAGGCGGCGGGTGTGCGACCGAAGATCGCGACATTAGCCGACGAGCCCTTGTCGCCGCTGCGGGCGAAGGCGATGGCACGTAGTGGCGTCATAGCATCTCCCATTTGGGGTTCACTGCCGTCCGCGGCACCAGGCACGGCCAATAGCCGAAGACCGGCAGCACCTTGGGCCGGCCCGTTGCGTACCCCGTGACGCCCTGTGGTCCACTTGTCACCAGCGGCGCGACCGCCCGTGTGAAGCGGCGGACGGGTTCCTCGGTGTCGGCGGCGACGCTCACACGCAGCACGGTTTCGATCAGATCGCCCTCGGCCACGCGGCGACCCAAACCGCCGACGCTTGCACCGGTGCCAAGGCATTCGGCAAGGGTCTCGCGGTACTGGCAACCGGACTCGCTGAGACGCCGCAGCACCCCCTCGCCCGCGCGTCGGGCCTTGGCGACGGCTTGGTCGCCGTACACGGTGAGCATGCCGTGGGCCTTGTAACCGTGGCGGTACGTGGCGCTGACCTTGTAGCTCGGGGGTGGCGGCCTGCCGGCGGCACCGGTCAACTGCACGCGATCGGCCGCGACCTGCGTGAGTTTCAAACCGAGCAATGAGACCGTGGCGTCGGGCGACAGGTAGTTGCCCGGGTCACCGATCTCATAAAGCAACTGCTCCTTTATGGATTGAATCGTGACGGCGCCCCCGGTGCCGACGGGCTTGGTCATCACACAGGACCCGTCGGCGGCGATCTCGGCCACCGGGTAGCCGATGTCGTGGTTGCCCGCGAGGTCGAGCCAGTCGGTCGAAAATCCGCCGCAGGCTTGGGTGCCGCATTCGATGAGGTGCCCGGCAATCGTGGCCCCGGCGATCTGATCGTAGGCATCGGCTGCCCAGCCGAAATGGGCGCGAGCCGGCCCGACGGTGAGCGAGGGGTCAGCGACCCGACCGGTGACCACGATGTCGGCGCCAGCCTGCAGGGCGGCGACGATGCCATCGGCTCCAACATAGGCGTTGGCGGTGACGAGCCGCGGGGCGAGGGGTTCCAGCGCCGCGCCGGATTCAAGGTTGGCGCAGGCGTCAACATGGCTGCGCACCCAGGCGAGGACGTCGTCGCCGCAGACCACGGCGACCTTGCGATCGGTCAGCCCGGCCTTCGCGAGTTCGTCGCGCACGGCCTGGCCGCACGCCTGCGGGTCGAGGCCGCCGGCGTTGGTGACGATGCGGGTGCGACCGCCCTTTTTCCAGAAGCCAGTCAACGACCGGACGACCTCGATGAAGTCCCGGGCATATCCCGCCGCGGGGTCCTTGGCCCTCGCGATGGCCATGATCGAGAGCGAAACCTCGGCGAGGTAGTCGAGCGTCAGGAAATCGATGTCCGGGTGGGCGGCCAGGAGTCGCGCCGCGGCGTCCGGCTGGTCGCCCCAAAAGCCGGAGGCGTTGGCAATCTTGAGCGGGCGGGGCATGGTCAGGTCTGGATCACGCCAGTGTGGAAATTGCCTTTGGCCGGTGGGCGGTGGGTCAGCTCGAGCGCGCGCAGCAGGGTGCGGCGGGTCTCGAGCGGCGAAATGATGGCGTCCACCCAGCCGCGAGCTGCACCATAACGGATGTCGGCTTGGTCGAGGTAGTTTTCCTTTACCTGCTGGCGCAGGCGCTCGAGTTCCTCGGCCGGTCGGTCCTTGGCGGCGCGGGCGAGGATGTTGTAGACCACGTCGCTGGCCTGGGCGGCTCCCATGACGGCGTAACGGGAGTTCGGCCACGCGAAGATGAAACGGGGGTCGAAGGCCTTGCCGCACATGGCGTAGTTGCCGGCGCCGTAGGAGCCGCCGGTGATGACGGTCAGCTTGGGCACGGTGGTGTTGCTCAGGGCGTTCACGAGTTTGGCGCCGGAGCGGATGATGCCGCTCTGTTCCGCGTCCTTGCCGACCATGAAGCCGGACACGTCTTGCAGGAACACGAGGGGCACGCGCGTCTGGTTGCAGTCGAGGATGAAGCGCGCGGCCTTGTCGGCGGCGTCGGCATAGATCACGCCCGGCATCTGCAGACCGGTCTTTTTCGCCTGAACGCGTTTTCGCTGGTTGGCGACGATGCCGACCGGGCGGCCGCCGAGGCGGGCGAAGGCAGTCACGAGGGACTGGCCGTATTCCGCCTTTACCTCATCCACCGTACCGGCGTCCACGAGGCACCGCAGAAGATCGCGCACGTCGTATTCGCGGCGTCCGTCGGGAGGGACGAGATCGAGGATCTTTTCAGCCGGCCACTCCGGTTCGGCTGCGGGCGGCAGGTTTTCGCTCGTGGGTGTCGGCAGCAGGGCGACAAGGCTTCGCAGGCGGGCGATGCAGGCGGGGTCGTCCTTCTCGCGAAAGTCCACGGTGCCAGAGACGCCGGCGTGCATGGCGGCGCCGCCGAGTTCCTCGGGGTCGGAGACCTGTCCGATGGCGGCTTTCACGAGCTGGGGTCCGGCGAGGTAAAGGCCGCTGCCCTCGGTCATGAGGATCTGGTCGCAGAGCACGGGGAGGTAGGCGCCGCCGGCGACGCAGTTGCCCATGATGGCGGCGTATTGCGGGATGCCGTCGGCCGAGATCACGGCGTTGTGCCGGAAGATGCGGCCGAAGTCGTCCTCATCGGGGAAAATCTCGTCCTGCATCGGCAGGAACACGCCGGCGGAATCCACGAGATAGACGAGCGGCAGATTGCACTCGAAGGCGATGCGTTGGGCGCGCAGGACCTTTTTGCAGGTCATGGGAACGAAGGCGCCGGCCTTCACCGTGGCGTCGTTGGCGACGATCATACACGGACGCCCGGTGATGTTGGCGATGCCGGTGACCACGCCGGCGCCCGGAAACGAGCCCCAGTCACGATACATCCCGTGGGCGGCCCAGAGCCCCAGTTCGAGGAACCCGGCGCCGCGGTCGTCGGCGAGGGCCGCGATGCGTTCGCGCACGAACAGGCGGCCGAGCTTGTGCTGGCGGGCTTGTCCGTCGGGTCCGCCGCCTTCGCGGAGGGACGATTCTTCCTGGGCCAATGTCTGGCAGTGTTCGAGCAGCGTCGGGGTGGGCGGCACGTGAAGGTGGGGTGGGGTGACTGACGGGCGCAGCTTCGGAAGATTCCCACCGGCGGGCAAACTGCAATCAGCGGCAAACCATACTCCAAAAGGCTGATTGTGAGGGGGCTCGCACCCAAAACGCGTGCCGGGGCTCGTGCTCGTGCGCGGAATCACTTTGGCTGCGTGAGAACCACCGGAACCCCTTCCGGCATCCCACCCCAATGAATGCGTCCACTCCGTCCTGGCCTGCGTCCTGGCTCGAACACCTCGCTCCCGCCGAGGTCGAATTCCTCCGCGAGGTGGCGGCCTTTGCCGCCCATGACATCGCGCCCCACGCCTCCGCGTGGGAGGAGGACGAGGCGATCCCGCGCGAGGCCTTCACCAAGGCGGGCCGCATCGGCCTCCTCGGCATGACCGCTCCCCGGGCGTTCGGTGGCCGCGAACTCAGCTACATTGCCGCGGCGCTCGCCGTGCGCGAGCTCGCCAAGTACCAGGGTGCGTTCGCGATCGACGTCGCTGCGCACAACGCACTCGGCGTCGGCCACCCGCTGGCGGCCGGCAGCGAGGCGCAGCATCGGCTACTGTTCCCAAAGATCACCGATGGCACGTGGCTCATGGCCTGGGCGCTGACCGAGCCGGAGGCCGGCAGTGACAGCGGCGGTGTGCAGACCGTGGCCAAGGAGGTCGCCCCCGGGAAATGGGAGCTCAATGGTCAGAAGCGCTATATCACCATGGGCCACTGGGCCGAGTACCTGATTGTCATGGCGATCACCGGGCAGACGCCCGAGGGTAAGAAGGAATTCAGCGCGTTTCTCGTCCACCAATCGAAGATCAAAGCGGGGCGCAAGGTGCCGACCTGCGGGTTGCGCGCCTCGGATACGGCGGAATTTGAACTCGTCGGCGCACCCGGTGAACTGCTCGGGCCGCGTGGATCCGGCCAGGCGATGGCGCTGGCCTGCCTCGACAAGGGCCGCATCGGCGTCGCGGCTGTGTCGCTCGGCCTGGCGCGCGCCGCCCTCGACGCGGCGCTGCAGCATGCCGTCACCCGACGTCAGTTCGGCAAGCGGCTCGCGGATTTCCAGGCGCTGCAGTTCATGTTGGCCGACTGCGAGGTCGAGTTGCGCGCCGCCGAGGCGCTCGTCCTGCAGGCCGCCGTCCTCGCGAAGCGCGGGGTCCGGCACACCTTGGAATCGTCGGTGGCCAAGCTCTACGCGTCGGAAGCGGCTTCGCGCATCTGCAACCGCGTGATCCAGATCCACGGCGGCTACGGATATACTCGAGACATCCCGGTCGAGCGCTTCTGGCGCGATGCCCGACTGAGCGAGATTGGCGAGGGTTCGTCCGAGGTCCAGCGCATCATCATCAGTCGCACGCTGCTCAAGGCGGCGGAAGGCAAGGCCTGACCGGCCGATTCGACGCGACGGAAGACAGGTCCGCGAGTCGCTGCTGACGGCTTGGCTACACCGTCAGCAGTAATGATGACGTTTGCCCTTGCACTGCTCCAAGGCCTGCGGCGCAATCAAGCTGTTAACCAGACATGAGAACGCGCTTAACCACGACTTTTTTGACATTCCTCGTGCTCGGCTTGCTCCGCGGCTTACCGGTGCGCGCCCAGGCACCGGAGACAATCGCCGATGAGCCCTACGAGCTGCCGGTCTTCACGACGCAGGCACCCCGCGTGGCGAATCCGGAGCCGGCGGCGACGTTCGCGATGCCGGTGTCGGCCCTGCGGTACGAGCCGCTGGTGGACGTGCAGTCCCGCAATCTGGCGGAGGGGCAGGCGGACATCGCGCTGCGTGGCGGCATTTTCGAACAGACGGGTTTCCGCGTTGGTGCGGTTTCGCTGTTTGATCCGCAAACGGGACACTATTTCGCCGAGATTCCCATTGCGCCGGCGATGTTGGGTGCGCCTCGGATAAGCACGGGTGCGGACAATGCGCACCTTGGTTTCAACGCCGGCGCGGGTACCGTCGCCTATGGCTGGGCACCGATCCGATCCGGCGGCAGCCTGTCCGTGACGGGTGGCCCGGATGCCTCGAACCGGCAGGCGTTTTACGAAGGTTGGGTGCGGAGCCTTGGTCACGATGGCTGGCAGGTGGCGGCCGACCTGGAGGCGGCGCGGTCGGAGTCGGATGGCCCGATCGAATTCGGCGACCATGAGTTCGGTCGCATCGGCGGGCGCCTGCAAGTGCGCGGCCCGCGGAGCCAGACCGACCTGTTTGCAGGTTATCAAGCCAAGGCGTTCGGCTGGCTCAATCTCTACACGCCGTTCAACTCACCTGAGTCCGAGAATCTCCAGACGGTGCTGGTGGCCTTCAATCACCGGGCTGATCTAGGCGAGGGAGATTTTCTCCAAGCAGGGGCCTACTATCGCCGCAACAAGGACGATTACGCGTTCAACCGGTTCGCCCCGCTGGGTCCGGTGCACCCGTTCCAGCACACGACTTGGGTGGAGGGCGGCGGGCTCGACGGACGCCAGCGGCTCGGGAGCTTTACGGTCGTCTATGCAGCGCAGGTGATGCGCGATGAACTCAGGTCCACGTCGTTGACGGCAGGCCGGTACCGCGACCGGAATCAGACCAAAATCAGCGTTGTCCCCGAGTTCCGCGTCCCGGCGTCGTCGGACGTGACGCTCCGTGCCGGCGGGACCTGGGACGATTCAAATCGCGATGGCGGCCGCTTCTCGCCGGTCGTGGGTGTCGAACTGGTGCCGGATGCAGGGGCGTCAACTGCCAATCCGGATCGCTTCCGGTTCGAATATGCGGAGGCCACGCAACTGCCGACCTACACGGCGCTGAATTCCAGCGCGTCGGCCGGGCTCTTTCGCGGCAATCCGAATCTTGGCCGGCAACTCAGCCGCAACCTGGAGGCCGGGGCCCGCTGGCATGACCGCCAGTGGAGTCTCGATGCGACGTTATTTCATCGCCGCGATGAGGATCTGGTCGATTGGACTTTCCGTCAGGGCGTGACAGCCCGGACGGCGAATGCAGTGGACCTCGCCACCACGGGATTGGAACTGGTCTACACCCGCCGGGCCGAGCGCTGCGACCTGGTGTTGGGCTACACCTGGCTCGATAAGGATGCGGATTACCGTGGTGCGCTGGTGGACGGCAGCTTTTACGCGCTGAATTTCGCCCAGCACCGCTTCACAGCGGCCCTCATTTACCGGATCGTGCCGGGCCTCGAGGTGCGACTCGATCAGGAGTTCCGCCTGCAGGAGGCCAACCCCTTGCGCCGCGGGCCCGACGAGTCGGCGTTGGCGGCGCTGGCGTTGGCCTGGCGTCCGAAGGCGTTGTCCGGCATCGAGATCACTGCGATGATAGAGAACCTTTGGGACAGCCGCTTCGAAGAAGTCCCGGCGGTACCGGCCGCACCTCGGCAATACTCCCTCGGCGTCGCCTGGCGTTGGTAAGGCGCAGCCTTCGGGCCTATTGAACTATGACGAAGGCTGGGCTTTCCAAGACCCGGCCCATCGCTCAACTTCCGAATCTCGGCGCGAACCTGATCGCGACCGGGATTCGTCAGTAAACCAAAACCTTAATCTTCCCGGAGACTGCATCGCCATGCGAACAGCATCCCACAAATGCACCGCGCCCCCGCCTGTCATTCCGTTTCCGGAAGCAGCGGAGGCGACGTGAAGAGCATCCTCGACTTTGCCCGCGCGAAACGTTCCGGGCGTCCGATCACCCTGCTGACGGCCTACGACGCGCTGCATGCCCGGCTCCTGGCGGCAGCGCAGGTCGATGCGATTCTGGTTGGCGACAGCGTGGCCATGGTGGTGCACGGGCATGATTCCACGGTTCACGCGACCCTGGAAATGATGGTCCTGCACACTGCCGCGGTGCGGCGCGGAGCACCCGAAGCGATGGTCATTGCCGATTTGCCGTTTCTCGCGACACGTCAGGGGCGCAAGGCGGCGACGCGGGCGGCGGGTGCGCTCGTGCAGGCGGGGGCCAACGCGGTGAAGGTCGAAGGCTTGGCCGGCCATGCGGAGGTCATCGCCCATTTGGTGAAGAGCGGGATACCGGTCATGGGGCACCTCGGCCTCACACCGCAGTCCGTGCATCAGCTGGGTGGTCATCGCGTGCAGGCCATCCGGCCGGCCGCCGCGGAGCAGTTGCTTGCGGATGCGGCCGAGCTTGAGCGTCTGGGCGCATTTGCCGTCGTGCTGGAGTGCGTTCCGGCAACGTTGGCGGAACGTGTCACGCAGGCCCTGCGGATTCCCACCATCGGCATCGGCGCCGGGGCCGGGACGGATGGCCAGGTGCTGGTATTGACCGATCTGCTCGGGCTGGATCCCGGCTTCCGACCGAAATTTGCGCGGCAGTATGTCGATGGTGCGGGTCTGGTTCTGGGGGCCGTGCGGCGTTACGTGCGCGATGTGCGCGCGGGCCGGTTTCCAGCCCGGAAGGAGGTATTGGCGTGATGGAAGTCATCCATGATCTATCGGTCTGGCGGAGCCGTCGCTCCGGCCCCGAGTTCGCGGGTCGCAAGGTGGGCTTCGTGCCGACTATGGGAGCCTTGCACCGCGGGCATGTTTCCTTGCTCGAGCGGGCGCGGCGCGAGAATGACGTCGTGGTCCTGAGCATCTTCGTCAATCCGACGCAGTTCAATGATCCCCAGGACCTGGCCGCCTATCCGCGGACGCTGGCGGAGGATGTCGCCCTGGTCGAAGGCCTGGCTGACTGGGTGTTGGTGCCCGCAGCCAATGCGATGTATCCCGATGCCTATCGTTACCGCGTGACCGAGACCGTGCTCAGCCTCGAATACGAGGGGTCTCACCGGCCGGGGCATTTTGATGGCGTCCTGACCGTGGTGCTGAAACTGCTCAATCTCGTGGCGCCACACCGCGCCTACTTTGGCGAGAAGGACTGGCAGCAGCTCGAACTCGTTCGATCCATGGTCGCGGATTTTTTCCTGCCGGTCGAGATCGTCGCTTGTCCGACCATCCGCGATGCCGATGGCTTGGCTCTGAGCTCGCGGAACCGCCGGTTGTCGCCGGCTGCGCGGGTGCAGGCCGCGGCCTTTCCACGAATCTTGCGGGAGGCACCCGATGCGTCGGTGGCGGCGCTGCGGCTCGCGCAGGCAGGTTTCATCGTTGACTACGTGGCGGACCGCGAGGGCTCCCGTCTGGCCGCAATCCGCATCGAAGGAGTTCGCCTCATTGACCATGTCCGGCCCTAACATCCTTTTCATTCTCACGGGATCGATCGCAGCCGCCAAGGCCTGCACGGTCATCTCTGCGTTGGTGCAGCGGGGGCATCGCGTGCGCACGGTGATAACGGCAGCGGGCCTGCGGTTCATCGGCCCGGCGACGCTGGAGGGCCTCACGGGTGAGGCACCCCAAAGCGACCTGTTTGCGCCGGGCGAGGCATTGGATCACATCGAATTGGCACGCTGGGCGGACCTGACCGTCGTCTGCCCCGCGACTGCGCACAGCCTGAATCGTTTTGCCGCCGGACTGGCGGACGATCTGGCCGGCGCCTTGATGTTGGCGCGCGAGCGGGAACGTCCGCTCCTGATCGTGCCGGCGATGAATCCCGCGATGTGGTCGCACCCGGCCACGCGTGCCTCCGTGTCGCGTTTGCAGGAGTGGGGCGCACGGATCGTGGCGCCGGTACAAGGCCGGACGGCCTGCGGCGAGGTGGGGGAGGGGCGCATGGCCGAGCCGGAGGAGATTCTGGCCGCCATTGCCTCCACGCTGGCGCGTCCGATCACGGCAAAGCGCATTCTTGTCACCAGCGGCGCGACGGCGGAATTGCTGGATGGTGTCCGAGTCCTTACGAACACGAGTTCCGGACGTACCGGCGCCGATCTCGCCAGCCATCTTGCGACGGCCGGGCACGACGTCACGTTGCTGCGCGCCACCGCTGCGCCACCCGCGGGGGCAGCGGTGCGGGATGAGACGTTCCTGACTTTCGACGATCTCGATCAGGCGCTTTCGCGGCTGCTGGGTGGCGCGGATTTCGATGTGGTGGTGCACGCCGCGGCGGTTGGCGATTTTGGCATCGGGTCGCTGTGGGTCGATGGCGTCGAGCGGCCGGCGGGCGGGACCAAATTGGACTCGGGTCGCAACGTCCTGCTGGAGCTGCGGCCACAACCGAAGCTGGTCGATTCGCTGCGGGAGCGGAGTCGGAATCCGGCGCTGATGGTGGTCGCCTTCAAGCTGACTGACGGTGCGACGCCGGCGGCCGCTCAAGGTGCGGTCGATGCGCTTTTCCAGCGCGCCCGGGTCGAGTTTGTCGTGCACAATGACAACGCCCAGCGCGGCGCGCTTCCAGGGCAGTTTCCCGCGACGATTCATCGGCGCAGTGATCACGCGACGTTCCCCTGCGCCAGTCGCGCGGAGCTCGCCGAACGGCTGGCTCATTTGATCGATGCGCCTGCAGAACCCTTAACCCAATCCTCCCATGCTGCTCTGTCTTGATGTCGGCAACTCCCAGATCCTCGGTGGCGTTTACGAAGGCGAAAGCCTGCGCTGCACGTTCCGCAAATCCACGCACCCGCTGGCAACCGCGGATGAGCTCGGGGTGTTTTTCGCTGCTGCGCTGCGCGCCAAGGGTATCGAGCCGGCGAAGATCACCCGCATCGCGCTCTGCTCGGTCGTGCCCGCGGCGCTGCATGCATTGCAGCGGGCGTGCGTGGAGTATCACCACACGGAACCCTTCATCCTGCAGGCCGGCGTCAAGACGGGACTGAAAGTGTTGTACCGCAACCCGCACGAGGTCGGCGCCGACCGCATCGCGAATGCCATTGGTGGCACGCGGCGGCATCCTGGCCGGGGCCTCATCATCGTCGACTGCGGCACCGCGACGACGCTCGATGTGGTGACTGCCGCGGGCGAGTACCTGGGAGGGGCGATCCTCCCTGGCGTGGGAGTCTCGGCGGCGGCGCTGGCCGGCCATACCGCCAAGCTGCCGCACGTGCAGATCGTGCGGCCCGAGTCGCCGTTGGGTCGTACGACCCATGAGAGCATCAATTCTGGGCTTTACCACGGTCACGTGGGCGCGATCCGGCATCTGATCGATGCGATCGCCGCAGACACTTTCGGCGGCGAGCGTCCGATGGTGATTGGCACCGGTGGATTTGCGCGGCTCTTCGAGTCGGAGCGCCTCTTCGGCGAGATTGTCCCCGAACTCGTGCTCGAAGGTCTCGTCCACGCCGAGCAACTCAACCGCGACAACCCGCGCAACCATTGATTTGCCATGCAAGTGACCTTCCTGAAGACAAAGCTGCACCGTGCCACGCTCACGGCGGCGGATCCCGATTACGAGGGGTCGATCTCGATCGACCGCGTCCTTTGCCGGGAGGCCGGGCTCAGCGAATTTGAGCAGGTCGACGTTTACGACATCACCAACGGCGCCCGTTTCACCACCTATGTGATCTACGGCGAGGCCGGGCAGATCCAGGTCAACGGCGCGGCAGCCCGGTTGGTCCGCCCTGGGGACCTGGTGATCGTGGCGGCCTACGTCCGTCTGCAGCCGCGCGAGGTGCGGTTTCACCAGGTGCGCGTTCTTCTTCTTGGACCCGGGAATAGAGTCAAGCAGGTCAACCAGACCAAGGTGCAGCCCGCCTAGCGCCTGGTTAAGGTCTAATACTTTCGGAGTAAACCACGCCCAGCGTTAGGGGTTTTGGCCCCCTTAAGCGTTTTAGTAGGTGTGTTACAGGTCGCCAGTTCGGCCTCCGCGCTGTGTTGCCTGGTTCAGTTGTGTTGTTTTGCCGCTGCCGGTTCACGCCGGCAGCGGCACTTCGCTTTCCCATGCCATCCACCCCAACCTCACTCAAACGCAGTACCAAGTACGACGGCCCGAGTTCCGGAAGTCGTTGCCGATTCGGTGTCGTGGCCGATTGCCATGGATACCTGAACCTTTGCGATGCCGCCTCATGAGCACAGTCTGCAATCCCGGTCCGGTCGGCAGAACCGGTGTCATTCCCGATACGCAGCGATTGGATATGCTGAAGGCGGCACGTGATTGTGTGATCTACCACGACGGGCCGTTGGGTGAAGATCGCGATTGGAACCTGAGTCTTTACGGCAATCGGCGGACCGGTGAGCTCTTCGTTGAATTGACCAACGGTGTGGCCAGCCACGTACGTGGATTCATGTCTTCGGCCCCCGAGATGTCGGCCGAGGAACGGACTGAGGGAATTGTGTGGCCGGATCTCGTGGAGGCTTTCGCCTTGGCGCGCGAGCTGCATCGGGCCGCGGCGTATGGAGGATTTGGGGCATGAACACGGGAGCTTCGCATTCGCGGCCGTTGAGCGAGGCCGAGATTTTAGTGGCGCTCAAATCCTTGCCAGGCTGGGAGCATGCTGGCCACTCGCTCAACAAAGCCGTGGAGTTTTCCAGCTTCGACGACGCCATTTGTTTCATGATGCATGCCGCGAGCGAGGCGGATGTACTCGACCATCATCCGGAGTGGACGAACTGTAATCGGCGGGTCCAGATCCGCCTGACCACCCATGCCGCTGGAGGTGTCGTGACGCGCATGGATCTCGAACTCGCACGACGAATGCAGGCGCTGCTGCCTGATACCGATGTCCAGGGAGCATAACCGCCGGCTCATGCGGGCGTGCCTGCAGCCGCTCGTCGTCACCGCCGCAGACCCCGCGGGGATCTCGGCGTTGCGGATCGACCCCGAATTGCTCTGGGCAGCGAGATTGAGCGAGTTCGAGCAGGTGGAAATCCGCACCTTGGACGAGCGTTGCTGGTTGGTTCCGGTCATGCCGGGAGGGGCCGGCGAAGTAGAAGTGTTAGGTGCACTGGGCCGTCAGGTGTTGCCGGGCGACATTGTTACGGTGTTGGCGTATGCCTACGTTTCCGGACCGGCGGTGGCGGACCACACGGCGCAGGTCGTGCTCGTGGGCGAAGGCAATCGGGCGATCGAGATCACCAGCCGCCGCGCACTGTCGTTTCCCGTGCACCCCAGCCTGGTGGTGCCGGACGAAGCAGAGGCCAGGGTCGCTTCGACCTGAGTCCCTTTTACCTACCCATGCCGGCAAATTTCGCTGCGAACGATGCGGTGCGTCTCCTGCCGATGATGCAGACCATGCTTGAGAATGCGCCGTTGGCGCTCCTCCTCGTGGATGCGTCGGGCAGGCTGCTTTGGCACAACCAAGAGGCTGCCATCGTCTGTGCGGTCTGGAACGCGCATCCGCAAGGGGGCGACGCCCTGCCGTTGGACCGATCCGAGATTCGCCTGCCAGTCGTGCTCCAGCAGGCGTGCCGGGCCTTGGTTCGCGCTTGGCGCGACATGGGAGCCGTGCCGCCGATGCAACAGGTGGCGGAACCGGGGCGTGGGCTGTACGCCATCGTGCGCCTGCAGGTGCCCGAAGAAGGCGGCGAGCCCGTCCTGGACCTGCAACTCGATTACCGTCGACCGAGGGCCGACCGCCATGAGCGGCTGTCGCCGGCCGCCGTGCGGATCCTTGCCCGGCTGTCGTTTCGTGAACGCGAGGTGGCGATGCGGATTCGCGACGGACTGACGACGCCGGAGATCGCTGCGACACTGCATCGGAGCCCGCTCACGATAAAGACGCAGCTATCGACCATCTTTCGCAAACTGCAGGTTTCAAGCCGCGTGCAGTTGGCTGCGTTGCTCAACCGATGACCGAGCCAAAAACGATGTGCCCGCTGCGAGCTGACGAAATTTTCGAAAATCTTGTGTCATACGCTAGGGGAAACCGACCGCTCCAGCGTTTATGTATGTGACAATGATTCCCTCGCTTGCCCTTGCATGGGGGCTACATGGATAAAGTGCAAGCAGGTCGGGCCGCTGCCGGCGTCAAAACCGGCAGCGGCCCGTAATTTTTTCCGAGGTAAGTGGAATGATGAGGCGAATGAATGCGAG
>CAZGJB010000023.1:0-22609 GCA_964526145.1 uncultured Opitutaceae bacterium
GGTTGCGGTTCTGCAGCGCGGACAACACCGGCCGGGCGTCGCCGCCTGTGAAGAAATGCCGCTGCAGTGCCGCCAGGGTCCAGCGCAGGTCGCCGCTGAAGAACGCTTCGGCGGTCTCGAAGAAATCGCCCTCGGCCACGTTGGGCGTCAGCTCCGCCACATGCGCCTCCTCGATCGCCGCCCCGTCGCCGGCGAAGGTGGCGAGCTTGTGGATCTCCTCGACGAGCAGCCGGGTGTTGGCCCCGACGCGGGCCACGAGCAGGCCCACCGCCGCAGGGCTGATGGTGGCGCCGGCCGCCTTGGCCTCGCGCAGGACCACGCCCTCGAGGGCGGCCTCATCGTCGTCGCCGATCAGGACGTACTCCGCGTTTTTCTCGCACCACTTCGGGAACGCGCGGCGGCGGTCGACGGGCGCGGCGGTCACGAGCACCGCGGTCTCGGCGGGGTTCACGGCGGCCAGCAGCTCCTGGAGGTCGCCGACGAGTTTGAGCGTGCCCTCGGCCCGGCCGGTGACCGAATCGGCGAGGAAATTGACGTCCTTGAACCAGACGACGCGCCGCCCTCCGAACATGGAGATCGTCTGCAGGCTTTCGCGGAGCCGGTTGATGGCCGACTCGACCTCGGCACCGTTGTTGGCGAATCCGCTGATCGTCTCCCGCGAGAATTCGTCGGTCACCTCGGCGGCCAGCGCGGCGAACCGTTCGCGCCCCAGCCGGTCGACCAGGTAGTCGTCGGCACCGCAAATGAAGGTGAACGGGTGGGCGGGCATGCGTGAGGCGATTCCAACGCCTGCGACGCCCGGCGCACGCCTAAAATCAAACGCGTATCCCGGACCGCGAAGGAAGCTTGGGGACGCGAAGGAATCCCATCCGTCCGATCGCGGTTCCTCCCGCCGCCCCCTTTTCCACTTGCATGCACTTCGTTCGGCTACACGTGTCAAATGAGCTTCCCCCATGCCGCTTCCTCCCATCCTGAACCGCACCGTCGCCTCCCGCTTCGGCGGGCCCCTCGTCTTCATCGCCGTCTTCGTCGTGCTCGCTTCCGCGATGCGCGTCGCGCTGTTGCTGAAGTCCGGCGGCGAGGCCGGCTGGGATGCGAGCCTGCTCGCCGCCTTCGCCATCGGCTTCGCCTTCGACCTCGCCTCCGCGGGCCTGTGGTCGCTGCCGCTCACGCTGGCGCTGGTGGTCCTCCCGGCGGACATCCTCCGGCGGCGCTGGGCCCGCGGGCTCGTGCATGCGGCCGGGTTTTCCACGCTGAGCCTGCTGCTCTTCATCTGCGTGTCGGAGTGGACCTTCTGGGACGAATTCGGCGTCCGCTTCAACTTCATCGCCGTCGATTACCTGATCTACACGACCGAGGTCATCGGCAACATCCGCGAGTCCTACAACCTGCCCGCGATCCTCACCGGCGTCTTCCTTGGCGGCGCGCTCGGCTACGGGCTGATCCTCCGGACCGGCTGGCTGCGGCGGTGGTTCGACGCGGCGCCTCAGGCGTTCCTCGCCCGGCTCAAGGCCGGCGCGCCCTGGCTCGTGCTCCCGCTGGTTCTCACCCTGTTCCTCGACACCAACCGCATCCCGGCCTTCGCCAATGATCACAATCGCGAGCTCGCGAAGAATGGTCCCTGGTCGTTCTTCGCGGCGTTCCGCCACAACGAGCTGGATTTCGCCAAATTCTACCCGACGCTCGACGGCCCGGCTGCCTTCCGCCAGATCCGCGCCGAGCTTGCCCGCGATGGCTCCGTCCCGGCCGGCCCGGGTCCAGCCGAGGGGACCCTGCGCTACGTCCACCGCGACGGACCCGAGCTGCGACCGAACATCATCCAGATCACGGTCGAGAGCCTGAGCGCGGAGTTCCTCGGCACCTTCAACCCGGCCGCGAAACACACCCCGGAGCTCGATGCCCTGGCGGCCAAGAGTCTTGTCTTCACGAATTTCTACGCCACCGGCACCCGCACCGACCGCGGCATGGAGGCCCTCACGCTCAGCCTGCCGCCGACCCCGGGTCGCTCGATCATCAAGCGGCCGAAGAATGCCGACCTGTTCACGCTCGGCAGCCTCCTGCGCACGCGCGGCTACGACACGGCGTTCATCTACAGCGGCTTCGGCTACTTCGACAACATGAACGCCTTCTTCGGCAACAACGGCTACCGCGTGATCGACCGCGCCGCCGTGGCTCCCGAGGACATCACCTTCGCCAACGCCTGGGGTGCCTGCGACGAGGACCTTTTCCGCTGGACCCTGCGCGAGGCCGACCAGGCGGCGGCGGCCGGCAAGCCGTTTCACTTCTTCGTGATGACGACGTCGAATCACCGGCCGTTCACCTACCCGGAAGGGAAGATCGACCTGCCGTCGAAGGACTCCGGCCGCGACGGTGCCGTGAAATACACCGACTTCGCGATCGGGCAGCTGATCCGCGACGCCGCCACCCGGCCCTGGTTCAAGGACACGATTTTTGTCATCGTCGCGGATCATTGCGCCGAATCCGCGGGTCGGACCGAGCTGCCCGTGGAGAATTACCACATCCCGCTCTTCATCTATGCCCCCGGCGGCCAGGTCGCCCCGGGCCGCGTGACCCAGCTCACGAGCCAGGTCGACTTTGCCCCGACGCTCCTTGGTCTCCTCAACTGGAGCTACGCCACGCGCTTCTACGGCTGGGACGTCCGCCACACGCCGGGCCCGGGCCGCGCCCTCATCGGCAATTACCAGCGCCTCGGCCTCTACCGCGACCGCGCACTCACGGTCCTCAAGCCTGTCCGGCAGGTGGCGCAGTATCGCTACGATCCGGCGACCTACACCTTGGCCCCGCAGGCGGACGACCCGGAATTCCGCGATACGGCCATCGCCTACTACCAGACGGCCAGCTACCTCTACCGCACCGACGGCTACGGCGCCCTCACCGCCGAGCAGCAAGCCGCGATCGCGCAGGCGGCGACCAAACCCTGAGATGATGCGTTTGGGCACAATGATCCGACGCGGTTTCGTCGTGGTCGTGCTCGGCACGATCGGCGGCGCGGCCGCCGCCTGGGCCCAGCAGCCGACCAACGGCACTGGCAACGGTGATCAGAAGGTCCCCGACGATGAGCTCCGCATTCGCGGCGTCTTCGACACCGCCCTGCCCGGCGTCGAGAAGAAGAATCGCCTGAAGCTCATCATCCACCCGCATTTTGGCGACCTGCACCGCAAGGACTACCTGCGCGCTCCGCTCGGGCTGCGCTACGGCCTCACGCAGCACTGGGAGGTGACCGGCGAGGTGGAAACGTATTTCGCCCACGGCCTGGGCGACATTCCGTTCCTGCGCAAGGAGGGCATCTCCAGCTACCACTTCAACACGAAGTACAACCTCGGCAAAAACCTCTGGCGCGGGTGGGACACGGGCGTGGGTTTCGACTACATCACCCCCGCCGGCACGCCGCCGGAGGACATATCCGACGGGCTCGAGCACCACGCCTACTTCGTGACGTTCTCCCGTTACCTCGAGTCCAACCGCGACATCCGCTTCTTCTGGGGCCTCAACTTCGACGATATCTCCGGGATCGATCGGACGGTCACCCTCGATGACAATGCCCTGGGTGACGACAACGTGAGCCTTAACGCCGGCATCGTTTGGCAGCGGCCGAAGCTCACCTACACCTTCGAGACCACGTTCGCGACCACCCGCATTCTCGGCGACCTCGAGCGCGACGTGATCACGTTTCGTCCGGGCATCGTCTGGCCGCTGCCCCAGCGCTACACGATCAAGCGCACCGGTCAGTGGTTCCTAGGTATGGCGCCGCGGGTGAGCTTCGGGCCCGACGGCGCGGTGTTCGGCGTCAGCGTGAAAGTGCGCGGGAGCTTTGACTTCAAGCGCTGGATCCGCAGCAAGTTCCAGCGCAAGCCGTCCGCTCCCGCTCCATGAGTTCACCCGCCCCCCTGTCACCGCCCGACCGCACCCTGTGGCCGACGGTCGCCCTCTTTGTCGTCGCCTTCGTCCTCCTCGAATACACGGGGATCGATCTCTGGGTGCAGGACCATTTCTTCAATTTCGAGACCGGCCGCTGGCTGGTCGATGGCCTCGCCCCGGTGCCGCGGGCGTTGTTCTACACGGGTCCGAAGGTCCTTATCATCATCTTCGGCTTATACGTCTTCGCCGCCGCGGCGCTGCCGGAGAAAGTGCGCGCGCGGATGCCCCTCGGCCGCATCGGGCGGCGGCATCTTTTCGTGACCTTCTTCACGATCGGGCTCGTGCCGTACTTCATCGGCGAGGTGAAGCAGCGCTCGAACATCTTCTGCCCCTCGGAAATCCGCCGCTACGGCGGTGACGTGCCGTACGTGAAGGTCGTCGAGTGCTATCCGCCGGATGACCAGCCGACGCGCAAGGGCGACTGTTTCCCCGCGGGCCACGCCAGCGGAGGCTTTGCGCTCCTCGCCGTTGCCGGCCTCGCGCGTACCCGCCGCGGTTTCTGGCAGGGCATCGCCCTCGGCCTCGGCGCCGGCTGGGCCATGGGTCTCTACCAGATGTTCAAGGGCTCCCACTACCTGAGCCACACCGTCGTGACGATGTTCGTGGCGTGGATCGGTTTCCTGCTCCTGCGGCGCCTGTTCCGCGTCCACCGCGAAGCCTCACTTCCGCTGCACGCGACGGAATAGCCAGAAGGCAAGCACGAGGAAGACGACGTTGGGGAGCCAGAACAGCAGGTCCGGCCGGTACTCCGGGTGGCGGTCGAGCCAGTTCACCATGACGGTGAGGAAGTAGTAGCCCAGGGCCAGGGCCACGGCGACGCCGAGGTTGGCGGAGGTCTCGCGGCGCGAGACCTTGATGCCGAGCGGCACGCCGATCAGCGCGAAGGTCAGCATCGCGAGCGCGTTCTGGAACTTCTCCTGGATGACGAGCTGCACCTTCATCTGATCGCGCTCATGCTGGCGGCGCTTTTCGGCCGGCACGGCCAGGGCGGCGAGGCGTGCCTCCTCGGCCTTGAGTTCCGGGTAGGTCATCCATTTGAGCTTCTGTTGCACGCGCGACGCGCCGAAGAGCTGGTCGAGCGGGAGCCGGATCTGCTCGGTCTTTTCGAAGGTGCCGACGAGCGGCACCGTCGAGAAATCTTCAGGTGCGCGGGTGTTGCGCGACTCGACCTGGGCCTGGACGAGGGTGAGGAGCAGTGTGTTGGTGGTCTCGTCGTAATCGAAGCGCCCGGCCCCCGCCCGCACAGTGCGCAGCACGCGTTCGGTGGAATCCAGCTCCCAGAGCCAGAAATCCTTCAGCACCGGGCCCTGCTTGTCGCCGACATAGACCACGTAGCCCGGGAAGTCGCGGATGAAGGTGCGCGGCACGATGAACCGCAGCGGGTTCACGCGCACCGCATCGGCGAGCTCGCGCTGGTACTGGAGCCGCGCCTGCGGCATGGCGGTGAAATTGACGTACAGGCCGAGCAGGAAACCGAGCAACCCCAGGAGCAGCACCGGCCGCGCGAGGCGCGAGAGGCTGATGCCGGCAGCGCGCATGGCGGTGATCTCGCTGTCGGCCGACATCCGGCCGAGCGTGAGCAGCACCCCGGTCAGCATGCCCATCGGCAGCGCGTACGAGACCGTGAACGGGATCAGCAGCAGGACGAGGCGAACGAAGGTCGCCGCCGTCAGCTGGTCGGCGAGCACGTAGCCCAGGAGATCCCGGATCGCATTCCCCAGCATGAGGACGAACGCAAAGAGCCCGACCGCCGCGAGGCAGGAGCCGAGGACATTGCGAAAGATGTAGCGGTCGAGCAGGTTCAAGGCGCGAAAGAAAGTCCGGCAGACGTTCAGGCGGCTGACAATGCCCTTCCGCAGACCGGCCCTCCGGTCAGTTGCTCCCCAGCGGCAGCTCGGGTTCGTCGCCAGGTTGGTCGTGCGCGCAGGGCACGATGCAGTCCGGGCCCTCGTGGCGGACGTTGTTCATGCGGGGACTGACGGGCGTGGCGGCAAAGGTTCCGTCCGGGGCGGGCAGGATCAGGGGTTCGAGGTCGGCCTGGTTTCGGCTCGGGTCGAGCCAGGTCTCGGCTTGCGCCGGGTTCAGGCTCACGGGCATCCGGTCGTGGATCGGGCGCATCTCGGCGTTGGCCGCGGTCGTGACCAGCGCGCAGGTTTCCAACGGCTCGACGCCCAGGGGATGCCAGCTCTCCCACAGCCCGGCGAAGCAAAAGGGCCGGCCGTCCTGGCGCTGGATGTACCAGGGCAGCCGCAGGTCGCCGCGCTTCGTCCACTCGTAGAAGCCGCTCGCGGGGATCACGCAGCGGCGGTGCCGGTAGGCTGAACGAAAGGAGGGCTTGGTCGCGATCGTCTCCGCGCGCGCATTGGCGAGCAGCGGGCCGTCGCGTTCGCTTTTGGCCCACGAAGGCACCAGGCCCCAGCGCAGGCTGGCCAACGTGCGCTCGCCCTTCACGGGATCCACACGGACGGCCGGCAACGCGGTTCCCGGCGGCAGGTTGTAGCGCGAGGCGAAGCCCGGCGGCACCGAGACGCCGAGGCGTTCCAGGACCGCCTGGAAATCCTTCTGCAGAAGTGCGAAACGGGTGCACATGACGCCTTCCACCGCTGGCGCGGTTCGGGGACGCCGTCAATCGCCCGGGCGCAGCGATCTCTGGGGTGGAACGATTTGTGCATTCCCCGTAAAATTGCCCAGACTGCGGGAAACCGGTTGTCACGCCGGCGGTCCATGCGGATGATGACCTCCATGAAATCCACCCCGTTTCTCCTTCGTTCCGTTGCCCTGGTCGCGTTTGCCCTGGCGGCCGTCTTCCAATCCGGCTGCGTCGTGGCGGCGGTGGGAGCCGGGGCCGGCGCCGTGGCCTACATCCGTGGCGAGTTGGAGGCGACGCTCGACAGCTCGCTCAATGCGACGGTCAAGGCGACCGACCGCGCCATCAGCCAGCTCGAGTTCGCCAAGGTGAGCGAGAAGAAGGACGCCCTCTCCGCCAACCTGATCGCCCGCACGGCGCAGGACAAGAAGGTCGAAATCGACCTGATCAAGGTCGGCGACAAGGTGACCAAGGTGAAGATCCGCGTCGGCGTCTTCGGCGACGAGGCGGTCTCCATGGCCATCCTCGAGAAGATCAAGCAGGGGCTGTAATTCTGTTTGGCGCCATGTCCCCGGTCGGGGGCCGCAGCGTCGGTCCCTCGATCCAGCGTCCGCTGATCATGACGGTGCGGGGGTCGGTGGGCAGCCCGCGCTCATTGCGGTGGATCTGGGCGGCCAGGGTTTCCACGGCGACGACACCGTGCAGTTCCGGCCGCAGGTCCAGCCCGGCGCAGGGCCGGGTGCGCTCGTCCCAGTTGAGGTTGAAGAAGCCGACTTCCTTGGGCACGCCGATTCCGGCCCGGCGCAGCCAGGTCACGGCCTGGTCCTTGTGGCCGATCACCAGATCGGGCTGGTGGCGGCGGTACCAAGCCAGGAAGTCGGCGCGGGTGATGGTCTCGCTCGTGCACACGGGCACTTGGCCGATTCCGCCCTGATTTTCCTGGAAGGAGCGAAACGCGGCGGACCACTTGTGCACGAGGCGCGCGTCCTTGTGCCGGGCGATGAAGAGCCCGATCCGCCGGTAGCCCCGGGCCTGCAGCCGGGCGAGGGAGCTGATGAGGGTGAAGTGGTGATCGAGCGAAACCGTGTGCTGCACGAGATTCGGCGAGTCGTAGTCGATCTGCAGCGCGGCAAAGTGCTCCCAGGGAAAGCCGGCGGTCATGTCGTTCGAGTTCGGCTGCAGGAAGATCACGCCCAGGATGCCGCGGGCGCGGAGCACGCGGGCGAGGGTGGTCGGCGTGGTGTCGTCCTTCCCGAGGGAAAACACACCGACCTCGAAGCCCAGCTCGCGGGCGCGGGTCTTGGCGCCGAGGATGATCCGCTCCTGCATGGGCAGGATCTGCGGCTGGAAGCGCGAGGGCACGTGGACCACCGCGAGGTTGCCGATGAAGGCCTGGGCCCGGTCGCTGCGCACGTGGGCCATGAGCGCGCTGACGAGCTGGTTGCGCTCGTAGCCCAGCCGGCGGGCCGCCTCCTCCACCCGCGTGCGCACGCCCGGCCGCACGTTGGGATGGCCCGATAGAGCGCGTGACGCCGTGGCCGACGAGACCCGGCACTCCTGGGCGAGGATCTGGAGCGTGATTTTGGGCCGGGATTGCAACGCTTCCAAAAGAGGGGAGGCGACACCGCCTGCCAAGTGCGTTTTCTCACCGTCCTAGTTGCACCCAGACCGCTGCGGCGGTCGCCCCGACTTCCCTAACCCCACCCATGTTGCCGTTACCCCATAGCTTGGCTGTAGCTGCGCGCCTGTGTGTCCAGCTCCGGGCCTGATCGAATTTCTCGCCGGTCAACGGCTCCCTTTCGGGGCCCGAGCCGGCGAGCACCACCAAACACCATGAATCGAAATCCATGTCCTACCCCCCACAGGGCCAAGCTACGCTTGGCGGCCTGTTTTGCGGTGTTGTTCGCGCTGACCGTTGCCTCGGTCTCGGCTGCGGATGACGGCGTCAAGAAACTGATCGATGAAAACGCGGCCTTGCGGAACGAGAACGCCGAACTGCGGCGCCGCTTCGCCGAGTTGGAGGCCCGCCTGGGCGCTCCCGCCACCCCGGCCGCTGCGCCCACCACCGCGACGGCCCCCGCCGCGGCGAGCTCCGCACCGGCCGCCACCCTGGCCCCGGTCGAACCGGAATCCGATGTCGTCGTGCTCACGGCCTTCGAGGTCTCGAGCGAGAAGGACAACGGCTACCTCAAGACCAACGCCGCCACGGCGACCCGCATCGGCATGGAGATCCAGAAGGTGCCGATGAACATCTCGGTCATCTCGCGCGACTTCCTCGACGATACGAACACCCGCTCCCTGATGGACCTGCTGCGCTACACCGCGGCGGCCTCGGGCGACAACCGCTACGCGATGCGCCGGCCCGGCAACGAGTCCACCCCGCAGGGCGCCTTCACCATGCGCGGTTTCGCGGTGAACACCCTGATGCGCAACGGCGTCTTCCGCTACATCTCCTACAACCTCGACAACATCGATCGCGTCGAGGTGGTTAAGGGGCCGGCCGCCGTGTTCTTCGGCCAGGGCTATCCCGGCGGCGTGGTCAATTATGTGACCAAGCAGCCGGTCTTCGTGAAGACACCGAGCACCTTCAAGTATTCGGTCAACGACAACAGCGGCCACAAGGTCGTCGCCGACATCAACGTGCTGCTGAACAAGAAGGCCTCCTTCCGCATGGTCGGCGCCTGGGACGACACGCAGGGCGAGCGCCGCTTTGAGTTCCGCAAGAACGTCAACCTGACGCCCAGCCTCACGGTCATTCCCTTCGACAGCGGCAAGGTAAAGATCAACCTCGAGATGGAATACCTGAACGAGAGCTTCAACCAGAACGACTACGACTGGATCTGGAGCGACTTCGCCGGCTGGAAGACCGCGGCCGCCGCGACCACCGCCAAGGTGGCCAACTCGGTGAACACCCCGAGCCTGGCCTACGCGACCTACATCAACAACAAGCGCGTCGCCTCGGGCGACTACACCCTGCCGGCCTACACCAGCGTGCAGCGGGGCGCGTACTACACCGACAAGAGCGGCAAGTTCATCTACGACGAGGCCTTCAACTACACCAGCCGCGGTGCCCGCACCATGAACGAGGTCGAGGTCTTCACCACCACGGTGGAATTCGCGCCGTTCGACTGGCTGGAAGGCCGCTACGTCTTCCAGCATGACAACAGCCGCTACAACAGCATCGAGGGTATCACCACCCCCTATGCCGACGGCGTGCACTGGAACGTCGGCGCGAGCGCGACCGCGGGTTACTACCGCGACACGAACATGCACCAGATCGACCTGATCGGCAAATTCGAGACCGGGGGCATCAAGCACAAGCTGCTCGCGGGCTTCACCAGGTCGAAGTACACGCAGAACTTCTACTCCCATGACATCCGGCTGAATCCCTTCTACGGTCACGTCCCCGGCGCGACGAACCCCATCGCCAATCCCGGCTATGGCACCACGGGCGGCACGCAGGTGGCCGACAACCTCGTCGGCGAGGGCCGTGGCCACGACACGGGCGTCCCCACGACCAACGCCGTGGTGCGCGACCGCAACGGCGCCATCAAGCTGGTGAAGGCCGTGTACAGCGACTTCGACCCCGGCTTCGAGATCTACCCGACCATCGACAAGCTGTTCCCGAACGGCCGCGCCTGGCTCGACGGCTACAAGCCGATCAACATCGCGGGCTACCTGAACTATCAGGCGGCGCTCTTCGATGACCGGCTGAATGTCATCGCCGGCATCCGCCGCCAGTCGCTCGAGGAGGAGGGCCAGTTCCTGATGGCCAACTACCCGTGGTACATCGTCCCGGTTGACGCGTGGAAGGATCCCGTCGCCTATCCGGCCAACGAATGGGGCTACGGCGCCAACTACATCAAGACCCTCCGCGTCTACAAGAAGGAGTTGGATGCCTGGATGGCCGGCGCCTCCTTTGCGATCAAGCCGACGCTCAGCGTCTACGCCTCCGTGTCCAAGACCTTCCAGTTCAATGTGGGCAACGTGGGCGGCGTCTTCGTCGGCAACGAGCTCCCGATCGTGCAGAGCGCGCTCGACCAGAACGGCGGGTCGTTCCAGTACCTCGGCCAGACCGTCACCTCCACCCAGAAGTTCGTCGAGATCCAGACCGCCCGCGGCGCCTACAACCCGCTCAAGGACGAGTCCGGCATGAACTGGGAGTTCGGTTCCAAGCTGAGCACGGACGACGGCAAGATCGTCGGCACGATCTCCTTCTTCCGCGGCGAGCGCACCAACCAGATGCTGGATGACCCCGCCGCCCAGTCGAACCTCGAGGAGCCGCTCAACTACAACACCACGCTCTTCGCTCCCGGCACGCTGGGTTACAACACCCGCGTCTTCCGCTGGCGCACGACCGACCTGAAGAACCGCATCGAAGGCTCCGAGGCCGAGGTCATCTGGACCCCGCGGACGAACTTCCAGGCCGTCATCAACGGCTCCTGGCTGTGGACCGCCAAGACGGTTTACGACAAGACCCGCGCCAAGCCGGGTTCGACGGCGTACAACAGCCTGAGCGCCGCCGCGAAGGTCGCCTCCGACATCTACTACGGCGCCCGCATCGAGAACGTGCCCGAATACCGCTTCAACGTCTTCGGCAAGTACACGTTCACCGACGGCCCCGTGAGTGGCCTCTCCGTGGGCACCGGCCTGCGGTACTCCTCGGAGACGGTCGTCAGCCGCAGCGTCGACTGGAACCCGCTCAAGGGCGGTTACCAGGCCGGCGACTACGTGGTGTACGACCTCACGCTCGGCTATCCGTGGAGCGTCGCGGACTTCAAGTTCCGCACGTCGCTCGGCATCTACAACGTGACCGACGAGGAATACTCGGAAGGTTCGTTCGCCATGTCGCCGGCTCGGAACTGGCTGTTCAGCAACACGCTGGAATTCTGATCTTTGCCGGTTCGCCGGCCAAGGTTATGGTTGGTTTGGGCGGGGGCCTCACGGCCCCCGCTTTTTTTTTCGACCGACCAGGCACCCGGCCCGTCCTCGGTCCAGATACATGATTGCAATACGGGTCAAAACGTCGACGCTCCCCGGCTTAACCATTCCTCATGCTTAGAAAGTTAATTGCGAAGATCCGCGGCAAGCTGTCGTCGACTTCCGAATCCAAACCGGCGCACCCTGCCGGAAAACCCGCCGCCAAAGCCCATACCCCTCGTCAGGAGCCGCGCCCCGAGCGCAGCCATGAACCCCGCGGTCAACGCGGCGAGTCCGGTGGCCGCGGCGGCCGTCGCGGCGGCCGGGGCGAGTCCACCCGCAGCAGCAGCAGCGGTCCCAGCGCCCACCGGGGCGAACCGCGCACCGAGCGCAGCGGCGAATCCCGCGGTCACGGTTCGGCCCATGGCCATGGCTCCGCCCACGGCCACGCGCACGCCCGGCGCGAGCGCCCCCAGATCGACAAGACCTTTGACCACCCGCGCACCGCGGACATCAAGCCGGCGACCCCGGTGGATATCCCGAAGATGGACACCGAGTTCTCGAAGCTCGGTCTCTGCGACGCCCTGGCCTACGCGGTGCAGGAGATGGGTTACATCACGCCGACGCCCATCCAGGCGCAGGCGATCCCCGTGGTGCTCAAGGGCGGCGACGTCATCGGCTCCGCGCAGACCGGCACCGGCAAGACCGCCGCGTTCGCGCTGCCCATCATCCAGCGCCTCGGCGGGCACGGGAAACTCCGCTGCCTCATCCTCGAACCCACCCGCGAACTCGCGCTGCAGGTCGAGGAAGCCTTCCAGAAATTCGCCAAGTTCACCGACCTCCGCGTCACGATCGTCTACGGCGGTGTCGGCTACGGCAAGCAACTCGAAGACCTGCGCCGCGGCGTCGACATCCTCGCCGCGACCCCGGGTCGGCTGCTCGACCATCTGGAGCAGGGCAACTGCTCGCTGAAGGACGTCGACATCCTCGTCCTCGACGAGGTGGACCGCATGCTCGACATGGGCTTCCTGCCCGACGTGCGCCGCATCGTCCAGCAGACGCCGAAGACGCGTCAGACGCTTTTCTTCACCGCCACCCTGCCGCCCGAGATCGCCCAGCTCGCCAGCTGGGCCCTGCGCGATCCGGTGAAGGTCGAGATCGGTCGCCAGCGTTCGCCCGCCGAGACCGTCTCGCACGGTTTCTACCCTGTCGTCGCCTCGCAGAAGTTCGAGCTGCTGCAGCTCCTGCTCGAGCGCACCGAGTTCAAGAGCGTCCTGATCTTCACGCGCACCCGCATGGGCGCCGACCGCATCGCCCGCAAGCTGCAGCAGACCGGCCACACGGTCGGCGTCATGCATTCGGACCGCAGCCAGCGCGAGCGCATCGAGGCGCTCGACGGCTTCAAGTCGGGCAAGTTCGAGGTCCTCGTCGCGACCGACATCGCGGCCCGCGGCCTCGACATCGCCGGCGTCTCCCACGTGATCAATTACGACGTCCCGGAAAACGCCGAGGACTACGTGCACCGCATCGGCCGCACCGGCCGGGCGCACAACACGGGCGACGCCTTCACCCTCGTCACCGAGGAGGACGTCCGCGACGCCCGCAGCATCGAGCGCTACATGGGCGTCGGCGTGGAGCGGAAGAAGCTCGAGGGCTTCCCCTACATCTATTCCGCGTTGTTCGACGACAAGGCCCTCGCCGAGGAGGCCGCCGTCGCGGCCAAGCCGGTCAGCCGCCTCCACCGCGGCGCGCGCCGCTGACCTCCCTTCAAGCTGAGGGGAGCCGGCGGTTACCCCTAACGCCGGCTCCCCATTGCTTGCTATGTTCTCGGTCCCGAGGGACCGGAGTCATACACGCCGTCTTTTCCGGGACGGCGACAAACGACCGACTCCCGCAAAGCACCGCCCGTGCCAAGCGCCGGGGTTTATTGCGCTTCCGGCTCTTCCCACGGGGCGGTCGTCTCGGGGCGGAAGCGGGTGAGCTGCGCCAGCTCGTCGGCGATTTCGCGATCGCTGCGGCAGCGGGGCATCTTGTTGTGCCCGCCCCATTTCCCGCGCCGGCGCATCCAGTCCTCGAACGTCCCGGGCATGACCAGGCGCACCACCGGGGGCAGGAGCGAGCCGGCCTTCCGGCGAGCGGCGTAGTGGGCGTTGAGCTGGAGCAGCTTTTGGTCGAGCTGATCCTCGAGCAGGGGGCCCCGCGGGGTGATCGCGGTGCCGGCCCGCAGTTCGACCCACCATTCGTGGCGGCCCCGGGTCTGGCCCGTGATCGAACGCATCATCTGCGGGGCGACGTGGAAATTGACGATCGACCAGGCGTGCTCGCGGCAGACGCCGACGAGCGCATCGGTGATCTCCTTCTCGATCAGCCGTTCGCCGAACGCATTCAGCTGCAGTTGCGTGCGGCCGACGTAGATGAGGCGCGGCGGAGTCGTGGACAGGAACCGCACCACGTCGCCGAGCACATAACGCGTCAGCCCGGCCGGGGTGGTGAGCAGCATCACGTAATCGCGATCCCGCTCGACGCCGGCGAGCGGCACGACCTTGGAACCGAGCTCGGCCAGGCGTTGCTCGTCATAGTCGGCCAGGGGTAGGAACTCGAAGAACAACCCGCCGTCGGCCATCAGGCGCAGGCCCTGGGTGCCGGCGCGGTCCTGCACGGCGAAGAGACCCTCGGAGGCGCCGTAGATCTCGTGGAATTTCACGCCGGGCCCGCAGGCCTGCTCGAGTTCGACGGCGTAGGGATCGAGCGGCACGCCGGTGTGGAGGATGCATTCCAAGTTGGGCCAGATCGATCGCAGGTGCGGAACCTTTGCACCGCCGCCGCCACCGGCGCAGAGTTGCTCCGCAAACCCAAGCAGCCAGTTCGGCGAACCGGCCAGCAGCGTGATATCGCGGCCGCGGACCCGCCGGGCGATCGCTTCGAGTTTGGCGGACCAATCGGTCTGCTCGGCGATGGCGTGGCCGGGCTCGGCGTAATGCTTCTCGGCCCAGCGGGGCAGATTGAGCGTGGTGATGCCGAGGATGTCGCCCACAAAGGCCGGTCGGCCGCTGGGTACCGCCAGGCGCGTCAACGCCGTGGATCCTCCCAGCATCAGGTGGCGTCCGCGAAAGATGCCCGCATGGCCGACGCGGGCGGTGTAGCAGAGCAGGGCGGCCGGGCCCGTCCGGCGGAAATGCCGCAGCATGCCTTCGGTGACAGGCAGGTGCCGTGGCTCGTCGTTGGACGTGCCGGAGGTGGCGGCGAAAAAGGGGCAGTGACCCGGCCAGAGCACTCCGGCCTCACCCCGCTTCATCCGCTCGATCTGCGGCCGGAAATCATCATAGGTCCGGATCGGCAGGCGGGCGGCGAAACGCCGGTAGGGCATCCGCGCCTCGATGCCGTCAGCCCGGCCCTGCGCCGTCTGCGCCAGCTGCCCGATCAGGGCCTTCAGCGTCCGCTCCTGCGCCGGCACGGCCCAGTGCTTCATCCGCAGCCGCAATTCAACCCGGGCTGTCAGCAGACCGGCGCCGAGGGTGACGAGGCTCTGGGGGATGGTCGGCATGGGACCGCGCGATGCGCCTAATAGCAGCCTCGATACCCCAAAAGTCGCAACTGTAATCCCGCCTCCGGCGCCAGTCTTACGCCGTTTTCCCAATTGCGCTGCCGGCCACGACATTTGGTTGCCGCCGGGCGGGCGGCACGCCCATGTTTCGGCCATGCGCCTGCCGCCGGTGATCTTCGAGGACGATTCGCTCATGGCCTTCGACAAGCCGAGCGGGCTCCTGGTCGCGCCCGATCGCTGGGACAAGGCGCGGGCGAATCTGATGGGCCTCGTGCATGCCCGCTACGGGCATCACGTCGCCAACGTGCACCGGCTCGATGCCGGCACGAGCGGCGTGCTCCTTTGCGCGAAGACCAAGCCCGCGCTCGATTTCCTCAGCGGGCAGTTCCAGTCCAAGACCGTGGCCAAGATCTACCACGCCCTTGT
The DNA here is from genome assembly GCA_964526145.1 of uncultured Opitutaceae bacterium. Lineage (GTDB taxonomy): Bacteria > Verrucomicrobiota > Verrucomicrobiia > Opitutales > Opitutaceae > UBA2377. The sequence continues at coordinate 15,417 of CAZGJB010000023.1, forward strand.
CGCGGTCCTGCCGCCGGAGCGCGCCATGAAAGTCGTGGCCCCGGTCCGCACGCCCGAGGGCGTGCTGCCCGAGACCTTCGCCGTCGACCTCGCCTTGGGCGAGGACGAGCGCAACCCCGGCCGCATGCGCGTGTTCAAGGGCCGGGGTGGCAAGCCCTCGCATTCGGAGTTTCGCGTGGTCGGCAATTTCGGCCGGTTCGCCTTCCTCGAGTGCCGGCCGCTCTCCGGCCGCACGCACCAGCTGCGCGTGCACCTCGCCGCCATTGGCGCGCCGGTGCTGAACGATCCGTTCTACGGCGACCCCGGAGTGGTGCTGCTCCTTTCCGACCTCAAGCGCGGCTACAAGGGCCGGGACGACGAGAAGCCGCTGGTCGCCCGTCTCGCCCTGCACGCGAGCGAGCTGACGATCAACCATCCCGTCACCCGCGAGCCATTCGTGCTGCGTTCCCCTCTGCCGCACGAGTTCGAGGTCGCGCTCAAGTACCTCAACAAATTCGGCGCCGCGCACCTGCGGCGTCCGTCTGTCCGTACCCCATGACTCCAAACCCCGTGACCCACACCATCGATGCCGATGGTGTCGGCTGGATCGTGTTCGATGATCCCGCCGCCCGTGCCAATGTCTTCTCCGCGTCGGTCCTCGCCGCGCTGCGCGCTGCGCTCGATGTCCTCGCCGCCGCGCCGCCGCGCGCGCTGGTGGTGACGAGTGCCAAGGACCGCATCTTCATCGCCGGCGCCGACCTGCACTGGATGGAGCGCCTGCCCGATCCGGCCACGGCCGCCGCGGTTTCGCGCGAGGGTCAGGCCCTGTTCCAGCGGCTCGCGGATTTTTCGGTCCCGGTCGTGGCCGCCATCCATGGCGCCGCCGCGGGCGGAGGCTTCGAGCTGGCGCTGGCCTGCCACTGGCGGATCGCGAGCGACGCCGCGGTCACGCAGGTTGGCCTGCCCGAGGTCGGGATCGGCTGCATCCCCGGCTGGGGCGGCACCGCCCGCCTGCCGCGGCTCGTCGGGGCGCAGGCCGCGCTCGAGCATCTGCTCAAGGCGCGGCTCCTGCCGGCGCCCGAGGCGCTGGCGGCCGGCCTGATCGATGAACTCGTGCCTGCGGCCGAACTCAAGGCCCGCGCCCGCGCCGCCGCCCTGCGGTTGGCGACGGCCGGACGGCCCCAGCGTGCTCAGCCGCCGGTCGCTGCTGCGGCCTGGCTCGACGAAACCCGGCGCACCACCGCGTCGCGGACCCACCGCCATATCCCGGCCGCGACCGAAGTCATCGACCTGGTGGCGGCGGGCGCGGAGCAGACGCTGGCCGAGGCCCTGGCGCGAGAGAGCGAGAGCTTTGGCCGCATCATGACGGGCGCCGCCTGCCGGAATCTCATCCACGGCTTTTTTGTGCGGGAGGCCGCGAAGAAGCGCTCGCTCGCGCCTTGGTTCGCCGCCGACACCCCGGCGGCCGCCGTGCGGAAGGTCGGCGTCGTCGGGGCCGGCGTCATGGGCTCCGGCATCGCGCAGTGGTGCGCGGCCCGCGGCCTGCACGTCGTCATGCGCGACGTGCAGCCGGCGTTTGTCGAGCGCGGGCTGGGCGTGATTCGCGGGCTCTTCGACGAGGCCGTGAAGCGGCGCCTGATGTCCGCGGCCGATGCCGCCGCCGGGTTGGCCCGCGTGGCCACGACGACAGGGTGGGAGGGTTTCGCCGACTGCGACCTCGTGATCGAGGCCATCGTCGAGAACGTCGCGGCCAAGCAGCAGTTGTTCAGCGAACTCGCCGCGGTCGTGCGACCCGATACGCTGCTCGCCTCGAACACCTCGGCGCTGCCCATCGAGGAACTGGCCGGTCACGTCCCGAATCCGGGCCGCACGCTCGGCCTGCATTTCTTCAACCCGGTCAGCCGCATGTCGCTGGTCGAGCTCATCGTCGGCCGCCACACCGCGGCGCCCGCGGCGGCGGCGGGGCTCGCGTTTGCGAAGGCGCTCGGCAAATCGCCGGTGATCTGCCGCTCGTCGCCCGGGTTCCTGGTGACCCGCGTCTTGTTCTTCTACCTCAATGAGGCGTGCCGGCTTTGGGAGGAGGGTGTGCCGACTCCGGTGATCGACGCGGCGCTGCATGAGTGGGGCTGGCCGATGGGTCCGATGCGGTTGATCGACGAAGTCGGCGTGGACGTGACCGATTTCATCTTTGGCGAGATGGAGCATTACTTCCCCGGGCGTTTCGCGCGGACCAGCATCTGCGCGCGACTTCTCGCCGCGGGCCTCAAGGGCCGCAAGAACGGCGCCAGCTCGGGGTTCTACGCGTACGAGGGCCGGAAGGAAGTGCTCAATCCTGTTGTAGCCGGGTTCGCTGCGCCCGGTCCGGCTGCGATGAAGGCCGAGGCCATCGTTGATCGCCTCATGGGCGTGATGATCGCCGAGGCGCAGCGGTGTCTCGACGAGGGCGTGGTCAAATCGCCCGACGACGTGGACTTCGCCCTGCTCGCTGGCGCCGGCTTCCCCGGCTTCCGCGGCGGCCTGATGCGCTACGCCGCGACGAGGGGGTAGCAGGGTTGGTCGGTTTTTTTTCGTGGGCCTGTAACTTTTCGCGGGTCGGGGTGTTTTCATGGCATCAACAAACTTCCCACCATGAAAGCCCTCACCTCTTCCCTCATCCTCCTGACCCTGAGCGTCGCCGCTGTTGCGAACCTCGCCGGTGCCGAAGCCGCCTACGCGGTCCTCGCCGCCGCCGGTGTCCTCGCCATCGCGATCAGCGACTACTCGGTCCGCCCCGCCCTCAACTGAACTGCGACGCGGCCCAGCCGCCGTCCAGGAACGCTTCACCAGCGGCCCCGATCATCGGGGCCGCTTTTTTTTGCAATTCGGCGTGCGGGTTTGAACCCCAAACCTACGCCTTTTGGAGCAATTGACCCGCTGGCGAGGCGTCCCGGCGGGAAACGCATTGCGCCGCCTCGGGGCGCGAGCTTTGTGACACGGCAACCCCACACCCCTGTCACTCCTCACACCCGGAGCGAACTATGCCTGCTTTATCTGCCCCTGCCGCCCTGTCCCCTCAGCTCAAGCGTGAGCTGCTGCTGACCATCCTCGAGAGCCGCCATGGCGACCTGCGCGAGGAAAACCTCAACCGCCAGGGCAAGGGCCATTTCCACGTGTCCGGCCGCGGCCACGAGGCCCTCGCCGCGATTTCCCGCCAACTCCAGCCCGACGACTACCTCGCGCCCTACTACCGCGACCGCGGCCTCGTCCTCGGGCGCGGCGTGACGACCAAGCAGCTCGCCCTCGACTACATGGCGAAGCGCGACTCGTCGTCGCACGGCCGGCAGATGCCGTCGCACTACAGCTTCCGCGAACTCAACATCTGGAGCGTGCCCACGCCGACCGGCGCGCAGCTGCTGCCGGCCTGCGGCATGGCTTGGGGCATGCAGTTCGACGGGAAGCCGAACCTCGTCGTCACCAGCGTCGGCGACGCCGCCACGCGGCAAGGCGACTTCTACGAGGCCGTGTGCTTCGCGCAGGAACGCCGCCTGGCGGTGCTCCTCATCGTCGAGGATAACGGCTTCGGCATCAGCACGCCCACCGCCCGCATGACGCCGCGCGCCCTCGAGGTGCTCAACCCGGAGCAGTGGCAGGTCGTCGAGGGTTGGAATGTCGAGCAGGTCCACGCCGCCGGCGAGGCCGCGATCGCCGACCTGCGCGCCGGGCTCGGCCCGCGGCTCCTGTGGGTCAAGCTCGAGCGCCTCTCGAGCCACACGAGCACGGACGACCAGGCCATCTACCGCAGCAAGAAGGAACTCGCCAAGCTCGAGGACCATGATCCGCTCCTGACGCTCAAGCGACAGATGATCGCCGAGGGCCTGTTGACCGACGAGGAGTTCGCGAAGCTCGACCGCGAGGTGAAGGAACGCGTCCGCCGCGACTACGCCGAGGCCGAGCGCGCCGAGAACCCCTCGGCGCACGACCTCGAGGTCAACGTCTCCTCGCTGCCCGCCGCCCTCGACGACCTCGTCCTCCCGCCCGGCAAGTACCGCATGGGCGACGTCATCAACCGCACCCTGCGCTCCGGCCTCGAGGCCAACCCCGGCCGCATCATCTTCGGCGAGGATATCGAGGACCCCAAGGGCGGCGTGTTCCGGCTCACGCAGAAGCTCTCGACCGACTTTCCCAAGCAGGTCTTCAACTCGCCCCTCGCCGAATCCACCATCCTCGGCGTCGCCTGCGGGCTCGCGAGCTACGGCAAGCGCCCGGTGTTCGAGCTGCAGTTCATCGATTTCATCTACCCCGGCTGGAACCAACTCGTCACCAACCTCGCGACCCTGCGCTGGCGCACCTACGGCAAGTGGACCTGCCCGACAGTCATCTACGCCCCCTACGGCGCCTACCTGCCCGGCGGTTCGCTCTGGCACTCGCAGGCCAATGAATCGGCCATCGCCCATTACCCCGGCCTCGCCGTCGTCGTGCCCAGCACGCCCGAGGATGCGGCGGGGCTCCTGTGGACTGCGATGCACGCCGCCGATCCGGTGATCTTCCTCGTGCCCAAGCACCTGCTCTGGGCCGAGCGCGAGGTGGCGGACCCGACGCTCTCGATCCCGCTCGGTCAGGCGCGCCGGCGCACGACCGGCACCGATGTCACCGTCGTCGCCTGGGGCAACACCATGGAGAAGGCCCTCGAGGCCGTGGCCCTCCTCGGCGACGAGGTCAGCATCGAGCTCATCGACCTCCGCACCATCGTGCCGTGGGATCACGAGACCGTGGAGGAATCGGTCCGCAAGACCGGTCGCCTGGTCGTCGTGCAGGAAGACACCGAGAACTGCTCCGTCGGGCAGATGGTGATTTCCCACCTTGCCGGCCGACCCGACGTGTGGAGCCGCATGCGCAGCGCGCCGGTCCTCGTTTCCAAGGGCAACGTCATGATCGGCTACAACCCGATCTACGAGTACGCGGCGCTGCCCGATACCCCGCGCCTGGTTGCGGCGGTTCGACGCGCGATGGCTATGAGCCGGGAGCGTGACGAAATGACAACAGTGGGTTCTGCGCCAACGCTGCCGCTGGGTTCGTCCGCCGTGTCGCAGGTCGCGGCTCCCGCGGACAACCATGCTCCGGTCAACGCGCTCGTGCCGGGCACGAGCGACATCGAGGTTAAGGTGCCGATCATGGGCGAGGGTATCCGCGCCGCGCGCATCGTCACCCTGCGCAAGCAGCCGGGCGACAAGGTCGAGCTCGACGACGTGTTGTGCGAGGTGGAGACCGACAAGGCCGTCTATCCGATCGAGGCTTCGTTCTCGGGCACCTTCAAAGCCTGGCAGGCCGCGGTGGACGACACCGTGGAGATTGGTCAGGTCATCGCCGTAGTGCAGGGCGACGAGGCCAGTGCGGCGGCAATCGCGGCCGCGGCTCCCGTGGCGGCGGTCGTGCCCGCGGCGCATCCGAGCCTGCAACAACTGCAACGCAACGCGGCGAAACCGCCCGCATCGTCGCTGCCGCCGCCCGCCGGCAAACCGCGCGAGCCGGCCCTGCCGGGCTCGATCACGCGCCGCCTCGCCACGGTCGTGCCGGCCAGCATGCAGCTCGACGCCGGCTGGAAGGCGATGCGCGCCGCCCGCGAGTCAGCCAAGGCTGGCGGTCGCGATTACTCTCCCTCGATGATGCTCGCCTGGGCCGTGTGCCGGGCGATGGAGAAACACGCGGCGTTCCGCTGCATCATCAGCCGCGAGGGCGAGATCCTGCAGCAGGATGATTTCGAGCTGGGCTTTGCGGTGGCGCTCGAGGGCGATCGCCTGGCCACCGCGGTGATCCGCAACGCCAACCGGCTCGGCTTTGCCGAGTTTGCCGCGGCCTACGCGCAGGCGCTGGCCGACACCCGCGCGGGGCGCATCACCGAGGTGCAGTCGCCGATCAACCTCACGAGCCTCGGCGCCTTCGGCGTCGAATCCGCAATCCCGATCGTGGTGCCGCCCGCCGTGGGCACGCTGTTCATCGGTCGGGCGCACGAACGCCTCATGAACGACGGCGGCCAGATCTATCCGCAGGAAGTGATCACGCTGTCGCTCACTTTCGATCACCGGGTGGTCAACGGTGCCGGCGCTGCCGCCTTCATGCACGACGTGAAGGCGCAGATCGAGGGGTTTGCGCTGCCTACTGCGAACTGATGTTCCCAAGCGCCTTCCGGGCGCGCTGCTTGGCCTCGTCGTCGTGCTTTTCGAGTGACGGCAGGCTGAGGCCGGTGGTCCAGGCGGCACGGGCGAGATCGGCTTGGCGGGCGGCGAGGTAGGCGAAACCGAGCTCGATGTGGTGACTGGGATTGGCCGGAGCCAGTTCCACGGCGCGCTGGAGGAGGGCGACCGCCATCGCGGGTGAGGCTTCGGGCAGCCCGCCGAAGATCAGCTTCACCAGCCAGCGCTGCGTGGCGCCGAGGCTCGCGACCTCGTGGTGCCAGCGGCCGAGGATGTGGCAGGCCCAGTCGTAGCGCGGGTCGAGCTCGAGCGCGCGCTCGGCGTAAGTCTTCACGTGGCGGGCGTTCTCCACCCGGCCGCGGGCATTGCTGTAGAGGCCGAGCTTGCCGTAGCAGATGGCGACCGAAAGGGCGTAGACGGCGTTGTCCGGTTCAAGCTCGAGGCTGCGCCGAGAGTAGGCGAGGGCCTGCTCGATACGGCGCCGCTTCTCGTCGAGGTCCGGCGTGTCGATGGTCGAGTCGGAAAACTGCCGCGAGATCTTCTGCAGGATGAACGCGTCGTTTGGCCGCGCCTTGTCGGCGGCGAGAAAGAGCTCCAAGGCCCGGGCCGTGTCGTGGGCTGCCTCGGCCGCCAGGCCGTCCGCGACCAACGCATCAGCGTCGCGGGCGAAGCCTGGGAGGGCGATCAGAGACAAGAGCGCCAGAAGACAGGAGCGGACTGCATTCACGGCTTCCGGAATACGTAGTGGCTCACGAGCCACTCCTCGCCGTTACGGTAGCCCCACAACTCGGCGCAGGCCATGTAGAACACCCGCCAATAGGCCCACCACTTGACCGCCTGGTCGCGGCCGTAGGTGTCGGCGAAGAGCGGGAGGATCTCCTCCTTGTGCCGGTCCATGTTCTGCAGCCAATGCTCGGCGGTGCGCTGGTAATGGGTGCCGCTGAGTTTCCAGTCCTGGACCAGCTTCAGGTCGTCCTGGAATTGCGGCAACAGGTCGTGCGCGGGCATCTGGCCGCCGGTGAAGAAGTAGCGGCTCATCCAGTC
>CAZGJB010000024.1:0-22536 GCA_964526145.1 uncultured Opitutaceae bacterium
CCCCCGGCTCATCTTGCCGGCTGGCCGTCATTGCGCCAACGCGCGAGCCACACAGCAAACTCCGCGACCGGGATAAGCCGGCTCCCTTTTCGCCCACACCGGCCTGGAATCAGGAAGGAAGGCATCCGCAGATTGGGATCTGGGTGGCGGCAAAGCTGACACACGGTGCTCTTGGGAATGCCGTGGCGCTCCCAAATATCCTGGGGGCGGTAATTCTCCGCCTTTGAAAGGTCACGGCTCGGCTTGCGCCGCTGGGTAAGCTGGACGGCACTCTTAATGCCTAAGGCCCCGGGCGCCTGGGTGGAGGCGATCGCGGGCTGGTGGGCATTGTTGTGCGCGGGCATGCGAGATTCTAGCACGCAAGGCGGATGGGCCCCTAGCCCTCCGCGGCCGCGAGACGCTCGGTCCAGTGCTCCAAGGCGGCCGCGGCCATGGCGCCGAACGGCCGGACATGCAGCTCCTCGGGCCGCGCAAACCCGTCGCCTCCGCATAGGCCCGACTCGGGAACGCTAGTTTGGCAATGCGCAGCGGCTGCCCCTCCTTAGGCGGGATGGTGCGAATGGTGCGAATCCGCCCCCGCGCCATCAGCGCGCAGCGCCACCGTAGTTAAATACCCCGCGATTTTGGCGTCCGAGCCCCAGAGTGGACCGCGTATTCTTTCACACCACTTACCATTTAACCCACTGATAGCATGAAAGCCAATTTGATGTGGGAAGGCATTTAACCACCTCTCCGCGGCTGCGGTTCGATAATGTCTATCAACCCCTTAGCCGACACACTCATTGCGTTTGTTAATTCCCGCTTACCATAACAGCAGGAGGCGAGGGGGGCGAGCTGGCGGACTCGCACGTAAGTGTTTAACAACGTCCGAGTGCTTGCTTACGCCAAAACCACTCTTCAGGGGTTTGGTGGACGACTCTGTGACCTGATCTGTTCCTGCCGGAGATCGGACTCACTCGGCTTGATGAGGTCCCACGCGCGGAGACCCAATGCATTGGCCAGGCGTTCAACAGTGTCCACGCGCAAACCTGGCCAGGTTCCTAATTCGACTTTCTGGTAGTGCTTGTAGTCCAAGCCAGCACGCTGAGCCAATTCCCTTTGCGTAAGTCCGGCCTCTTTTCGGCATACCTTGAGGTTGCTTGCGAGCGCCTGGAGCAGTTTCACGATGCAGGAGTTGTCCTGAAATCCGAGGCAACATGCAACCCGACGCAGGGGTTGGATTAAATTATTGACCATCTCAAAAACACCGTATTTTTATACGGTGTTTGACGGAGATAAGCACTTTTGGAGTCCCTCGGTCCTCCGAGATGGAGGAGCTTCCCTACAGCGAAGCTCTCTCAACTTGCGCAAGGCTTCTGACGGAGATCCTAGAGGGAAAAGCCCGCGCGCAGGTCGAGAAATCGGCCACAATTTCGCCCGAAAAACCCAGCCTGTGCCTCGGATCGAAAATCGTAGCGGCCTTAAGGCGCCATGGGCCCATGAGCCCCTCACAACTGCGTGCTATTCTATCCGCATCACCGATGAGCACTACGCGCGCACTTCAAGAGCTGGTCCGCACTGGGAAAGTCTCCCATGTCGGACAAACCCGCGCACGTCGCTACGAATCACGCTGACCGTCGATGAGCAGGATCATACCCTACATGAAGGAAGCCGAGGTGCCATTCCAGGGAATGGTGCGGGTGAAATCCTACGTTAGGGTTTCTACCGCCCGCCAAGTGCGTTCTGAAGGAGACTTCGGGTCTATTGAGAAGCAGATGCAGGCGATCGAGTATTTCCTAGATTTAAGGAAAGCGAAAAATTGGTGCTTAACCCAAAAGGTTTCGGACAAAGCTGAGTGGGGCGATGACTGCAATCGCCCTGGCTTTCAAAGCCTCCTCGCATCCGCGCGTAACCACGAATTCGATATCTTGGTGGTAATGTCCCAAGACCGCCTTGCGCGTGGACTCCTTACCCTTGAGCCATTTATTCGGGAGCTAGAGGCAAATGGGATCAAGATATTCGACGCATCCGGCCGGCAGATTTCGGTGACGGAACCCGAGTTCCGCGATCTTACGAAAGCGAAGGCTTGGTTGTCTGGTCAGGAACAGGATAACATCCGAGATAATGCCGCAAAAAACACAGCAATAACCGCAGCGTCGGGAAGGTGGCGCGGATCAAAGCCGCCTCTCGGTTATCGGATCGAGAAGAACGGAAGATCGCAATCCCTCGTGCCGGACCCTGCTTCGAGCGAACTTGCGAAAGAGATATTCACCAGGATCGCCGCCGGAGATAGCCCAAACGCAATCATTCGAGAGCTGAGGTTTCGCGGGCACGTTTCGCCCAGCCAGATTGTTAGTAAAAACGGAGAGCTTGTTGAGCGGGGAAGGCACTTCATGCGCTTGACCCATATCGAGAGCATGATCGCCAACCCGATTTACATGGGATACACTAAGGTGTCCCGACGCATTTTCGAGCGGAGCAAGTCGCACGTGAAAACGACACCTATTGCGAGCCTCGACAGCGGAGAACTCCTCTTCAAAGGCCAGCATGAGGCGCTCGTCTCTGAGAAGGTTTGGGAAACAGCGAACGATCGGCTCTTTTCTCGCGTGAAGCATCGCCGTTGCAGGAAAGCGGACCTAGCCGGACGTTTTATCCTCCAAGGCCTAATCAAGTGCGGGTGCTGCAACCGCACGATGACGCCGGTTTCCAAAGGTCGCCGACACTATTCTTGCATCAATTCGCAACGTAAGCATGGCCCCGACCAAAAGGTCTGTGCCGTAAGAAACATTTCAGCGCCACTCGTCGAAGACGCGGTCATGAGGATGTTTGCTTCGATCGCGCACCATGAAGATTTTGTCGGCGCAATGGTGGCGCTCAACGCTCGTGGTAAAGACACAACAAAAATCGATGCCAAAAAACTGAGCAAACTGAACAAGGAGCGAAGCGGCCTAATCCAAGTCCGAAACAACCTGCTGGACTCGATTAGGCAAAGTAAGTCGGCTGCTTCGGTCACTGCCCTCACCGCACAACTCGATCAGATCAATTTCCAGAAGTCAGAGATTGATCGAAAGATCCAAACGATGACACTCGGCACGGATTCTGACGATGACGGCATGCGCACGACTACTCAGCAGATGGAGAGTCTCGTTCAGGACTTGCTTGGCGCGACGACATCAACCGATCGCGTGAAACTTAAAGAGATTCTGCGAACGATACTTTATGGTGTGATTGTTACCCGAAAGGATGAGTCCGAGTCGCAAATTCGGTTCCAAATCACGCTAGCTCTTCGTTACCGTGAGTTGGAGTTGCGACGCGACGGCACTCCGACTCACCTGAAAATGGAGATTTGTCAGGCGAGGCGCGGCAATAACTACACTATCACGGCGCCATTCAATGAGTCGTGCGAACTCAGGGACGATCTCGCCGCCGCGACGACGCCAAAGCCCAACGAGAACCACCCCCTGGTTAAGCTGACCTCATACATGGAAGAGATTGAAAAGATGCGGCCGTGCCAGCTCGCGAAAAAGCTCGGGCATACGCGCGCCCATGTCTCGCAGGTTCTCTCGCTCAAACGCATCGATGCGACGCTTCGGCGGCGAATCTTGTCTGCGAGCCCCGCAATCAACTCACGTTTTACGCTGAATCGCCTCCTGGCGATTGCCAAGCTGCCGCCAACCCTGCAAGAGGAAGAGGTGGCGGCGATCTCAAGGGACGGTGGTAACAAAGCCGCGTAACCATTGCCCGATGAATAAGCGCAGCAGTAAGTCCGTTTCAGTCGGGTCCCAACGCCAATTGCAACGAAAGTATTCTGCGTGGCGCAAGGAGCTCCTCGAAGCAAAGCGCTACCGTGATTTCGTCTACTCCGCGGCATCACGAGAACGACTAGCGGCCTTTTTGGAGGTCGAAGCTCGCCTTACTGATGGCGACTACTGGTCTCTGTTGCGCGATGTCTACCAGGACGCTGAGTTAGTAATGCCAGACCAGGACGTCTGGCTTAGACTTTTTAGGGCCAGCCGTGCTGCGCGTAGCAAACTGATGAAGGACGAAGAGCATGCTAGCCTGGCAGAGCTTACGGACGTAATAGAGATTTATCGTGGCTGCGGCACAAATGATGGGATTCGTGGTATGTCGTGGACACTAAACCGCGAACGAGCGGTTTGGTTCGCACAGTATTCGTGCGATTCGAGGAGGCGCTTCAATTTCCCGCAGTTCGCTGGGCGTTCCCCCCTTTTGGCGACTGGCAGATGCAGAAAGGACAATCTTTTCGCCCTTTTGTCTGAACGTCAGGAGCATGAGGTTATCGTCAGTCCCGAGTCAGTTGAGCTCTCATCGGTGGTATCCGTGCCCATTGACCGCATCGTGAAGTGAGAAGCTTCTTGAAACCTAAAGCCCAACGATCGTTTGCCAGAGACTTCGCCGCTCTTGAAGCGGCGCTCCTTCAACAGCGACGCAAGCGGGTTGTCGTTATGACTCCAGAGCAAGTCATCGTGGAGTTGGCGTTGACGCCACGAAAAGTTGCTCGAATCGAGAAATTATACGGAGTCGAGTTTAAGTGGCATTCGGCAGCTTACGCTACGTTGTGCAGGCACAGACTGATGCCGATTAGGCCAACTAAGTGGGAATCTTGGCTTGCGCGCTACCAGAGCGCCAAGATCGGGTTGAGGGGATAGGCATTACTCCCATGGACGTAACGGTCACCAGTGCATCCAAGGGCGAGAGGAGCATCGTTGAGCACCTCCTTCAACTCCGCTCAGCATCTCCAGTCCTTCCCAAGGGCTCACTGCGCGCTCGCCCGCCCGTGTATTTCCTTTAACATTGCTGCTTCATGACCACATCAGCCACCTCTCCGATGCTCATCTTTGTCGTTGGGCCACCAGCGGTCGGGAAAATGACTGTGGGTGACGCACTCGCGCGACGCACAGGCATGCGACTGTTCCACAATCATCTCACCATCGATCTCGTTCTCCGTTTCTTCCCCTTCGGGAGTCCCGCGTTTCGCCGGCTGGTCGGCGAGTTTCGCCGCAGGGTCTTCGAGGAGGTCGCCGCGAGTGATTTGCCCGGGTTGATATTTACTTACGTTTGGGCCTTCGAGGATCCGAAAGAGCAGAAGTATGTCGACGCCTGCGCGGAGATATTTCGGTCCCGCGGTGGTCGCGTCATGTTCGTCGAACTTCAAGCCCCGCAGGCTGAGCGATTGAAGCGGAACGAGACGGCATTCCGCCTGAAGGAGAAGCCATTCAAGCGGGATCTTGAAGCGTCACGGCAACGCCTGCTCATTGACGACGCCGAGCATCAACTCGATTCGCGAGGTGCTCTTAGCGGTCGGCCAGATTACCTCCACATTGAAAACAGCTTCGTGTCTGCCGGTGAGTGTGCAGATCGGATTATCGCGCACTTTCATCTGCAACAACTCCCAGAGCCGAATCAATCATCGCAGCCAACCCGATAGACGGGTGACTGACCTCAACGTTCGCGATATTCCTATGGCAACACTCGACATGTCAGGGCCGTATTCGCTATCCAGCGAAGAAATCGACCGCGTAGTTAATAAGGGATCACCAGGCAACTATGCGTTAGGGAAGAAGAATGACAAAGGCACTTTCCTTGTCAGCTATGTCGGCCGCGCAGATAGTGACTTAAACGCACGGCTGAAGCAGTGGGCTGACGAATCCGAACTGCCCTTTTTTAAATATAGCTACGCCACCTCGCCGAAGAGTGCCTTCGAGAAAGAGTGCCGGAATTTCCACGACTTTAGCCCGCCAAAGAACAAGATTCATCCCGACAGACCTAATGGCAGCGATTGGAAGTGCCCAGTTTGTGATGTCTTCGACTGAGGCATGGTCGGACCAGTTTCCATGAAACACCGAATCTCAGCAGGAGCCATCGTCTTTGATCAAGGTCGCGTTCTTCTCGTTCGCCACAATAAAGAAGGGAGCTACGACTTCTGGGTCGCTCCGGGCGGCGGAGTCATTGACACGGAGGACATCTTCCAGGCAGCGAAACGTGAAGTGAAAGAGGAAACCGGCCTGGACGCCGAGCCCATCCGCCCAATCTACCTTGAGGAGTTCCACGAACCCACTACCCGCCACATCAAAACTTGGATTTGGTTTAAGCTCACGGGCGGGGCGCTTTCAGTCGATGCCCACGAAGCCGCCAGGGAACACATTGTAGAGGCGCGATTCTTCACCGAGGACGAGTTAAAGCATGAACGAAGAGACGTATTCCCAGTGGTTCTCCGCAATCGCGCATGGAGAGACTTGGAAACCGGCTTCAACCATTTTGAATACCTTGGACTTAGGGCGATGGCATACTTCTGAGAGCGCGCCGTTTCCACCTAACTAGGCTCCTCGCTCAGAGCCAGCGCCGCATCAACGCCGAAACTGGGAGCTATCATAGGAGGCACGGTTGCAGCTTTTTCGCACGGCAATGTGATCGGGCTTTTCCCTAACGCGATTGATTCATCTATGGGACGTCGCGAGGCGGAAGCGCTGCGAAATCCTGAAGTGCTGCGCGTGGAATGGGACGGTGGACGGTTTATTTGGAAGCGTTATTTTTGTTCTTCTCGGTTTACCTTCGATAGCGACCACCCCAGCGGCGATGCGCCGTCGAATGAAGCGGAAGCCCAAACGGATGCCGCAGCCCGAAAGGGGTAATGCTCGACGTGGGTTTCGGTGTGATTGACCACGTTCGGCCTTGACATTCCTACAAACGTAGGAATCTTACAACTGTAAGAAATCCGATGAAACCCACGATTTCGAGTTCGGAATGGGAGGTCATGAATGTGGTGTGGGCGCGCCACCAGGTGACGGCAGCGGAAGTGTTCGCCGCCCTGCCAAACGACAAGGCTTGGAAGCAAAAGACTGTGAACACGTTTCTGACCCGACTGGTTGCCAAGGGCGTGCTCCGGGCAACGAAGGATAACCACATCAATGTCTACACCCCTGCCTTGCGTCGGCAGGACTGTGTGCGGGAGGCGAGTCGCCACTTCCTGCAACGGGTATTCCAAGGGGCCACCGGCCCGCTGCTGGTTCACTTTTGCGGCGAGGGTAAGCTAAAGCCGGACGAAATTGTAGAGTTGGAGAGCCTGCTTCGCCGCATGAAAGGCCGCAAATGACAACACCCTCGTTCATTGTTACCGAACTGCTGGAAGCAACGTATCGAGGCTCGGCTATCGTGGGCCTCGTGCTCGTCCTCCGCTGGGCCTTCAGGAAGCATGTGCCAGCTTGGGTTGTCTCAACTGGATGGCTGGTCGCCGCGTCGGTCTGGTTGCTGCCCATGGCCGTCCCCGTTGGCTGGAGCCCTCTGCCCGGCGTTAACGAGGTGCCGCTATTCGGCCCAACCAGCCAGGAACCTGGTGATTTAGCCTCAGCAGCAGCGCCTAGCGCACCGGCAGCCGTGAACCAAAATCCTAACCTGGCGCGACCCATCGCACAATCAGACCTCGCGAAGGAACACGCGCCGGGGGTCGATCCCTACGCAGTGTTTCTTGGTATTTGGCTAAGTGTAGGGGGAGTTCTCGTCGTGTTAAGGATCATCAACACCGCTATCCATAAACGCCGAGTGCTGCGTGCAAGTTTCCCGGCTGATCCTCGCCTTGTCGGCGCAATGCGTCTGGTTGCTGAGGAGCAAAAGTGGTCGCCGTTACCGATTGTCATCAGCTCAGCAGTCACTTCACCGGCCTTATTCGGCATACGGTGCCCGCAGATACTATTCCCGCCACATCTCGCCGATAGGTTGTCAGATGCTGAACTTCGCTGGGTGCTCCTCCATGAATTGGCGCATTACCAGCGGAAGGATCTATGGAGCTTGAGCTTCCTCCAGTGGGCGGCTGCGCTGCACTGGTTCAACCCTTTGGCTTGGTTAGCTCTTCGCCTTGGACGCATGGACACAGAGGTTGCATGTGACGAGTTGGTTCTCCGCCGGAGCGCTCAATCGGCCCCCGACGACTATGGTGCGGCACTGCTAAAGGTGCTCGGATCGCAGCCGGCAGCCGCTTTCGTGGCGGCTTCCCTGGGCATCGTTGAAGACAAGCGGCAACTCGCGAGCCGGTTGACGTCTATCATGGACTTCAGGCGACTCGGACTTCTGCGTGCGGCATCAAGCGTTGCCGCCCTTGGTGCGCTCACCGTCGTTGGATTTACCCAAGAGCAAACACCGCGGACCCCAGAGACGTCCGTAGAGGCGTCGGCAGCCACGTCTCTTCGTGCAACGCCGACCATAGCTATGCCAGCGCTGTTCGCCGTCGCCGCAGATGCGACGACGTCAATGGCCGGTCATTGGCAGGGCAGCACTCACGTGATCGTCAAGTGGTGCGATCAATCAGAGCTTCTTGTGTCGCTTGACATCCACTCTGACGGCAGCGTCACCGGACGTATCGGCGACGCGAAGCTCACAAACGCGCAGCTCAAAAAGAAGCGGAACTGGTTTGGCCGTGAGGACGACGGTCGCAGGTCTACTCATATCATTCGGGGCGAGTTGAAGGGGCCTATCGTGGCTGCGGAAGGAATCTCGAGAGACAAGGTCTTTCTCCATCTCAGGGTTGAAGACGCCCAACTCTGTGGATCCCTGGCGACCAGCGGCTCAAAGATTGGCGGAAAAGAAAGCATGGTGCTGACGGCGATTTCGCTCCGGCTGGTCAAGTCGTAGCGTGCAGAACCGCTCAACCAACTCAGCGGTCTGTGGTGTGCCAAAAAGTCTTGGCGATTTGGCCAATCTTTAAGACATTTCAGCCAAGAGGCGGCCGGCTGACAGGGGTTGCCCCTCACGATTGCCCTAATTCGCAGACTTGCAGCTTAGCTCAGAGGCTCTTGCACGGCATCCTAAAAGGGCCGCTCACTTGGAATCCGGGATAGGGCTTATGCTGAATGAGCAAAAGCGTGCTCGCCAAATAAAACGACAAGGTGACAAGGATGCATGACACATGTAAAGGAAGCTTTTCACATGCGTGAAATGAACTTCGGATGCTTGGAATACGCGGGTCGAGTTCGTGCCGCTGCTTACAGGCGATGAAAAACCGCTTAAGAGAACTGCGCGCAACGCAGGACTGGTCTCAAGGCGACCTCGCCGAGCGGCTAGAGGTCTCCCGCCAGACCATCAACGCGATTGAGACAGGCAAATATGATCCAAGCCTACCGCTAGCCTTCAGAATCGCGAAGCTTTTCAAGTTACCCATCGAGGGAATCTTCGAGGAGGGGGCCTCCTAAACGCCAATCAAAGGCTACGGCTACATCCAATGACTACTCGCGCTGCTCACCCGAAGGCCAATCGCCTCGTAAGGATCCTCGGCGGGTTCCTGTTAACGCTAGCTGGGGCCAATTTGCTCCTTCTACCGAGGTTTGGCTGGTCTGAGGCCTCCATCATGGTCGTGGGAGGGCTGTTCATGTTGCTGTTCACGCCAGAAGCCACCAACGACGAACGAGTGCAGTCATTGAAGCTGAAGGCCATCTCTTGGGGTTATGCCGCCGGCGCACTTGGAACCCTAGTCTATGAGGTGATGCGCCGCAGCATTAGCTACGGCGGCTGGCCGGAACTAACGCCCTACGACAGTCTGATTGCCGTTACAGCGTTGGCCCTCTGTCTATTCCGATATTGGAGATGGATGGACGGCCGCCTAGGGGAATAGCCATTGCGCATGGCGTCCCACTGAAGGTGGAGATTACGCTTGGCAGGACGGAGCCGAGAACCGCTTGATGGAGAATAGCCGCACCGTGAATAACTCGGAGATAGCCAGGAAGCACGCTCAAGACCACTTCTCGGCTATTGCTCAACAATATGCCAAAGCGCGCATCAGCTAGAAATGGTGAAATGCTCAATGGCTAACCCCGCCAGGCAGAAAGCTAGCCAACGGTGAGATCGCCAAAATCCAGTGAATAGTCCCGAGAAATTCTATGCCGGGCTGAGCCAGTTCTACCACCTGATCTACCCAGATTGGGATGAAAGCATACGGCGGCAGGCCAGCCACCTCAATTCGGTGATTCGAGAATACTGGGGACCTAACTGTCGTTCGGTCCTTGACGCTTCGTGTGGAATCGGAACTCAGGCCCTGGGGCTCGCAGCTCTTGGTTACGAAGTGACGGGCTCGGATCTATCGTCCGAAGAAATCGAACGGGCAAAGAAGGAGGCCGCAACCAGAGGTCTCGCGATCGACTTCCATGTGTGCGATATGCGGCGTGTTTTCGACCGTTTTTCTAGGCAGTTCGATGTGGTGATTTCGTGCGACAACTCGTTACCCCACCTCTTGACGGACGAAGAAATCAGCGAGGCGCTTCTGCAATTCTTGCAATGCACACGCCCTGGCGGTGGCTGCATTGTCACCCTTAGGGATTATGCGAAAGAGGACGTAACCAAACGACAGACTAAGCCCTACGGCTTACGGGAACTCAGTGGTAGGCGTTGGTCGTTGTCTCAGGTTTGGGAGCCAAGTGGAGAATACTACGACGTTTCAATGTATCTCGTCGAAGACCAAGGCGGGGCTGATAGCCGCACGCACGTCTTTCGCACTCGATACTACCCCATCCTTATCAATCGTCTGATGGGGTTAATGCGAGAGGTTGGCTTTCAAGGTGTCGAAAGGCTCGACGGCCGGTTCTTTCAACCGATGATCGTGGGAACGAAACCTAGCCTAGCGCTTGCGCAATGAAGACATGAGCTGCATCTTTTGCAACACGGGGTATCCTTTAGGCAGCACGCTCAAGACCACTTCTCGGCTATCGGTCAACAATATGCCAAGGCGCGCATCAGCTAACTACCCCTGGATGAATTCTTGATCGATCTGCTGGGCTCCAAGCAGATTCCCCATTCCTCACTCAGCGAATTCCCGGCGAAGCAGTGCATTTACAGTATGGTCTACAAAATGATCATACAACCACTCTGCATCATGAAGGATGCCCTCGCGCGTGAAACCAAGACGGTCAGGGATGGCCTGACTTTTATGGTTCATCGTGGCGACCGTGATTACGATCCGATTTAGGCGGTATTCGGTGAAGGCATGATGGATCAGTGACCTGCAACATTTGGTCATAATGCCTTTGCCTTCTGAGGCCTGAGCAAGCCAATAACCCGGGAACGCTATCTTGCTATCCCAATCAATACGATTGTAGCCGATAACGCCGCATAATTGACCCTGATGCCATATACCGCATGCGAAAGTGCCCGTTTCAGCGAATGCGCGCAACGACGACGCGATGAAGGAGGCCGAATCACGTTCCGACCTAGTATTATCGAGCCAGGGCAACCAACACCGCAGATGATCGCGATTCGTATCAGTTACACGAAATAACTCTGCTGCGTGATGTTGTTGGAGTTGGCGCAGGTGAATGTCTTCGGCGACATGATGGGGGAACATATAGTGAAGACAATAGTCGGAGGGAGTGGCCGGGCAAGGTTTGAAAGAGATTCAGGCCACCTGAGATCCTCTTTGGCGCCGCCAGTCGCGGGAAAGCCGTCCCGCTTCACAGGACGGCTTGCTTGGTGGATCTAGCCTGGCGGCGGATTCGGGTCGTGACCGTGGCTGTCGCGCTCACGGATGCGTCCATCGCGACCGTGAATGAACAGTTCACTCCCTTGGTTCCTGGAGATTTCCCGGGCGATCCGGATGGACTCAGTTTGAGTCTCGGTCCGTGCAGTCACCCGCGAGCCCCCGGCGGGCTTCACAGCCCAACGACCATTGTCGGGAACAACATGTTGGTTCGGCATAATTTCACCTCCTCTCTTGTATTCCGCAGACTTTGAACTGCGGGAAGCTGAGCAGCGCCGGCAACGCGAGATCCTGATGCGGATCGGCAAAAAACGCGAAGGCGTTGAATAAGCAGCGTGCTCGCTAACAAAGCCGCCCGTCGTGAAACGGGCGGCTCGCTATACTTTATCTGACGTTGTCCACCAGGACGGGCTTATTATTTCCGACCATGAGGACAGCGTGCAGCCGTGCATTACTCGCCACGGCAGACGCCTTACCAAGATCGGCACAAGCTTGTTTGAACAGGAAGTCGTGGGAAGTCGCCAGGTTCTTGCAGGTGCTCCATGTCGTGGTGACCCCCGGATGTTTGGACCATCCGAGATGCTGGAGCGTCTGATTGAACTTCTGACGGTTTTCCGATGTGACCCCCTGCTCAAGGTCCAAGGAGACCATGATGTAGGTTGGGTTCATTTAAGGAGGAGACCTTAGCTGATTAGCCTTGCGCTCCGCTGGGCTTCTCTCGCACAAACATCAGAGTTAGTCGGATCTGAGTGCTTCGTTCCCAGCCGGAACATACCCTCGGGTCTTGGGCCGAAACCTTGCCGGGTTTCGGCCTTTTTCCTTTAGGCACCGTCCATCGAATGGCGCATTGTCTCACGGTCAAGGACCTACCTATTGTGGCAATGGATAATTATCCCGGGTAATACCAAACCGTGCACGACTAACACAGACAGGGAACGCCAGTCAGAAGGAGAAATGTTCCACGTGCGGACCCTAGCATTGCCAGATGTCCTTATGCCGCTACAAATCTTGCATGCGTATCGAAGCCTCAACCGAGGTTGAATTGTCCTCGAAGTAGTTGCGCCGAACTAAGCTCGTTCAACTATCTGACCTATGATTCGAGAGACGGACCTCAATCGTTTGGAGAAACTATGAAACTGGTCGGCAAAGTCGGGAGTGGAAAAGGAGACTTTGCACAGTGGATCGCAAAACTAGGCGACCACTATGCAAGGAAGACTGGCATGAGGTTATTTCCCGGCACACTCAATGTTCACCTCGACAAGGAATATCGCCTCCCTAGAGAGCGAATCCGGCTAGAAGGCTCTGAGTATGGAGGAAGGGTAAGCGTGAATCTTGTGCCGTGCATGATTTTCGGCCGACGAGCCTTTATCCTTCGGACGGACGCAAACGAAGAGGGGAAAGGCGACCATCCTCGCCATGTTGTGGAGATCGCGACTGACATTAAGCTTCGCGACGCGTTTCGGCTAGAGGACGGAAGCCCTGTCACCATTGAAGTCGGATGAAACGCGAAGTGGTTGAGCTCAAACGTCTGGCAGAAAAAGAATGATCCCCTCAATAAATGAACGGCTGGACGACGCACGTCTTACCGACGGTTTCTCCCGCTACACGCTTGATCCCCAATATAAGCTCCTTTCCAGCTGGCATGCCTTCACGCTCGAAGTTTACAGGGGAAAGACTCCATTCATCCTGCGCATTTCTGACCATAACCATCGGTCCAGAGCGGACATCGAAGGTGAGTTGGAGTGGATCGAGTGGGCGCGAAAAGGCGGTGTCACGGCACCCTTGATCATCCCGTCGCAATACGGACAAACCACTGAGGTTATTGATGCCGGTCCTTCGCTGTTCACCGCTGTTCTTTTCGAGAAGCTGTCCGGTCGGCCAGTCGCGGACGCGGATTGGAATGCCGGATTGTTCGAGCGCTGGGGCGCCTTGGTCGGGCGCCTGCATCGTCTGAGCCTGGGGTTTCGTCCGGCGAAGCCCCGCGCCTTTTGGCATGACTCAGATTTCCTGAATGTGGAGGCCTATATCCCGGACGACCTTTATGAGATCAAACGGGCGGGTCGTGAGTTGATCGAAGAAATCAAATCCCTTCCCCGTGATCCATCATCGTTTGGGATGATTCATGCGGACGTCTACCAGGATAACTTCTTTCTGCTAGGAAACGAGCTCCAGCTGTTTGATTTCGACAATTGCGAGTATGGATTTTTTGCCAGCGATGTGGCTATTGCACTGTATGCGGCCCTTTGGCGCGTTCCGGCCGAAGCAGATCGCCAAGCCTTCTCAGCGATGTTCTTGGAATCCTTTTGGACCGGCTACCGCACGGAATTTTCACTGGATGACGCACAGCTTGAAGCGCTGCCTTTGTTACTTCGGTTGCGCGACCTCTTGATCTTTATTGTGGCGAGGAAGAAACTGGACATGCAGAACCTGACACCCATTCAAGCGCGGCTGCTTGCAGAGCGAGGCAATCGCATTGCCGCTCGAATTCCGATTGTGGACGTTGCGCCGGCTTAGCTGGGCAGAAACAGTGAGCAACTAATGAACCTGCTTGCGGTATTCGATAACGACGGGACGATCTGCGACACGCAGGAAGTCGAAGGGACGTGTTATGCAAAAGCGATCGAGCAGGTCACGGGCCGATCTCTTTCGACACTGGATTGGACGACCTACGAAGAGCCCACCAGCAGCGCGATCGTGCGCGATCTTCTGTCTGGCGACCCGGCTGTGCACGTCAAAGAAGATGCGATCAAGCGCGAGTTTGTGCGACTGCTGGAACAGGAGCGCCCGAAGTTCCCCGGCGACTTCGCGCCGTTGCCGGGCGCGGTGCAGTTCATCGCCCGCCTGAAGGAAGAGCGGATATGCACTGTCGCGATCGCCACAGGATGTTTCGATACGAGCGCGAAGTTTAAGCTCAGATGCTGCGGCATTGCCCTCGATGAATTTCCGCACGCCACCTCAAGCGATACGCCATGCAGAAGGGACATTATCCCGCTCGCAGCGAGCCGAGCAGGCTTCCCTGTTTCCTCGGTCGTCTATTTCGGCGATGCACCGTGGGATGTTCGAGTGAGCGGTATTCTCGGCATTCCCTTGATCGGAATCGGTCGCCGATGGGAGCGACTGCGCGAGTTAGGAGTTCAGCATGTTTTCCGCGACTATACCGATGCAGATGCGATCATTCGCGTGCTTTGCGACTTAAAGAAAAGCTATGAGTGATCCGCTTTCCTTGGCTGCTTAGTGTAGTGTTTTGTGTAGTCTCGCGGCCAAAAAAGGGGCTAACCGTTTAATGGTTAGCCACTTATGCTTCGCTGGCGTCCCCACGGGGATTCGAACCCCGGTTCTCACCGTGAAAGGGTGGTGTCCTAACCGGGCTAGACGATGGGGACTAACCGCGGAGCCGGGCAAGCTACGGCGAGCCCCCGGGCGCGCAAGGCAATTTTTCCGCATCACCGAGCGGCTTGGAAGAGCTGGCGCCAAGGATCACAGCCATGGGAACGGGAAGAGGTCCGATGGTTGCCTCTTGAAACTTCGAGGATCAGGTGAACCAGCCCAGTTTTGTCGTACCTGCCGATGCGACGAGAGCGCCCGCTGGCTACTACACACAGCAATCAGCCAGGTTTGACCCACTCTGTGAGCCCAAGGCTGAGTGCGAGTCCAGTGCTGAGGCCTTTCAGTCAATACGTCACATCGCGGCAGCGGTTCTCCAGCATTGATCCAATGGACGCGATCTTTGCGGCATTGAGGATGGCGGGGCCGGCCGGCAGGTACTTCGAAAGTCCTTTAGGATTCGTGACGCGGCAAAGCCGGCCTTCACGAGTCGAGCGCAACTCAACAAACCAACCCGGCAGCGCAAGGATCGGCGTCACAAAGGCATGTTCGCCGGTCTCGCTTTTAATCGCCTTGGCGAGATGCATGGCGTTGCGCTCTGCCTGTTCGAGCGGGTCGTTGTCTTTCCCCCACGGCCATTCGAGGTCGCGGCCGTCGAAAACGACTTTATAGTCGCCGAATCCCGGGCGCGCACTGCCTTTGCGATAGGTCTTGGTCTCGATGACGAACACGCCCTGCGGCCCAATGGCGACATGGTCGAAGTTGAACTTGGCCCCGTTATTCTCGAACGGCACATCGTGCAAAATCCGCCATCCGGATGCCTTCAACGGCTCCAGGTGCTCCGCCACGATCCGCTCGCCAAAGTAACCGAGATAACGGTTGAAGTTTTCCTGCGTGTGGCGCGCATACCAACGGGCGGAAAGCCAAAACGCAGCGCCGAAGGCGAGGAGCATTCCAACAAAGGCCGGCAACTTTATGGCTTGGGGCGCAAGAGTCACCAATTGCAGACCTATTTGACCCACCAACACCGGGACGAGCGTGGCGCCAGCCACGTAGAGCAGCTCGTTTTCTTCGTGCTTCAGAAAGATTTTGAACTGCGATTCGCCAGGTCCGCGTAGCAGCTTGAAATCGTCACCAAATGGCCGGCGCGTATTTCGCTTCCGCCGTTGCCACCACATCAACGCAAGAGCGCTGGCCATGAAGACCAGTAAGTAGCCAACCGCAAAGAGTGCGTGCTTCCAATTCATTGAGATACGGAATTGTCGCCACCTGTGGCCCCAAGTGACAGGTGGAAGTTAGGATCTCATCCAGGTCTGTCCAGATTCATCCGTCTGGAGATAGGCGCGCACTTGGACAAAACGCAGGTTATAGCCTGCGTTTTGTCGGCGAATGCAGGTTATAACCTGCGTGTCATGACGAGCTCGCGATCGACGATGAGGAAGAGATCGCGGATTTCCTCGGGGCTCGACTTATGGGGCCGGATCCACCCGGCGTTGCGCCAACTGATCAAAGTCATGTTCGTTGCCGGTCAGGAAGAGACGGGGCTTCGAAAGCACGTCGTTGAGGAAGTGATCATTGGCTTCGATCCGGCGGATGATTTCGCTGTGGGTATAAACATGAGGATTGATCTCTCGGCCAAGCTGCTCGCCGATGCCACGCAGCAGCTGAGCCAGACGGTACTCGGTCACGGCACCAATAACCATCAGGTCGATGTCGCTCTCTGGCGTTTCCGTGCCGGCAGCGATGGACCCAAAGACAAAGGCGAATTCAACCTCGGGATCCGAAAGTGCCGACGCAAGGACGTCGTGCAGTCCGACGGTCTTCAGCACGATATTGCGGAGATCGGAGTATAAGGGGTGCGACGTGTTGGCCGAATAGTACGCGCGATTGCCGTCCTTTTCCGAAATGACCAGCCCCATGCGCTTGAGCGCGTTCAGTTGGGTTTCCACGGACTCCTTGGCGAACGGCATAAGGGCGATGATTTCGGCGCGGTACAGTCTGCTTCGGCGCAGCCCGAAGAACACGCGCAGCAGCTCGGCTCGGACCGGAGAGCGAACGAGATCGGATAGAAGGTTCATGCGAGAAAACGGGGAGCACTCGGCGAAGGCAGGCTGATTCGCCCGGCTAGACCGGGTGGTTTTCGGCACGACGAACGCGGTGCAAGATAATACCCTGCGAATCAGCGCAAATCCTCCAGAAGGAGGAAGCATGCTCGCAAGCGATCCTCCTCCCTCACGGCCGCGCCAGCGGATAATTCCCATACCGCTTGAACGCCTCGTACTGGCGCTGGGCGCGGGCCGCGGTGGTGCCGATGGACTCGGGTTGCTGGTAGGCCTTGACCATGAAGCCGCCGCCGAAATTGCCCAGTTTCCAGATCTGCTGCCGCGCCTCCGCCTCGATCGCCTCCAGGCTGCCCGTGGCCAGGGTCGTCTGAATGTCCGAGCTGTTCCAGAAACAGATCCTGCCGCCGTAGTTGTCGCCCAGCCAGTCGATGCCCATGAGCGTCGGCTGGTCGAGCTGCAGGACGTCGCAGCCCGCCTCGACGAACATGTCCATGTAGGAGCGAACCTGCCCGCAGCAGTGGTGGATGAAATGCATCCCATGCTCGTGCAATTGGTCGATCGCCCGCTTGTACCGCGGATAATACAGCTCGCGAAACATCGCCGGGCTCACGAACGGCTGCTCGTTGGTGCCCATGTCATCCCACGTGATCACGCCATCCGCCCCGGCGGCCGCATAACGGGCGATCTGGTGCTCGCGAATCTCCACGATCCGGTCGAGCACGTAGGCCAGCTTGTCCGGTGCCTCCACGTGATCGAGGAACCAGTTTTCCATCCCGCGCAGATCCATCGTCTGCAGCATCAACCCCGGCACGAAACCATAGACGTACTTGCCCTCCGCATGGTGCCGGGCCACGTCCGCCTCGAGGGTCGCATAGCGCCACGGCGCCGTGAAATCAGGAAACCGATAGGTCTCGAGCTGCTCCCAGCCGTCGCCCAGCGGAAACGCCACCGCCTCGCCCAGCATGCTGGTGAGCGTCTCCCGCGTGTCGCCCCATTCGGTGACCCAGCGGGTGGCACCCGGCTGCGGTGCGTACTTCGGATCGGCGACATAACCCACGCACGCGAAATCCGTCTCGTCCCACACCCGGCCCTGGATCGGATCGGTCTGAAAGTGCAACCCGATGCGCGGCGGGTCGCGGAACTCGATGCAACGTGAGACGATTTCACGCGAGGTCATCAGGCTAACAAAGTCCCTGGCCCCGGTTTAGCCCAGCCCAAAGCGGCACTCGCAAACGGCGCCCGGCGGCGCCTAGCATCCGTTCCATTCCCCTGCGTGACACCTCCGCATCCCGCCCTCCGCCTCGTCGGGTTGGTCCTCCTGGCCGCATTCGTCCCCGCCATGCGCGCTGAACCCGTCGGCCGGATCGTCTTCGAATTGCGGGAGTGGGAGGGCACCTACCGTTCGCGCGACGTGCCCGGGGGCGTGGAACGCACCCCCGTGCGCAGCACGCTGTGGAGCATGCGGCCGGACGGCACCGACCGGCGCGCCATCGCCGCGGCGGGTGATCGCGCCGGGAATCCGTTCGGGAGCCCCGATGGACGTTGGCTCTATTGGCAAAGCGAGACGGCCGGACGCTGGACGATCTGGCGCGCGCGACCCGATGGCTCCGCCGCGGAAGTCATCGGACCGGCCGCAGTGTTGGAGCCGCCGGGGATGAGCGCGTTTGGGGCGAAATTGTCGGCGGATGGCAAGCAACTCACGTACACGGTGCACGACGGCACCACCGGCCGGACCGTGCGGGCCGCGGCCGACGGCACTGGCGCCCGCATGTTCGCGCCGACCTTCGGCTATCTCTACATGGCGTGTCCACAACCCGGCTCGGATCGCGTCGTGTGCTCCGGCCCGGCGCAGGGCTACCGGCTCATGCTGCTCGACGGACCCGACACCACGCCGCGCGTGCTGACGCCCGAGCACCCGGACAGCTATGCACCCCAATTCACGCCCGACGGCCGGACGATCATCTTCATCCGGCGCGACGGCGGCCTTTATCGGATCGCCCCCGATGGCTCGGGCCTGAATCAACTCGCCGATGGGCTCGCGATCGAGTTCCGGCTCTCGACCGAGGACGCCCACGGCTCGACGGATTTTCCCGCGATCTCGCCCGACGGCCGGCACGTGGCCTACGTGGCCAACGATCGCGCGGGTGCGGTGCAGGTCTTCACCGTCGGCATCGATGGCTCCGACCGTCGCCAACTGACTGAGTTGCCCGGTCCGTGCGCCCGCGTCTGCTGGAGCCCCGACGGCCAGTGGCTCGCCTTCGTGGCGATGGTGGATCCGCGGCCCCAGCTCCACGTGATCCCGGCCGACGGCTCAGCTCCGGCGCGAGCGGTGACGACGGAGACCGGCGCCGTCTACACGCTGACCTGGCTGCCGGATCCGCGCTGAGGCGGAGGCGCTAGAACTTGAACGTCTGGCTCACCCGCGTGACGACGGGGCGGTCCTGGAACTTCGGCGGCAGGAAGCGCCACTCGGCCACGGCGGCGAGGGCGCGGCGGGCGACGGCAAGGTCGTCGGCGTAGGTGAGCGTCGGCATCCGCACTTTGCCGGTCTCATCGATGTAGAACTGCACGACGACTTTCTTGCCGGCGTTGCGGCGGGCGTCCTCGTCGGAGTAGGCCGGCGCCACGAGGTGCACCGGCGTCGGCAGGCGGTCGAGGTCGCTGAAGCGGACGAGCAGGCTGATCGCCGCCGGCAGCGGCGGCGGGGCGACGGTCTCGCCACCTTCCGCGGCGGGGACGGCCGTCACGCTCGCGCCCGGGCCGTCGTTGCGGAAGACGAAGTTGAGCGGGGTGACCGACAGGATGGGGCCGTCGCGGCCCTGTGCCGGGTGGAACTGCCACTTCGCCAGCGCACCGACGGCCGCCTCGGCGAATCGCGGATGCGAGTGACCGATCACGAGCGTGTCCACGAGCCGGCCCTGCTCGTCCACCGCCACGAGGACGCGGGCCCAGCCGCGGGTGAAACCCTGGGCGGCGAGGTCGGGCGGAAAGGCGGCGGGCTCGGTCTGGGTGATCGCGATCGGCTCGGCGTCTTCGGGAGGCACGATGGGGGCCGCCGGCGCAAAGGACACGAGTCCGAGGCAGAGCAGGATGCGGCAGGCGTTCATGGCGTTGGGGGGAACAGGTGAGACGGGGCGGGAGCCGGCGGGTTTCATGCGACGGGGCCGTCGCCGAGGTAACGATCCAGGGAGAGGCGGAGGCGTTGCCGTGCGCGGTAGAGCCGGGTTTCGACGCCGCGGACGGAGCAGTCCACGACGGTGGCGATCTCCTGGTAGGACATCTTGTTGTAGTGGTGGAGCAGCAGGGGAACCTTCAGATCGTGGGGCAGATCGGTCAGGGCCTGTTCCAGGGCGGCCATGGCCTCAGTGTTCTGCAGCGTGCGGTCCGGTTCAAGCTCGGGCCGGTCGGGCACGGCCGGGGCGGGACGCTGCGGGTCGTCGGACTCGTCCAGGCTCACGGTGGCGTGCCGGCGGCGCCAGCGCTGGTGGTTGGAGCAGAGGTGGGAGAGGGTGGCGAAGAGCCAGCCGGAGAGGACGGTCCCGGCGCGCAGGCGGTCGCGGTGCTGGTAGAGACGCACGAACACCTCGGCGACCAACTCCTGGGCGTCGGCGCGGTTGCGCAGGTACTGGAATGCGAATTCGTGCAAGGGGACCTGCCAGCGGGCGATCAACCGGTCGAGGGCGGCCGCCTCGCCCGCCTGGAGGGCGCGGAGGCTGGCCGCATCGGCCTCGGCGCGGGACGTTTCCATTTACAGCGACTTGGCGGCTTCGGTCGCCAGGGTGGGCGCCACCCGGGCGAGGTATTGGCGGCGCTGCTCCGGCGTCATGAGGTCGGCCGAGGCCAGCACCAGCCGCCGGGTGGCATCGAGGCATTCCTGATACACGTTGCGCCGGGTCTCGATGACGCGACCCAGGGCGAGGAAGTCGACCTCGGCCCGGGCGCGGCGGTCCTGCTCGAAGCCGGCCAGTTCGTCCTGCAACTGCACGACCTGCGCCGCGAGCAGCCGGAGCTGCGGCTCGGTGGCCTCGTGCAGCGCGCGCAGGCGGACGAGCTGCTCGTCCGTGACCTGGAGCTCCGACTGCATCCACGCGAGGTGGTGGTCGAGCGTGTGGTCACCCGCCGGGGCGCGGAAGTGCAGGTGGCCGAAGTAGGCGCTGACGCCGACCGCGGTCCCGAGCACGAGCATGAGCAGCGTGCGTTTCATGGCTTGGGCGGCCCGGCCGGGGCCTGGAGCAGCGGGTTGATCAGCACGAGGTAGCTGCGGGCGAGCTGCTCGCTGCGTTCGCGCTCGCGCTGGTTGATGCGGACCTCGGCGAGGAAGAGACCGACCAGCGCGCAGCTCACGAGGAAGAGCGTCGCGAACGGCCAGCGCGCGAACCACGTCTCGATCAGCGCGCCGGCGCGGGGCGCCTCGGCGCTCTCGAGGAGGGCGATGCGGCGCCAGACGGTGCGGTCGATGTTCTCCGGCGGCGGGGCGGAGCCGCGGCGGTCGAGGAGCGCGTCAAGGGGGTCTTGCGGTTCGGGGGCCATGGCCGGGATGCTAGCGTGCGACCTTCAGCTCGAAGACGACGCCGTTGAGGAAGATCACGTGCAGGGTTTCGACCGCGGGGTCGGGGATGGCGTCGACGGAGGGCGCCGGGGCGCCCTTGGTGCCGGTGGAGGAGATGGAGTTGCTGGATGGGTACTGCAGTCCCGGCCGCGATTGGGCCCGGGTTTGGCCGGTCGGGTTTACCATCAGCAGGTTCATCGTCTGCGGGGGGATGACGTTGCGATAGGTCCAGGTCGTCTCCCGGCCTTCGGGCAGCGTCACGTCGTGGACGTCGTTCGGGCGCCCGAGGGCCATGTAGACCATGTCCTGGCTGAACCCGACCTCGACGATGCCTTTCTCGATCTTGGCCTGCTGGGCGGGCGGCAGCGCCGCGAAGGCCGCGGACTTCTCCCGGATGCGCGCCCGGGGGCCGGAACCGGCTTGGCAGCCCGTCAGGGCCAGTGCGGCGATCAGGGCGAGGAGGACGGCGGATTTCATGGGACGGGTGCGGCCGGAGTCGGGAGTGTATTCCATTTCGTGGCGCCGGAATAGACCAGTGGAAAATCCGATAAACAGGAAAGGGCGGCGGCTTGAAGCCGCCGCCCTGGGAGGTTGGTCAACGGTATACAGTTACCGCACTCAGAAGCTGAGTGTAGTGCTGAGCAACCAATTGCGGGCCGGCGAGAGGGCGAAGGAACCTTCGGAGTACTTCTCGTCGGTGACGTTGTAGATGCCGAGGGAGGTCTTGAACTTGTAGCCCAGGAACTCCCACGGGTAGGAGGCGGTCACGTCGAAGACGAGGTAGTCGCCGGCCTGGTAGCCGCCGTTGAGCGGGTTCCAGTCCACCGAGCGCGACACCACCGTCTCGGACGAGTAGCGCATGCCGGCGCCGAGGGCGAGGCCGCGGGCCGGACCATCCGTGAACGTGTACTTGCCGAACACATTGAAGCGATACTCCGGCACGTTCTCCACGCGGGCGTTCCAGAGGATGTAGGCATCCACCTTCTGCCGGTCATTGAGGACGTTGTTGTAGTATTCGGAGCCGGGCTTCGAGTAGATCGGGCGCACGTCCTCGACCGTCTCGGCCGTGGGCATCCACGAGGCGTTCATGAGGGCCTGGAAGTTGCGGATCGGGGTCCAGATGACCTCGACCTCGGCGCCCTCGA
>CAZGJB010000025.1:0-22393 GCA_964526145.1 uncultured Opitutaceae bacterium
GCGTATTCCGCGTGCTGACACTCGCCGCACTCGTGGAGATTGAGCTCGATGCGGAAGTTGGACGGTCGGGCCCCGGGGGCGGCGCGCAGCTGCACGACCACGCGGTAGGGTTCGCCCGGGGGCAGCGGATCGCTCGACACGAGGGCGGCGTCTTTGGGCGCAAGCGGCAGGGCCACCCGGCCACCCGCGGTCTCGGCCGTCACCGTCACGGCAGTCGCACCCGGGGGCACGGACTTTCCCGCGTCATCGTAGAACGAGATTTCGACCCGGCGCTCGGCCGTGACGAAGAACTCGGCCCTGAGCGAGTCGGTCACCAGCATCCGCCCGCCCTTGGGGCCGGCGGCAGTCTTTTCGCTCGCGATGGCGGTCGTGACCGCAAGGAGAACGACCATGAGTAAGGTTTTGGTTTTCATGAAATTCGTTTTTGAACCACGGATTTCACGGATGACACGGATTTGGCAGATGTGGCCATCCAACCATGCTGCGTCCGCCTTATCCGTGAAATCCGTGTATTCCGTGGTTAATGGTTCTGGTTGGTTTTGCTTTCGATCCAGTCGTAGAGGACGGGCAGGACGATCAGGGTCAGCAGCGTCGCGGTGACGATGCCGCCGATGACGACGGTCGCGAGCGGGCGTTGCACCTCGGCCCCGGGTCCGGTGGACAGGGCCATCGGCACAAAGCCGAGGGAGGCGACGAGGGCGGTCATGAGCAGCGGCCGCAGGCGCGTGAGGGTGCCTTCGACCACGGCGTCGCGCACGCTGTGTCCCTGCGCGCGGAGCAGGTTCATGAAGCTCAACAGCATGATGCCGTTGAGCACGGCGATGCCGGAGAGGGCCACGAAACCAACCGCGGCCGGGATGGTGAACGGCAACCCGCGCAGCCACAGGGCCGCGACCCCGCCCACCGCGGCAAGGGGCACGCAGACGAAGATGACCGCCGCCTGTCGGGCCTTTCCGAAGGTCGCGTAAATGAGCGCGAAGATCAGGGCGAGCGCCGCCGGGACGATGAGGGCCAGCCGGGCGCGGGCGGCTTGAAGGTTCTCGAACTGGCCGCCGAAGGCATAGGTGTAACCCGAAGGCAGTGGCAGGGAGCGGCGCAGGGCCGCGTCAGCCTCGCGCACGAAGCCCTCGGTGTCGCGGCCGCGGACGTTGATGAGAATCGCCACCCGGCGCTGGGTGTCCTCGCGGGTGATGGTCCCGATCCGATCGACGACCGCGAGGTCGGCGAGCCGGCGCAGCGGCACCTGCACGCCATCGTCCTCGTCGGTGCGCACCGGCAGGTCGCCGAGCGCGGCGACGTCGAGCCGGCGCGTCTCGGGCAGGCGCACGACCACCGGGACCTGTCGGCTGCCTTCCGGCAGGGTTCCGGCCTCGCGACCGCCGAGCGCGGTGGCGACGACGCGGTTGATCTCGTCGGCGTGGAGATTGAGCTTCTGCAGCTGCGCCCGCCGCGCCGTGACCTCGAGCACGGGCAGACGGCCGAGGGCGTCGAATTCCACATCGCCGCCACCCGGGATGCCACGCAGGAGGTCACGGGCGGCGGCGGCGAGCCGCTCGAGCTCGGCGAAATCGTCGCCATAGATCTTGAGCGAGAGATCGGCGCGCGCCCCGGCCATGATCTCGTTGAACCGCAGCTGCACGGGTTGCGTGAAGAGATACGTCTGCCCGGGGATGGTTGCGGTGAGCTCCGCGCGGATGAGCTCGACCAATTCCGGCTTCGTGACGGTCCGTCCATCCACCTGTCGCCAGGTGTCGCGCGGGTGGAAGAAGACGTAGGTGTCGGACGTGTTGGGCCCCATCGGGTCCATCGCGATCTCCGCGGTCCCGAGCCGGGCGAACAGGTGGCGGATCTCCGGGAACTTCTCCCGCAGCAACCGCTCCGAGCGGCGCTGCAGGTCGACCGAGGCCGCGAGGCCGACGCTGTTGCCGCGGATCATCTGGATCGCGATCGCGCCCTCGTCGAGCTGCGGGATGAACTCGGCGCCGAGCCGCGTGAACTGCCAGCCGGCGACGCCAACCAGCACGACGGCCCCCGTGACGACGAGCGCGCGCGCCCGCAAGGCCGAGGTGAGCAGCGGGGTGTAGACGGCGCGGGCGGCCCGGATGAACCAACTCTCGCGATGCGCGAGCCCCTTCGTGAGGAACTGCGCGCAGAGGACGGGCATCAGCGTCAGGGCCAGCGCCAGCGCGCCACCGATGGCGAGCATCACGGCCAGCGCCATCGGGCGAAACATCTTCCCCTCGATGCCCGACAGGGCGAGGACCGGGACGTAGACGAGCAGGATGATCAGGACGCCGAAGAACATCGGCCGTGCGACCTCGTGGGCGGCCGTGCGCACCTCGGTCAACCGTTCCGCGGCCGCGAGCGGGCGGCCCAGTGCCTGCTGCCGGCCGGCGAGCCGGCGGAGGATGTGTTCCACCATGACGATCGAGCCATCCACGATCAGGCCGAAGTCGATCGCGCCCAGGCTCATGAGGTTGGCGCTGATGCGCCCCTGGGCCATGCCCGTGAGCATGAATAGAAACGCGAGCGGGATCGCGAGGGTCACGATGAGCGCGGCCCGCCAGTGGCCGAGCAGGGCGAAGAGGATGGCGGCCACGAGGACGGCGCCCTCGAAGAGATTGGTGCCCACCGTGCGGATCGTGCGGTGCACGAGGTCCGAACGGTCGTAGACCACGCGGAGCTCGATGCCGGGTGGAAGCTTTTCCTGGATCTCTTGCAGCCGGGCGACGGCGGCGCGTGCCACGAGGCGGCTGTTCTCACCGGCAAGCATCACGGCAGCGCCGGTGACGGTTTCCTCGCCATCCTCGGTCGAGGCGCCGGTGCGCACGGCCGAGCCGATGCCGACCGACGCGAGGTCGCGCACGAGGAGCGGTTGGGTCGCACCGATGAATTTGACGGGCAGGTTGGCCAGTTCGTCCAGCGTGCGGACGCGGGTGTCGGCGCGGACGACCACGGCCTCGGCGCCGAGCTCGAGGAGGCCGCCGCCGGCGTTCTCGGTGCTGCGTGCGATGACCTCGGCCAGCTGGTCGAAGCTGACGCCGGCGTCCGCCAGCTTCTTGGGGTCGGGCTCGATCACGATTTGCCGCTCGTAGCCGCCGATGGCGTTGACCTCGGCGAGGCCGGGCGTGGCGCGCAGGAGGGGCTTGATCGTGAAGTCGTGCAGCTGCCGCAGCGCCCGCAGCTGGTCGGCGCGGTCGGCGGGTCGGTCCGCGGCGTCGGGCCGGTAGCGGACGGTGTAATAGACGATCTCACCCAGTCCGGTGCTGATCGGAGCCAGGCTGGGTACGATGCCGGCGGGGAGGCGCTCCTGGGCGTGGGCGAGCCGCTCGGTCACCAGTTGGCGCAGGCGGTAGATGTCGGCGCCGTCCTGGAAGGTCATGGTCACCTGCGACAGGCCGAACTTCGAGAGCGAGCGCAGCTCGGTCAGGCCGGGCAGGCCCGACATTTCCATCTCGATGGGGACGGTGACGAGGGTCTCGGTCTCCTCGGGCGCGAGGGCGGCGACCGGGGTGTTGATCTGGACCTGCGGGCTCGTGATGTCGGGCACGGCGTCGATGGCGACGCGGGTGGCGGACCATACGCCGACGACCGCGAGCAGCAGCGTGGCAAAGATCACGAAGCCCCGGCGCTGCAGGGAGAAGTCGATGATGCGGTTGAGCATCAGTGTCCGTCGGCGCAGCCGACGCCTCCGTTGACAGCCTGAAGTTCCGCGAGCCAGAGGGCTTCGACGGCAGCGCTGACGATGACATCGCCCTCATAAAGGCCGTCCCGAATCTCGATCCAGTTGCCGTGGGCATTGCCGGCGGTCACCGGCGTGCGGAGGTACCAGTCGCCGTTGGCCACGTAGACGAAGTCGCCCTTGACCGTGCGCAGGAGCGCCGAGGCTGGAATGGCGGGAACGGTGCCGGCGGTGCCGACGGGTTGCGTCGAGACTTCGGCCGTGTCGAGACCGACGAACGCGGCGGCCCCGGGCGACAGCCGCACACCGTGCCCCTCCTTGTAGTGCGCGGCGGTGGCCGTCTCGGCGTGAGGGTGGTCGTCCTCGGCTTGGCTGGGACTGCAGCCGGTGAGGGCAGAGGCGAGGAGCGCGAGCGTGATGAGCGAGAGTTGTGTCTTCATGGCGTGACTCCGAGGCGGCCGAGGTCGAGGCCGGTCAGTTGGTTGAGGTCCAGGGCGGCGGCGAGGGCTTCGGCCTGGGTGTCGAGCAGGGCCTCGACGGCGTCGAGGTAGCTCGATTGGAGCTCGACGTAGGTGCCGATGGGCACGGCGCCGAGGCGGTAGTGCCGGTCGGCGAGGATGGCGGCCTCGCGGAACTGCGTGACGGCATCGGGTGCCCAGCGCTGCATTTCCGCGACCTTGGCCGCATAGGTTTGGGACGCGGTGACGATGGCGCGCTCGAGGTCGCGTTCGGCGACGACGACGGCGACCTCGGCCTGACGCTGGCGGGCGCGGGCGGCGTCGGTGGCGGCGCTGCCGGCCGGGGTGGGCAGGGGGAGCGAAAGGCCGATGCCGAAGTTCTGCTCCCGGTCGCCGGCCCGGGCCTGCGAATAATACGGGCTGACGCTGAAGCCGGGATTGCGTTCCTGGCGCGCGAGCTGGACGGCGACGCCCTGTTGCTCGAGTTCGAGGCGGCGGGCGCGGAAATCGAAGTTGTGCTCGCGCGCGGCGGCGATGAGTTCGGCCACGGCGGGGGCGGGCTGCGGTTGGCTGGAGGCGACTGCGACCTGCAGGGGTGTGCTCGCGGGCTGGCCGCGCAGCTGGTTCAGCTCCACGAGTGCGGCGTCGGCCGCGAGGGCGGCGGCGGTGGCGCGGCGCTGCAGGGCGAGTTCCTGCGCCTCGATGACGCGGGTCTCGAGCAGCGGGGTGAGTCCGGCGGGCTCGCGGGCGAGGAAGATCGCCTTGAGGGCGGCGAAGCGATCGGCGACCTCGCGCACGGCGGCGCTCTTTTCATTCGCGGCGTGGAGGTTGAAGGCGAGCTGGCGGGCGCGGGCGGCGAGCGCGGCGCGGTAGCGGGCGAGGCCGAGCTCGGCGAGTTCGACCTGCCGGTTCGCGAGCGCCTTGCGCAAGGCGATGCGCCCCGGCCATTCGAAGGTCTGGGTGACGGACACGCCCCAGGCGGTGCCTTCGCCTGCGAGCATGCCGGCGGGATCGGTGACCCGGCGGCGGCCGAGGTCGAGCGCGAGCTCGGGATTGGCGCGGGCGCTGGCCGTGCGCACGCCGGCGCGGGCGGCGGCGATCTCGGCCTCGTAGAAGCCGAGCTCGGGATGCTGCGCGAGGATGTCCGCCACCAGCGTCTCCAAGGGAACGGGCGCGGCGGCCGGCTCCGCGCGCAGGAGGCCGGCCAGCAGGAGGAGCCCGCAGAGCGGGCGGATGAGGGAAGGGGAAAAGGTCATGACGGAAAGGAAGGGTGATGGCAGAAGCCCGGACACATCGGTCCGAGGCAGGCGCACGGTGCGGCGCACCGTGGAAGCAGTTCAGGCTGTCAGTCCGCGCAGGGACTGATCAGGCGACAGTCAGTGAAGGGGCCCCCGACCAAGGCGCGGCCCGACGGGCAAAATGCCAGGTCGGGACCCACGCGAGGGCCTGGAGGGAAACCACCTGTTCCGGCCCGGGGGCGGCGAGAATCACCGGCTCGGCGGGGCGGAAGCAGATCAGGCAAAGGCAGACAAACGGCACCGGCAGCGGGGCCCGCGTGAAGTTGTCGGCCGTGCGGAGGGCATCGCCTTCCAGGACGCCGCAGGCATCCGTCATGCAACCCTGCTGAGGCGTGCAGCATGCCGTGGCGGCGTGGTCATCGTGCTCCGGCCAAAGGTCGGCCGCCTCGAGCTGGCAATGCAGCGTGACCGGCAGCCAGAGCGCCAGCAGGAGCAGCGAAACCAGTTTCACGCAGCGATGCACGGGGCGAACAGTCGCCCGTGGACCAAAGGAGTCAAGCGCCCTCATCCTCAGTACCGGTACGTCCACGCGCCCTTGCACGACGTCTCGTTGGCGAGGGGTCGCAGGCCGGCGCGGTCGGTGTCGTAGCCCTGGTTGATCACCAGGAAGAACTCGTCGCCGGGCTGCATGATCCACTTCAGGCGGCAGTTCACCCCGAGGGTTTCCGAGAGGTTGTCGTACTGGCCGAGGAGGCTGAGCTGCAGGTCGGGGCTGAAGTTGTAGACGGACTTGGCGTAGACGGTGCGGACGACGAAGCTGCCTTGCGGCAGGCGAATGTCGCGGAAGCGGGTGGAGAGATCGAATTCGAACCGGTAGCCGACGCGGAGGGCCAGTTCGGCCTGAATGTCGTCGGTCCGGCCGGTGAGGTAATCGCCATGCTGCCAGCGAATCAAACCGCTGACCGCGCGGGAGGTGGCCGTACCGATCCGCGTCTGGAAAGTCTCACCGCCATGGTTCCCCATCGGGATCACGATGCCAGGGCGGATCGAGAACGGCGTGAGGAACGCTTCGCGCCGGTGGCTGCCCCAGACATTGAGAAAATCGCCTCGCGGGCTTGTCAGATGCGCTCCGAGCCAGACGCCGTCGTCGAGCAGGTTGGAATCGAGATCCGTGATGTGATCGGTTTCAGAGAAGAATTCCACGGTCTGGACCAACCGGGTCTTGGGGTGCCACTTGAAGCCTTGGTTGGTGTAGAAGTCCTGGATGCCCGTGCGGGCGACGAAGCCGAGGGCGGGGTCGAAACTGTCCGAGGTCCGGTTGTACCAGTGAGTGAGATAGAACGGCTCGTTCGGGAAATTGACCCAGATATTCAGGTTCGAACCCGTATCGCCGGCACGGTCGGAGTCAGTGAACTGGGCCGAGCCGCGGACGCTCAGCGACTTCGTGCCGGCGACCTGGCTGTTGACGTAGGCGAAGTCGGCGCCGACGAGGGCGTTTTTTCCCGGCCCGCGCGGGTCGCCGTGGGTGGCGATCAGGCCGACACTCGATTCGGCGAGCAGCTGACGGGAGACACGGCCGACGAAGAGATTCTTCGACGCGATGCCGGCATGCTCGTCGGTTTGCACGTCGAGGAGGCCGATGGTCCACGGTCCGGCGCGCCCGGTGACCTTGGCGCCGCCCAGCAGGTCGATTTTCGAGCCATCCGCGGCCAGGCCGATGCGGCGTGAGTAGAACGGAACCGGGTCGTTGGTGATGCCGCCGAACGAGAACAGCGAGGCATCCTGGGTGAAGAATGACCGCTTTTCAGGGAAGAAGAGGGGAAAGCGGCCGAGGTTGACCTGACGTTCGTCGACCTCGGCATCGGCGAAGTCGGTGTTGAACGTGAGCGTGGCCGCGAGCGAGGGCGTCGCGTGCCAGACGACGTCGAGGCCGGGCTTGAACTCGGTGGCCTTCTCCCCGGCGCGTGGAGCGGAGCGACGGGTGGCGCTGGCGTAGGGCTTGAGCTCGAGCCCGCGGCCCTGGCGCAGGCCGGTGAGGCCGCGGATCTCGCCGAGCTCGGGCAGGGCCACATCGGGCCGCGCGCGGGAGAAGCCGGACCAGCGCACGGTCTCCTGTTTTCGCCGGATGGCCCGCATGATGTTGAAGCCCCAGGCGGAGCTGCCGGGGTCGAAGGACAGGGTTTTGACGGGGATGGAGAATTCCGCGCTCCAGCCGCCGGCGTCGCGGGTGACGCGGCCGTGCCAGAGACCATCCCAGTCGTCGTTGGCCTGATCCTTATCCTGGACGAGCCCGTCGGTCAGGCCACCGGCTGCGCTGAGGCCGAAGTAGTAGCCGTCGCTCTGGCGCCGGAACGTGTCGAGGATGATGCCGACGAGGTCGTCGGAATCATTGTCCTGGTCGCGTTGGAGGGAGTAGGCGCTGATGCCCGCGAGCCCGGCCGAGTCGTGACAGCGCACGGCGACATAAAGGTGATTGGCATCGTAGGTGACCCAGAACTCCGTGCGCTCGGTGGGATCGACGTTCTCCAGCGGCGAAACCTGCCGGAAGGCGTCGCTGCGGGCGGCCGTGGCCCAGGCCGCGTCATCGAGGACGCCGTCGATCACGGGTGGCGCGGAGGTGCGCGAAATCTCCAGCACCGGGGCAGCTGCCAGGGATCCGGCGAGGCAGGCGAGCAGCCAAAGCAGGCAGGCGCGGCGAGGCCGCAGGAAAGCCGGAAGCGGGGGCGACATCAGAGCAGGAGGGTCAGTTGCTAGCCGACAACCTGCGCTCCTGACAAATGGTTACGGGCTGGACGGAGAAAAATAAGCGCCGGGCGGCACCGCGATCAGATGTGAGGTCCCGCGCGGCCCTACAGCTTCGCCCGACGCAGGCGCAGGGCGTTGGAGACCACGGTGATCGAACTGATGCTCATCGCCGCGCCGGCGACCATCGGCTGCAGGAGCCAGCCGAAGAGCGGGTAGAACAGGCCGGCGGCGAGGGGCAGGCCGAGGGTGTTGTAGGCGAAGGCCCAGAAGAGGTTCTGCTTGATGTTGCGCATCACGGCCCGGCTGAGGTGAACGGCGCGCACGAGAGCCTGCAGGTCGCCCTTCACGAGCACGATGCCGGCGCTGTGCATGGCGACGTCGGTGCCGGTGCCCATGGCGATGCCCGTGTCGGCCGCCGCGAGCGCGGGGGCGTCGTTCAGGCCGTCGCCCGCGAAGGCGACCTTCTCGCCGCGGGCCTGGTGCTCGCGCACCAGTTCCTGCTTCCGCGCCGGGGTGACGCCGGCGTGGTAGCCGTCGAGGCGAAGCTCGGCGGCCAGGGCGCGCGCCGACTCCTCACGATCGCCTGTGACCATCACGACCCGCAGGCCAAGTCGCTGCAGCTCCGCGATCGCTGCCGGTGTGGAGGGTTTCACCGTGTCCGCCAGCGCCAGCGTGCCGACTTCCTGGCCGTCGACGGTCACTGCCACGACGGTCGCCGTCGGCGGGTAGGGCGAGGCCTCCGGCCGGGCCGGGTTGGGCGCGCGCCCCACGGTGACGTTGCGTCCACCAACCGTCGCGCGAACGCCGAATCCGGGCTCGGCCACGAAATCCGCCGCCACCGGCAAGCTGAGTCCGCGCGCCTGGGCCGCGGCGACAATGGCCCGGGCCAGCGGATGCTCGCTCGACGACTCGGCCGCGGCGGCCAGGGAGAGAACGTCGCTTTCGCTGCCGTTCGTCGGGAGCACCGCCACGACCTGCGGCCGGCCGGCGGTGAGCGTGCCGGTCTTGTCGATCAGCAAGGTATCGACGGAGGCGAAGTGCTCGAGCGCGGCGGCATCCTTGACCAATACGCCGGCCTGCGCGCCGCGGCCGATGCCGGTGACGAGCGACACAGGCGTGGCCAGGCCGAGGGCGCAGGGGCAGGCGATGATGAGGACGGCGACGGCGTTCAACAGACCCATGAGCCAGCCGCGGTCGGGGACCAGCAGGCCCCAGGCGAGAAGGGTCGTGATGGCGATCGCGAGCACGCCGGGCACGAACCACGCGGAGACGCGGTCGGCGAGGCGGGCGATGGGCGCCTCGCTTTCGACGGCTTGTTCGACGAGGCGGACGATTTGCGCCAGCAGCGTGTCGGCGCCGACGCGCTCGGCGCGATAGATGAAAGTGCCGGTCGTGTTGAGCGTACCGGCGGCTAGCTTGTCGCCGGCGGCCTTGGCCACCGGAAGCGGTTCGCCGGTCAGCATGGACTCATCCACCTCGGCCGCGCCTTCGGTGAGCACGCCATCCACCGGCAGGTGCTCGCCCGGGCGGACGCGGAGACGGTCGCCCGGCTGGACGTTGGCGACAGGTGCGTCCTCCTCGGTGCCGTCGGCGCGCAGGCGATGGGCGGTCTTGGGCGCGAGGTCCATGAGCGCGCGGATGGCGGCATCGGTGCGCGCGTGGGCGCGCTGCTCGAGGATCTGGCCGAGCAGGACGATCGTCGTGATGAAGGCGGTGCCCTCGAAGTAGATCGGTCCGCCGTGGTGGGTGAAATACTCGGCGGGAAAGCGGTACCAGAAAATCGTCGCCGCGAGACTGAAGAAATACGCGGCGCCGGTGCCGGTGACCGTCAGCGTGAACATGTTGGTGTCGCGCTCGATGATCGACTTCCACCAGCGACGGATGAAGGGCCAGCCGCACCAGAAGAACACGGGGGTG
This sequence comes from uncultured Opitutaceae bacterium, assembly GCA_964526145.1. GTDB lineage: Bacteria > Verrucomicrobiota > Verrucomicrobiia > Opitutales > Opitutaceae > UBA2377. The sequence goes on from CAZGJB010000025.1 coordinate 10,041, forward strand.
GTCAGGATCGCCTGCAGCCAGGCCGACTGGTGCATGGTCATCCAGTCGTAGATCTCGTGGGTGACCATCGGGGTCATCGAGAGGAACAGCACCGGCAGCGTGAGGGCGACGGCGACGTAGAACCGCGGGCGCAGGTAACGCTCGTGCGGCAGGCCCATGTAAACGAGTTCGTCGGGCGCGGGCATCTCAGGTTCGTCTGAACCAGCGTGGTCGTGGGCGGGGGAGGAGTGTTGGTGTTTCATGCTTTTGGAGACTTCATCGCATGAGACGGAGCCCGCGAAAAATCCTTACAGCGGCCGGGAATGGTGCGATCCCAACCCATCGACTGGGTTGTCGGGCTCACCGTGCGGCGGTGGCCTGTCGCCTCAGCAGCAACCAGGCCAGGAAGCCGGCCGCAGTGACGTCATAGGTCAGGCAGAATCCCGGCCACCACCCGGGCACGCCGGGATTGGTCAGCACATCGGCGTGAAAAAAATCGAATATCCCGTGGGCGGCCAGGGCCGCCACCACGAACCACATATTGAATTTAAAGCCCAGGATCGAAACCAGGATGAATCCGCCGATGGCCACGGACTCCAGGGCCAGCGCGGACATGGAGCCCCCCATGACGGCAAACAGGCCGTAGGTTAAGGCGATGACAATCATGACGGTCGGGTAGAAGGCCCGGTCCCGGTCCAGGCCGGTGCCACGGGCAAACAGTGCGGCCGCCAGGGCCAGGCCGATGCCGATCAGATATTCCATGGGTTGCCGGTGGGTTGGGGGATTCAGATCCAGCGGCGCACCGCGGATTGATAGTCGGTAAAGGCCGTCCCGAAGCGTGCCGCCAAGACCCGCTCCTCAGGCAGAATCTGGAGCCGATTCATAAGCGGAATGAACGAGACGGCGATCAGGAGGGCAAGCGCGTTGGCGAGGAAGATTCCCCAGCCCAGCAATACCAGCAGCAGGCCGAGATACATGGGATTACGAGTCCGACGGTAGATGCCCGAGACGACCAGATTTGAGACGTTCGCGGGTTGCAGGGGATTGACGGTGGTCCCCGCCCGGCGAAATGAAACTACGCCCAGGCCGGCGATGACCACGCCGGCCAAGGCCAGTGCGGCTGCAAAGTGCCGGTTCGCCGGCAGCACGAAATCGAATGCGAACCCAAAACGTGCGGCGGCCCACATCGCGGTGCCGACCATCAGGCTCACGGCGACCGGCGGAATTTTCAACTCAAGGTTGCCCATGGTCGTGTCGCTGGGAAGGCTGCGACGATTCGATGGAGAGATAAAGCCATGAATGGGCGGATTCACCGGGACCGGCGGCGGCGGACCATCTGGGCATAATCCCAAAGGGCTAGGGCCAGCAGGGCGTTGAGGTCGTGGCAGCGGCAGCGGGGGCCGCGGTGGCATTCGCAGCGGGTGCAGCCGCAGGAGGGGATGACGGAGGAGGTGGTCTTGGGCATGATGTTGGTGGGTTCATGCCGGAGACGGATGCCGCGGCGGGATCTTACACCGTCTTGCCCGTCGCCGCGCAGTCGCAGTCGAGGCAGGCGCCCTGGGCGCAGGCGCCGCAGAAGCGCTCGAGGCGCAACCGCAGCTCCTTGCGCCCGCGGTGCAGGAGCACGCTGGCGTGGTTGGCGGTGAGGCCGAGCGCCTTGGCGACCGTCTGGACGGATTCGCCCTCGAGATCGACGCGGCGGATGAGCTCCGCCTGCGGTGGTTTCAGGGTGGCGGCGATGGACTTGAGGCAGCCGCAGAGCTGCTTTTCCCAGATGCCGGAGGCCTCGGCGATGTCCTCGCCCAGGCTCGCGACGAGGGTGCCGAGGGCGTCGTCGCGCCGGCGGGCGGAAGCGGCGGACCGGTAGTGGTCGATCACGGCATTGCGGAGGACGCGGTAGAACCAAGCCGTGGTTCGCCCGTCGTCGGTCACCGAGTCGGCATGCCGCAGCGCCTTGATCAGGCTGTCCTGCAACAGGTCCTCGGCGAGGGCCGCGCTGCCGACGCGGCGGGTGAGGAACGCCTTGAAGGTGGCGCGGCGGGCGTTGAGGGCCTCGGCGAGCTGGTCGGGGGTGCGGGCCATGGCGTTCAGTTACGCAGTTTCCGCTCCTGCAGCCACGCGAAAATCACGGGCGTGACGATGAGGATGTGGACCAGGCTCGACAGCATCCCGCCGACCACCGGGGCGGCCAGGGGCTGCATGATCTCCACGCCCGTGCGGTTGCTCCAGAAGATCGGGAGCAGCGAGGCCACGGTGGTGGCGACGGTCATGACCTTGGGGCGCAGGCGGAGACGGGCGCCGGCCTTGATGGCGGCAAGGAGCTCGGCGCGGTCGATCGGGGCGCCCTTCGTGGCGCGGGCCTGCTGGACCGCCTCCTCGAGGTACACAACCATGACGACGCCTGTCTGGATCGCGGTGCCGAAGAGGGCGATGTAGCCGACCCACACGGCGACGCTGAAGTTGAAGCCCAGCCAGGCCTGCAGCAGCACGCCGCCGGTGAGGGCGAAGGGCACCGCGAGGATCACGTGCGCGGCCTCGGCGACGGAGCGGAACGTGATCACCAGGAGGACGAAGATGATCAGGATCACCGCCGGGAAGACATAGATCAGCGTCTGCCGCGCGCGCAGCTGGTGCTCGTACTGGCCCGAGTACTCGACACTCATGCCGGGATCGAGCCGAACCTCGCGCTCGACGCGCTCCTTGATCTCGCCGACGAAGCCGCCGAGGTCGCGGTCCTGCACGTTGGCCTGCACGAAGACGCGGAGCCGGCCGTTTTCGGACGCGATCTCATTGGGGCCGACCACGCGCTTGATGTCGGCGACCTGCCCCAGCCGGATCGTCGCGCCCGACGGTGTCGCCAGCACGAGATCGGCGAGCCGGTCGATGTCGCCGCGGTCGGCCTCGTCGAGGCGCACCTGCAGCGGCCAGCGCTCGCGGCCGCGGATGGTGGTGCCGACGGTGGCGCCGCCGATGCCGGCCTCGACGTATTCGAACACGTCCTTGACGCTCAGGCCGTAGCGGGCGAGTTCGCCGCGGCGGACGCTGATTTCCAGGTACGGCTTGCCCTGCACCCGCGAGGGCGCGACGCCGGTGGCTCCCGCGATGCGGTTGATCACGCGCTCCACTTCGAAGGCCTTCTGCTGGAGGGCGTCGAGGTTGTCGCCGAAGATCTTCACGCCGACCTGGGCGCGGATGCCGGTGCTGGTCATCAGGATGCGGTTCTCGATCGGCTGGAGGAAGCCGGGGACGTAGCCCGGGACGTTCATCAGCTTTGCCGAAAGATCGGCGATGATGGAGGCCTTGGTCGTGCCGGCGGGCCACTCGCGCTCGGGTTTCAGCATGATCGTGGTCTCGATCATCTCGACCGGCGCGGGATCGGTGGCGGTCTCGGCGCGGCCGAGCTTGCCGGCGACGGAGGCGACGGCGGGGTGCTCGCTCATCACCTTGTCCTGCCAGGCCATGATGCGCTGCACCTCGGTCAGCGAGGTCGCGGGCAGGAGCACCGGCATGAAAAGCAGCGAGCCCTCCTCGAGCGTCGGCATGAATTCGCTGCCGAAACCCTGGGTGTGCTTGGCCACGGCGGCGGGAAGGTGTGCATTGACACTGCGCGGCAGGCCGAAGGCCACCACGAGGCAGACCCCAAGCAGCGCAGCGGCGAGGGCGAGCACCGTCTTGCGGTGAACGAGCGCCCAGTCGAGGGTCGGGTTGTAGATCCGCAGGAGGATCTGCATCAGCCAGTTCTCGCTCTCCGGCTTGAAGGGGCCGCGCACGAGCAGCGTGCAGAACACCGGCACGGCCGTCACCGCGAGCAGCACGGCGCCGATCAGGGCGAAGGACTTCGTGTAGGCGAGCGGGTGGAAGAGCTTCCCTTCCTGGCCGGTCAGCAGGAACACCGGCACGAAGGCCAGGATGATCACGAGCATGGAAAAGAACATCGGCCGGCCAACCTGCGTCGCGGCGGCCAGCGTGTGCTGGAAGACCTCCGGCCCGGTGAGCCGCCGGCCGAGTTCCTCCTCGGCCCGCTCGCAGTGGCGAATGACATTCTCGGTCATCACGATGCCGGCGTCCACGAGCACGCCGATCGAGATGGCGATGCCGGTCAGCGACATGATGTGCGACGGGATGCCGAACCGATCCATCAGAATGAACGAGATCAAGATCGAGGCCGGCAGCGGGAGCGTGACGATCAGGATGCTGCGGAAGTGGAACAGGAACAGGATGTGCGCGAGCGTCACGAGGATGATCTCCTCCGTGAGCGCGTGCTTTAGCGTGTCGATCGCCCGCGCGATGAGGTCGCTGCGGTCGTAGAACGGCTCAACCGTCACGCCGGCGGGCAGGCCGGGGGCGAGCGCCGCGAGCCGGGCCTTCACGTCCTGGATGACCTGCCAGGCGTTCTCGCCGTAGCGCATGATGACGATGCCGCCGACCGCGGCGCGGCCGTTGACGTCGAGCGCGCCGCGGCGGAAGTCGCCGCCGATGCGCACCGTCGCCACGTCGCGCAGGTAGAGGGGCTTGCCGTCGCGGGGCTTGAGGGCGATCACCTCGAGATCGGCGGCGGAACCGACGAGGCCGACGCCGCGCACGATGTACTCGGCGCCGTTCTCCTCGATGGTCTTGCCGCCGACGTTGAGGTTGGCCGCGGCGACCGCGTCCATGACCTCGCCCAGCATGACGTCGTATTGCCGGAGTTTGAGGGCCGACACCTCGATCTGCCACTGGCGGACGAAGCCGCCGAGGCTCGCGACCTCGGAAACGCCGGGAACGGCGGCGAGCTGGTAGCGGACGTAGGTGTCCTGGATCGTACGCAGCGAGCCCAGGTCATGCGTGCCGGAGGCGTCGTTGAGGTAGTATTGGTACACCCAGCCGAGACCGGTGGCGTCGGGCCCGAGGCGGGCGGCGACCCCGCCGGGCAGGGTGTCGCCGAGCGAGTTCAGGCGTTCGAGCACCCGCGTGCGGGCGAAGTACGGGTCGATGCGATCCTCGAAGATGACGGTCAGGAACGAGAACCCGAACATCGAGGTCGCGCGCACACTCTTCACGCCGGCGAGGCCTTGGAGGGACACGCTGAGAGGATAGGTGATCTGGTCCTCGACCTCCTGGGGCGAGCGCCCGGGCCAGTCGGCGTAGACGATGACCTGGTTTTCCGAGAGGTCCGGGATGGCGTCGATCGGCACGCGCTGGATCGAAAGCGCGCCCCACGCGCAGAGCGCGAGAAAGCCGCTGATGACCAGAAACCGGTGGTGCAGGGACCACGTGATGATGCGGTTGATCATGGCGGGATCAGTTCACTTCCTCGCCGCACTCGAGCATGGCGGAGCCGAAGAAGGGGTTGCGGAGCTCGGGTTGGCGGGCGAGCCAGCGGCCGGTGCCGAGGACCGGGGTCATCGGGCACTGGTAGATCCAGAGTTTCTCGCGGTGGTGGAGGTGTTCCGCGCGGGCGGCGTCGGCGACCGCGGTGCTGAAGGGTTCGAAGGCGCGGCGCGCGGCGTCGAGGTCGGGGCCGGCCACGAGCTTGTCGGCGAAGCCGACCAACGGCCCGCGGGCGGCCGGGGCGAAACCGGCGACATAGGCCGCGACGGCCGGGCGCAGGTGGGCGAGGTGCCGCTCGTAGGCGGCGAGGTCGTCGCTCGCGAGCGCGTCGGCGGCATCGGCCGTGGAGAAAGCCAGGGCCTTCAACCGCTCCACGGCCGCGGCGTCGTGCTCTGGGGCGGCGACGGAGACGGGCGTCGGCGCGGCGGCGCCGTGGTCGTGGCCGCCGCCACCCACGGCGGCGTGGGCGAGCTGGGCCTGGCCGTCGAGGATCAGGGCGCCCTCGGTGACAACACGGTCGCCTTCACGGAGGCCGGCGAGCACCTCGGCGTCGCGGTCGCCGTTACGGCCCAGGCGGATCTCTCTCGCGCTGTAGGCGTGGCCGTCGCGGGCGACGAAGACGACGGGTTTGCCGCCGTGCTGGAGGACGGCGGAACGGGGGACGAGGAGCGCATCCGGGGTCTCGGTGCGGACGACGGCCTGAGCGGTCTGCTTGTGCAGGAGCAGGCGCTGGGCGTTGTCTAGGATCACGCGCACGCGGGCCGTGCGGGCGGTGACATCGAGGTTGGGATCGATGAAGGTGATCGGCGCCGTGAGAACCTGGCCCGGCAGCGACGGAACGGTGAGTTCGACCGTCTGGCCGGGCCGGATCCAGGCGAGGTCCGGCTCGTAGGCGTCGAAGACGAACCACATCCGCGAGAAGTCGCCGATCTCGAAGAGCGGGTCGTTGGTCTCGACGTATTGGCCCTCGTAAACCGAGCGGGAGACGACGGTGCCGGACATCGGCGCGCGCACGTTGACCATGGCGGTGGGCTGCAGCGTGCCCTCGAGGATGCGGATTTCCTCCTCGGTGAGCCCGAGCTCGAGCAGCCGCTCGCGGGCGAGGGCGCGCTCGGAGACGGTGAAGGAGATGCCGCCCTTGAGGCGCTCGACGTAGGTGCGCTGGGCGGTGAGCATCTCGGGGCTGTAGATGGTGGCGAGCGGCTCGCCCTCGCGCACCTCGGCGCCGACGTAGTTGACGTGGAGCTTCTCGATGCGACCGGGCACACGGGCGGCGAGGATGCGGTGGCGGGTGTCGTCGTCGTCGATCACGCCGTTGACGCGGATCGTGCGCACGAGCGGTCCGCGGGCGACGGTCGCGGTCTGGACGCCGGTCACGGCGGCCTGGGCCGGGGTGAGGGTGACGAGGTTGGGATCGACGGTCTGGTCGGCCGCCGGGCCGCCGGTGGCGGCGACGAGGGCCATGCCGCAGATGGTGCACTTGGCGTCGGCGTGGTCGGCCTTGATCCACGGGTGCATCGGGCACTGGTAGACCGCGGCGGCGGCTCCCGCGGCCGGGGCCGCGTCGGAGGAATGGTCGTGGTGCTGGCGCCCGGCGAAATAGGCGCCGGCGGCGACGAGCAGAAGGAGGGCGAGGAGGGAGAGAGTCTTCATGATGAGGGCACGGTCGGATTGGGTGGACACGATGCGTCGCAACGGACGGATCGGCGGGGGCGGCGCAGGGCGCCGCGGCGGGACACACTAACCCTGTGCTCTCAGATCAGGAGACTGCAGTGCACCAGGAAGACCGGCGTATCGACGACCGGCAGACCATGGGCGAGACCCAATGCGTTGGGCGAAAGCTGGACTGACTGGCGCAGGGGCGGGCAGACGGCAACCTGTGCCGGGGCGGGCGCCGCGCGGCGGGCGACCTCGGTCTTGACGGGGCGGGCCTCAGTCTGCGCAAACACGGGGGTGCGCGCCACGGGCGGCGGCGCGCAATCCGGCATGCCGCAGGCGCCGGCACAATCGCAACAGGTGCAGTGCGCGTCGTCAGCGGTCGGTGACGCCGCGGGCCGCACCTGGCCAAAGGCGAGGCAGCAGGCGGCGAGCAGGAGCCAGACGACGTGTTTCATGAGACTTGGCAACGGATAGGCAGACGGACGACCGAGGCAAGTCTTACGACCAATTATAAGGCCAGGCGACGCGCACCGAGTTGCAGGGCTTTTGGCAGGCCACCGGGTGCGGCGGGGGCCGGGGCGAACGCGGCGGCCGGCCGGTTGAGTTGCAGCGCCCAGATCACGTTCAGGCTCTCCACCGGCTCGGTCACGTCCAGCTTCAGCATCCGCCCGAGTTCCGAGTGATGCCAGGGAGCGACCGACAGCGAGGCGGGTTGGTCGCTCCACCACCACAGGCGCGCCTTGGCCAGGTCGCCGGCCAGATCGACGTGCGCCGAATCCTGGCAGATGCGCATCTCAACCGTGGTGTGACGCAGCGAGATCCGCACGGGTTGGCTCGGGTGGGACTGCAACCGGTCGACGATCACGAGCCACGTGCCGTCAACCAGCGCGATGCGCCGGGTGAAACGCGCCAGCCGGTTCTTGCGCAGGCCTGCCCACTGCGGTGGCGCCTGCACCGGGTGCCCCCAGAGGCCTTCGCAGGAATAATCCTGATAGGCCGCGGCGAGCTCGGCGCCGGCCCAATGCACCCCGTCCTCTGATTGCACCGCCGTGAGGCGGCCGAGCGGGGTTGCGGGCGCGGCGCCAATGGTCGTCACCAGCGGCGACTCATGCGGATAATGGCCGCTGGCCTGCCCCACGCCTTCCACCTCCGCCACATAGCCGGATTGGTTGGACATGGTGAAGGGCGCGGCCGCATGCGCGGACAGATAATTGTCGAAGGGCAGCAGGGGGAGGCCGAGCACGCGCTGCCCATAGGCGAGGAGCGTGACCTGGCCCTGGTCGTGGTAGTTCTTGCCCGAGGCCGGCCCGGCATAGAGAAAGGCACTGACACCGTCATCGTCCCACGTCTCACGCAGGGCGGCCCAACCGGTGGCATGGTAATGGCGCGTGCGCAGGTCGCCGTCTTCGCGGGGATGGATGGCCGGCACGGACTCGTCGTAGACCTGGCCGTTCAACTCCGCCCCGGCGCACATCACATCGATCCAGGCGTGGTCGTGCCGGACGGACATCCGCTCGCGCAGGGCGAGGCCCATCCATTGCACGGCGGGCAGGCGGTGACGCGCGGCCAGCAACAGGTACAGCCACGGATAATTGAAGCCGCGCGGCCAGTCCACCCAGCCCAGGTCGCCGGGCGCCTGCATGGCGACCAGCCAGCGGGCGGATGCGCCGACGCGCGGATGGTCGAGCAGGCGAGGTCCGCCGGCCTGTTCCAGCGCGAGCCAAAACGGGAAGGCCCAGCGGTAGGCCCACATCAGGTAGCCGGGCTTGTCGATGTAGTCACCGTCGGGACCGATGGAGAGCGGGATCAACTGCTCGAAGTGCTCACCCAGGCGGAGCGCGAAATCACGCCGGCCCAGCCAGAGTCCGGCGAGGCCGGCCAGGCTGAGGTTGTACCACCAGTGATTGTTGACGTGCTCGGGTTGCGGCTTGGCGATGCCGGCGCCCCATTCACCGGCGCATTGGTCGAGGGCCTGCTCGACCCGCAGGCGGGCCTGCTCGCGAAGTGACAGCGGCAGCGCATCGCCCAGCCAGTCGCAGGCGAGGGCGGTGGCGCACATGGCGCGCGGCATGAACGTGTCGGTGCCGCTCGCCTGTGGTCCCCATTGCGGCATGTCCCGCACAAAACGTTCCACCCATGCAACCGCCCGGCGGGCGAAGTCGGCCTGACCGGTGGCCCGAAAGGCAAAGGGCAGTTGGGCCGCGGCGCGCAGGTACGCGAAGGTCGCGACCTCGTAGGCCTCGTGGGCGATGAGGTAGTCGGTGCTGAAGGGCGTGACCCCGGGCGGAGGCGGGACGGCCTTGAGCATGTCCGGCGGACCCGCGTCGAGCGCCGGTGGGATCGGGTAGGCCAGCATCCAGTCGGCGGCAGCCAGGGCGCGGACGTGAAATTGCCCATGCTGCGGCGTGCGCCGGGCATTTTCTCCCAAGCGGCTGAGATCGAGGATGAGGCTCACTGCACGGTGCGCAGCTGCACGCTTTCGACGAGGCGGTCCTGCGAGAGGATGTCGGTGGCCACGATCAGCTTGTCCCCGGGGGCGACGCGGCCGGCGCGGCGCAGGTAGGAGATGGCGTTTTCGATCGTGATGTCGGGCTCCGAGGCGAAAGGCATCAGGTACGGCTCGACCGCGCGCAGGAGGCGCATCTGGCGGTGCAGGCCGAGGGCCGGCGTGAACGCGAGGATGGGGGCGCAGGCCGGGCGCAGGGCGGCGAGGCCGCGGACCATGGTGCCGTAGCGGGTGAACGTGAGCAGTTTCGAGCCGGGCAGGCTGTTGGCGAGGACCACGGCGGAATGCAGGACGCGGAGACGCTCGCTGTGTCCGGCGAGGGCCTGGGGGTCTTCGTCCTGACTCTCGGCCTCGATGCGGCGGGCGATCTTGTCGAGGATCTGCACGCACTCGAGGGGGTATTTGCCGACGGTGGTCTCGCCGGAGAGCATGACGCAGTCGGCCAGCTCGTACACGGCGTTGGCGGCGTCGGTGATCTCGGCGCGCGTGGGCACCGGCTGGCTGATCATCGACTCGAGCATGTGCGTGGCCACGATGACGGGCCGGCCCTGCGCGAGGCAGGCGCGCACCGCACGGCGCTGGATGACGGGGAGTTCCTCGAAGGGGCACTCGATGCCGAGGTCGCCGCGGGCGATCATGAGGCCGTCGCAGGCGCGGACGATCTCGTCGAGGTTGGTGATGGCGGACTGGTCCTCGATCTTGGCGATGATGCCGACCTTCGACTTCCGCTCGGCGAGAAAATCGCGCAGGCGGATGATGTCGGCGGCCTCGCGGACGAAGGACAGCGCGAGGAAATCGATCCCTTCCTCGAGGCCCACGAGGGCGTCGGCGCGGTCCTTCTCGGTGAACGACGGCAGGTTCACCTTCACACCGGGAAGGTTGATGTGGCGGCGGGAGGTGAGCTGGCCGGGGATGAGCACGCGGCAACGGATGTGGGCGGCGTCCTTGGCGAGGACCTCGAGGCGGATGAGGCCGTTGTCCACGAGGACGGTGTCGCCCACCTGGATGTCGTTCACGAGGTCCTGGTAATTGACGTCGACCGAGCGGATCTCCTCGGCGTTCTCGCGGCCGGCGCCGGGCTTGACCGTGAAGTCGAAGATCTCGCCGGGCTTGAGCTCGATGGGCGCGGCGAGGTCGCCGGTGCGGATCTCCGGGCCCTTGATATCCATCAAGATGGCGACCTCGCGGCCGACGCGGGTGCTGAGGTCGCGGATCCGGCGGATGACGGCGCGCGTCCAGTCGTGCTTCGCGTGCGCCATGTTGAGGCGGATGATGTCGACGCCCGCGGCGATGAGGCGCTCGAGCATGGCCTCGCCCTCGGTGGCGGGCCCCAGCGTGACGATGATCTTGGTGCGGCGGGAGGCGGTGGTCATGGATGGCTAGAAGTCGTGGACGGGGGTGCCACCGCCCGGGGCGACGATGGAATAAGCGCAGCGTCGGCTGGCGAGGGTGGCGGCACACGCGGCCTCGACGGCCGCGACGGAATTGCAGTCGCGGCTGAGGTGCGCGAGGAAGACGTGCCGCCACTGGGGCGAGGCGGCGGCCTCGATGAGCTCGCAGGCGTGCTGGTTGGAGAGATGGCCGTGGCGGCCGCTGATGCGCTGCTTGAGCGACCAGGGGCGCTTGGGGTCGGCCTGGAGGAGTTCGGCCGAGTAATTGGACTCGATCACGACGACATCGGCGGCGCGCAGGTGCTCGTGGACATGCGGCGGGGCGTAGCCGAGATCGGTGACCCAGGCCAGGCTGCGGCGCGGCGCGAACAGGTCGCCCTCGGTGCCGGCGGTGAAGCGGTAGCCCACGGGTTCGTGGGCGTCGTGCGGGACCGAGAAGCTGCGGATCTCGAGGTCGCGGAAGCGGAACACGGCGCCGGTCTCGAAGATCTGCCAGTCCGGCCGGTGCTTGAGGCCGGCCTGCACGGCGTGCGCCGTGGCGGCGTTGGCGAAGACGCGGATGTGCGGGTGCTTCTTCAACCCGTCGAGCGCGGCGGCGTGGTCACCGTGCTCGTGCGTCAGGAAGATGGCGTCGATCCGTTCCAGGCTCTCGCCGACGGCGCCCAGCAAGGTGCCCAGGCGGCGCGCGGAGAAGCCGGCGTCGATGAGCACGCGGGCGCCCTCCGTCTGGAGAAACGCGGCGTTGCCGGCGCTGCCGCTGCCGAGAATGCAGAATCGCATGGCCATCGAGGGGTCTGCATGCAGCGCCGGCCGGCAGGGCGCAACGGAAAATCCGGCGAGCGGCGGCAACACCCGGATGGCCGAGGAAATATCCCGGGCCGCGGGTTGACGCCGGGACGGGGATGGCTTCCCTTGGTTTCCTTCGCATGCCCGCCCAATCCACCCGCCGTTCCGCCCGGTCCCGCGCCCCGCGCGTGCTGACCGGCACCGTGTGCATCACGCGGCAGGTGCATTTCAACGCGGCGCACCGGCTCTACAACCCGACGAAGAGCCTCGCCTGGAATCAGAAGCAGTACGGCCTCTGCACCAACCCGCACTGGCACGGGCACAACTACGTCCTCGAGGTCACCGTGAAGGGCCAGCCCGACCCGGACACCGGCTACATCATCGATCTCGGCGAGCTGAAGCGCATCCTGCACCGCGCGGTCGTGGACAAGTGTGATCACCGCAACCTGAACGAGGAGGTCGCCTTCCTGCGCGGGATCATCCCGTCGACCGAGAACCTGGTCATCGCCTTCTGGAACGAGATCGCACCGCTGGTGAAGGCCGGCCGCCTGCATTGCGTGCGCCTGTACGAGACCCCCCGCAACTACGCCGAATACTTTGGACCCGAGGCCAGCTAAGGCCGGTGTCACACCACCGGTCCTACGGTTATCGTCTCAACCGCCTGGCCGCCACCCCGACAAAAACGACATGAAAAAGAAGCAGATGTATCTCCACCGCTCCGC
>CAZGJB010000026.1:0-21265 GCA_964526145.1 uncultured Opitutaceae bacterium
GGAGAGCTTAGGGGCGGAGGAAACCTTCGCCAGTATTTTGCGCGGCGACGAGCCGGGCGAAGGCGCCGCCGCGGGCGGAGAGGGTGGCGAAGTCGCCTTCCTCGGTGATGCGGCCGTCCGCCAGCACGATGATGCGGCTGGCGTTGCGGATGGTGCTGAGGCGGTGGGCGATGGTGATGACGGTGCGGCCGACCGAGAGGCGGTCGAGGGCCTCCTGGATCAGGCGCTCGCTCTCGTAGTCGAGGGCCGAGGTGGCCTCGTCAAGGATGAGGACGGGCGGGTTGCGCAGGATGGCGCGGGCGATGGCGATGCGCTGGCGCTGGCCGCCGGAGAGGGCGACGCCGCGCTCGCCGACGGGGGTCTTGTAGCCCTCGGGCATGCGCGCGATGAACTCCTCGGCGTTGGCGAGGCGGGCGGCCTCGCGGATCTCGGCCTCGGTGGCGTCGGGCTTGGCGAAGCGGATGTTGTCCCCGATGGAGCCGGAAAGGAGGATGCTCTCCTGCATGACGACGGCGAGCTGGCGGCGGACCCAGCGCATGTTCCATTCGGACTGCGGCACACCGTCGATGAGGATGCGGCCGGAGGAGGGGGCGTAGAGGCCGAGCAGCAGGTTGGCCAGGGTGCTCTTGCCCGAGCCGGACGGGCCCACGAAGGCGACGTGCTCGCCCGGGTGGATGGTGAGGTTGAGGTTCTTGATGACGGTCTTGTCGGGGGCGGTCGGGTAGTGGAACGAGACATTCTCGTACACGAGGTCGCCGCGCAGCCGCGCCTCCTTGCGCGTGCCGTGCCAGGTCTCGACGTAGCGGGAGTCGATCAGCTCCTTGATGCTGTTGTAACCTTCCTTGGCGGCGAAATAGGGCTCGCTCAGGCCGATGAACATGTGGACGGGGCCGAGGATGTAGCCGAAGCCGGCCATGAAGGCGAAGAGGGTGCCGATCGAGATGCTGCCCTGGATGGCCATGATGGCGCCGCCGGCGATGACGATGAGGGAGAGGAACTGCATGCCGACGTGCACGTAGGTGCCGAAGAGGGCGTTGACGTACGATTGGGCGATGCGGCTGCGGGCGAACGATTCGCTGCTGTGGTCGAGCTCACGCTCGGCCTGGGCCTCCTCGCCGAAGCTGCGCACAAGGCGCAGGGCGGACATGTATTCCGAGGCCGTGCCGGTGAGCCGCTCCTGCGCCAGCCGGTTCTCGTTGTTCACCTGCTGGATCCGGGTGAAGAAGAAGTACTTCGCGGTGGCATAGACGGGGATGGCCAGCAGGAGCACCAGCAGCAGGAACCAATTCATCCAGGCCAGGATCCCGATGATGCACGCGCCCATGAGGATGTTGGGCAGGAGCTGGTTGAGGACCGCATAAAGCAGGCCCTCGATCTTCTGCGTGTCGAAGGCGTACTTCGAGAGCAGGCGCCCCGTCTTCTGGCCGTCGAGGTAGCTGAAGCTCAGGAACTGCACCCGGAAGAAGATGCGGCTGCGCATCTCGACCATGAGGCCGGCCATGGTCTTCGAGATGGAGTTGGCCCCCCAGACGGAGAAGACGAAGTGCAGCAGCAGGCAGGCGACGAACCAGGCGCTGTAGGTGAGAACGCCGTTGATGGAGCCCTCCTTCAGCGGCTTGTCCACGATCCACTGGATCAGCAGCGTGCAGGGCGCGGCCGCCAGGCTGCGCAGCAGCGCCAAGGCCACGCCGCCGCGGAAGCGACGGCGGGAGGCCCAGAGGTAGGCGGCGAGCGAGGGCTGTTCGAGCGGGTTGGCGGGTGTGGCCATAGGTGTGGCAGGAGCAGGTGCCACGCCGGGATCGCGGGGAAATCAGCCTTTCGTGCGCTTGGGTGCCATCCCGCCGTGCATCGCCTCGTAGAACGAGTCGCCGGGGCGGATCGAGCCGCGGGTCACGATGGTGCCGGTGTAGGCGGACTTGTAGATGGCGGTGAGGAACTCGAGGGTGCGGCGGGCCTCCTCGCCGCTGGTGAGCGGGACGGTGTTGGCGTCCATGTCGGCGACGAAGGCGTTCAGTTGCGCGCCGTGGGTCGAGCCGACGTCGGGCGGGAAGGCGTTCCAGGCGGCCTGCATGGCGGTGGCATTGACCGGGTCGGCCGGCGTGAGTTTCCAGTTTTCCCGCTTGTAGGCGTAGAGGTGCGTCAGCTCGAGCGTCGCGCGCTCGCAGTCGAGGCGGATGTAGGTCTCCTGCCGCGGGCAGAGCGTGCTGTTGATCATGGAGGCCCGGGCGCCGCTGGCGAATTTGACCAGGGCCATGGAGACGTCCTCAACCTCGATCTTGTGGTGCAGGGTCTCGGCGATGGCGCGGACCTCGGTCCAGTCGCCCAGGAGGTGCAGCAGGTGATCCATCGAGTGGATGCCCTGGCTCATGGTGGGGCCGCCCAGCTCGGTGCTCCACTTGCCGCGCCACGGCACGGCATAGTAGGCCTCGTCGCGGTACCAGAGCGTGTTGCACACGGCCACGAGGGGCCGGCCGAAGACGCCCTGGTTGAGCAGGCCGCGGATATGCAGGTTGGAGGCGGCGAAGCGCATCTGGAAGACCGAGGCGGTGCGCCGGCCGGTGCGTTTTTCCGCGGCGGCGATGCGGTCGAACTCCGCCAGCGAGGCGCAGAGCGGCTTCTCGCACATCACCCATGCGCCGGCCTCCATGGCCGCGATGCTCATCGCGGCGTGCAGGCCCGGGGGGGCGGCGATGAGGACGATGTCGGGCTTTTCGGCCGCGAGCATCGTGGCGTAGTCGGTGTGGGCCGCCGGGATCTTGTGGCGGTCGCAGAAAGAGCGGGCCCGGGCGGCATCGATGTCGCACGCGGCGGCTAGTTGCACGCGGCCCGAGGTGGCGAGGACGGCGTTGACGTGGGCGTCGCCGATGCCACCGGTGCCGACGAGAACGGCGCGGTAGGTTTTCATAGGAAAGGGTTCAGGGGACGTTGGCCGTCACCGGAGTTTGCCGCGGGGTATAGACGGTCAGGCCGAGGAGCGACTGGGTCGGGGCCGGGAACAGCAGGCTCGCGGCATAGCCGACAAAGATCGTGGTGGAGTTGGCGATCACGATGTAGAAGAACGGGTGCACCAGGTTCACGAGCCACGCGCTCAGCGTCAGGATGAGGCTGGCGCCCACGCCGATGGCGGCGCCCTGCCAGTTGGCCCGGCGGGTGAACATGCCCAGCGCGTAGCAGCCGGCGAAGCCGCCGCCCAGCAGGCCCATGAGGATGAAGGAGGTGTCGAGCGCCGACTTGATGTCGGCCTTGGCCAGCAGCAGGGCCGTGCCAATGCCGATGAGACCGCCGACCACGGTCATGATCTCCGCGAGCCGCAGGCTCTTGAGCGGCGTCGGGTTCTTGGCGTACCGTTCGTAGAAATCGACCGAGACCAGGGTGGCGACGCTGTTGATGCAGCTGGAGAGCGTCGACATTGAGGCCGCAAAGATGCCGGCGATGATGAGGCCGGTGACGCCGACCGGCAGCTCCGCCGCGATGAACTGCGGGAAGGTCGAGTCGACGCTGAGCATCGGGTTCAGGTGGGCCGGATGCTGCTTGTAATAGACATACAGCGCGGTGCCGATGCCGAAAAAGGTGAGGTTCCCCGGGATGACGATCACCACGAGCGTCCAGACCGACCAACCGGCTTCCTTGTCAGACTTGGTCGAGAGCACGCGCTGCATCATGACCTGGTCCTGTGGGTACACGAGGACGCCGAGGATGTTGAGCATGATGAAGCCCCAGACCGTCGCTTGCGTCAGGTCGAAGCTCCAATCGAAGGTCTCGAGCTTGTCGTTTGCGATCGCCGTCTGGAAAAAGCCGCTCACACCGCCATCGATGTTCATCATGATGAAGCCGATGGCGACGAAGGCGCCGCCGAGCATGACGACAACCTGGATGAAATCGGTCCAGATGACCGCCTTCATCCCGCCCAGCGCGGTGTAGAGGATCGTGACCACTCCCATGATCAAAATGGCGGTCGTCACGTCGAGGCCCGTCACGGCCGCCATCGCGAGCGCCGGCAGGAACAGCACAATGCTCATGCGGCCGCCCAGCTGCATCACGATGGCGATCGCCGAGGCGAGGACGCGGATGTTCGGGTGGAACCGCATCTCGAGATAATGGTACACCGACGTCAGGCTCAGCCGGCGGATGAGCGGCACGATCAGGATGGCGACGAAGATCGTGCCGACCATGCCCACGACGTTGTTGGCGAGGTAGAGCCAGTTCTCGGAAAACGACTTGGCCGGCGTGGCGATGTAGCTGATCGCGCTGGTACCGGTGGCATAGAGGCTCACGCCCGCTGCCCACCAGGGGATGTTGCGGCCGCCGAGGAAGAACTCGGTATTGTCCTTCTTCAGCTTGTCCTGGCGGTAATAGTAGTAGCCGATGGCCGCGGTGAAGGCGAGGTAGGTGATGATGATCGCCCAGTCGGCCGTCTTGAGGAGGCGCTTGGTCAGGGCGACCGTGAGGTGGGTTGTGACGGTGGTGCCGGCGCTGTCCTGCGTGGTGACGAAAAAGCCGTCGGCCGCCCGCTGCACCTCGATCGGCTGACCCGGCAGCGTCGTGCTGCCCAGCGAAGCCCAGGTGTCAGTGATCGTGTGATAGGTGTAAAACGTGACCTGGCCGGAGCCGTCCGCGCCCAACGCCAGCACATGGGCCTGTCCGCCGCGCTGCAGCTCGGGCCGCAGGGCCGCGAGCGGGGCGGCCTTGACCGCCCAGCCCTCGGGACCGTGCCGCAGCCAAGTCTGCCGTCCGTCCGCGGTCGTGGCCAGCAGCCAGAGCGCATCGTAATGCTCGATCAGCGAAACCGGCTGAAGGCCGGCGGCCGGCCCGTTGAGCTCGGGCAGCGCCAGATCGTCTGCGGCCACTGCCCGGGTCCGGGCTGTTTCCGCGGCGACCGGCGTGGCTGTCAAAGTGACCAGTCCCTCGGCCCGCACCCAGGTTTGGGCGACGAGCAGCAGGAACAGCAGGGGCCAAACGCGACGAAAGCGGGGAAGCATGAAGCTCGCATTCAGCCTCCCGCGATCCTGCCGTTCAAGGTCCTATTTCACGAATAATCAGTGGCGTCTGGTGACGCGGACACGATGCGGTCGCGGGCGGCCGGAACCGGACTGGATTATCGGCTTAGTTCAAGCCGGCGATCCGGCGGATCTTCTCGCCCGTCAGGCGCTTCTCCTTGGGCAGCGAGTGCGGCGTGAGACCGCCGAAACGGGCGGCGAAATCCTTGAACTTCGCCTGCGTGGCCTTGACGAATTCCTCGGTCGGCCGCGTCTCGCCGAACAGGCCCATCATCTCGGGCAGCCAGCGGTGACCGTAGCGGACGTGGTTCTGTTCGTCGTTGCGATCGAAGGCCAGCAGCGTGTCGGCCTCGAAGTCGCTCAGCTCGCGGACGCGGTCCATGACGTGGGCCTTCGTCGGGAAGCTGCCGGCCTCGAATTCCATCGTCATCAAGGCGTAGCGTTCGTGCGCCGGCATCTGGATGAGGATGTTGTAGAGGTCGAGGGAGTGCTCGACGGTCATCAGGTCGACGCCGAGCTTGGGCAGCTGGCGGAAGCCGAACTGGCTGTGACGCGACTCGTCCCACAGGTGACGGGCGAGATCGTGATGCAGGTCGAAGGGGGCCGTGGGCGTGTCGATGAAGACGGTTGCGAGGTAGTCAATCGCATCCATCTCCATCATCAGCCAGACGTACACCATGAGGCGGATGACGCGCGCGTCGGTCTGCGGATCCGTCAGCCAGGGGCGGACGATCGGGTCCTCCGTCGGATCAAAGCCGAACACGCTCGAGCAGACCGGGTATTTGCCGCGGTTGCAGGTGGCGGGGTGAGCGTAGGGCTTCACCTGCTGTTGCCAGGTGTAGCCGGCGGCGAGCGGCAGCCGGGTTTCCTGACCGAGCCAGCCGCCGAGGTCGTCGAGGGCCTGGGTGAGGTGCAGGTTCCACTCGCGGGCGTCGACGCCCTGGAGGTGCGGCGCGATCTCGCGGAGGTGGCGCTCCTCGTCGGCGATGAACTCCTCGACCAGCTTTTTCGACGGCCAGTCGGCGAGGTGATCGGTGACCTTGAGATAATGCCGATAGGCCGCAAGCAGTGCGGGTTTCAGGACCGAGTAGAAACCGGCGGTGATCACCAGCGGGTCGGATTGCGTATGCCCCACGGCTTCGACGAAGACCCGGCGGATGGACGCGCGGACCTCCTCGCCGCTGCCGAAACCCGACAGCTCGCGGCCGCGTTCGCGGATGAAGCGGGCGTGGCCGGCGGATTCCCAGGCGTGCTGGCAGACGAGGTACTTCAGCTCGGGTTCGCCGACGCGGTAAACAAGCGTCGTGACGGTGCGGAGAAACTCGCGCTCCACCTCGAAAAGGAGGCGCAGCAGCCGGGTCATCTCGTTGACGGCGGCCATGCGGCTGGAAGCCGCGGTGGGGGCGGGAGTGGAAGTCGTGGTGGCCATGGGGCGGAGGCGGCAGGGTTCAGCAGATCAGGCCGCGCTTGCCGTTCGGGCCGTGCGCCGGCGGGTTCACGCCGATCCAGCGCTCGTCGATGGGCTCGGAGGCGCGCTGGTAGCGGCTGTCGCTCGAGATGCGCAGGCGGTTGGCCGTCTGGTTGTCGAGGGAGGCGTGGACGACGAACATGCCGAAGGTCAGGAAGTCGCCCGGCTCGAACTCGGTCACCAGCCAGCGGCCGCCGAACTTGTTGCGGACGGCGGGCGGGTTGTGCGACAGGGTGCCGGTGAAGGTCCACTTGCCGTCCTTCACCTTTTCGAGATCCTTCTGGCGGTTCTCGCAGAAGGCGTCCACGTCGCGGTACACGTAGTTCTCCAGCAGGTCCATGCGCTTGTGCGACCCCTCGAGGATCATCAGGCCGCCAAGTTCGTAGGAAATCTCACCGTACGGCACCCAGCAGGTCATGTGCTTGTGGGTGCCGCGGCCCATGTAGGGCAGGTCGCAGTGCGGGTTGGTGCCCTTGCCGGGACCGATCGCACGCAGCCACGTGTAGTCGTAGTGGCGCACATTCTCGCCAAAGACTTTCTCGTAGAACTCGATCAGCCGGCCGCTGTAGAGGAGACGCTGCACCGGCTGGCAGTCACGGGTGATCTCGGGCTTGAAGATGTAGCCGGCGTTCGGCTTGGCGACGCCTTCAATCGAAGGATATGCCTCGTCGAGGACGCCGGCGGCAGCGAGGCGGTCGGTGAGGGCGGCCCGGGCCTCCATCACCTGGTCGCGGTCGAGGTAGCCCTTCATGTAGAGGTAGCCGTCCTGCGCGATGCGGCGGTGCAGCTCGGCGACGTCATTGGCGGCGTCGGCGGAATCGCGCAGGATCCCGATCTTGTCGTCGGCCATGTCGAGGGCATGGCCATAGGAAATGATTTGCGGCAGGGTGGCGGTGCTCATGGGTGTGGAGAAAGGCGGCGCCGACCCGAAAGGGGCGGGTGACGCCGGCCGGGGAAGATACACGGTGCGGGGCTCCGACAAAATGGTTGAAATGAGATTTGGCATGTAGATTTTGGGGAAGCGAATGCCGCTTAACCCCAACTCCATCCGCAACGAACCCTGGCTGGAAAGTCCCCTCCGCACCGGAGCCGGCGAATTGCAGCTCGCCGGCGTGCTGCAGAACGTCCACGGCCTCGACCCCAAGTCGATGCGTGTTTTGGGAAGCTATTCCCTCATCTACATGCTGCAGAATGACGGGTATTACTGCGACACCAACGGGGTGCGGGCCGACCTGCGCACGGGCGACCTCGTGGTGATCTTCCCGGAGCTCGCCCACGCCTACGGGCCGAAGAAGGGCCAGCCGTGGACGCAGATCTACTTTGTCTTCAACGGGCCCCAGTTCGATTTCCTGCGCAGCCGCGGGCTGCTCGATCCGGCGCGGCCGGTGTGGCACCTCGAGCCCGTGGACTACTGGAGCCGGCGGCTGGAGGAGATCGTGGGGGGCGACGCGCGGCACACGGAGTCCGCGGCGATGCGCGCGATGGGGCGTTTCCTGCACCTGCTCTGCGACATGGCCGCGGCCGACGCCGAGGCGCGCCTGCGGCCGGAGCGCGACGAATGGTTCGAGGAAAGCCAGCGCCTGCTGGGCAACCCCCGCGGTCGCACCTGGCTCACACCGCAGCAGGTGGCACGCGAAGTGGGGCTCAATTACGACAACTTCCGGAAGCAGTTTTCACTGCGTCTGGGCGTGTCGCCGGGCCAGTTCCAGAAACGCAAGCGCATCGACCGCGCCTGCGCCGCCATCTACCAGGGCAGCCACGGGTTCAAGGAACTCGCCGAGGAACTCGAGTTCTGCGACGTCTTCCATTTCTCGAAGGCCTTCAAGCAGGTCATGGGCCTCACGCCGTCCGACTTCCGCAAGAAGGCCCACGGCGGCTGAGACCACCGGCAGGCCGCCCGCGCGCGGGCGGCCTGCCTGGCTCCGCGCTCAGTCGAACTTTGGCCAGGTCGCGCCCGGGGCGGGGCGCCAGAGGATGTCGCGGTCGATGCGGGGCTTCGCGTGCCGGTATTTCTTCATCAGGCGGATCTTCTCGCGGAGCAGGTCCGGGAGGTCCTCGCCGTAGACGAAGGTGTTGTTGCCCGCGGCGGAGAGCGTCATCACCTCGGTGCGGCCGCTTTCCAGCAGCGCGATGAGGTTCGTGGTGTTCACGAGCTCCGCGTCGATCGCCGCCTGCAGGAGCTTTTCATGCCGCTGCTTGTCGGCGGCGGTCTTGCTCTCTAGGTAGCCGTAGACGTGGGCGACCCAGAGGCAGACCATGCGGAGCGAGCCGCACCAGACCTGAAAGGCGCGGGCGCGGTCGAGCAGGTCGACGAACACGGCCTGCACCGCAGGTTCCGCGGCGGTCTGCGCCTCGAGCTTTTCCAGGCGGGCGATGAGCTTGGCGACGCGCGGGGCGACATTGCGGTCGAAATACCCGGCGGCCTTCGTGCCGTGCTCGCGCGTGATGAGGTCGAAGAGCACGTCCTTGCCCAGATCGTTCATGCCGGGGTTGTTGTGCTGGAAGCAGCCGAAGCGCTCGTAGTACGCGCGCTCCTTGGCCGAGATGGCCTCGATGTCGGGCACATACGGGCGGTCGAAGGTGCGCTGCCAGCAGAAGCCGAAGCCGCTGAACAGCATCACCGGCGGCTGCCAGGCAATGGCCTCGTCGAACTCGTTCCAGGCGGCGACGAGCGCCGGGGCGTGCTGCGCGCCGACGTAGCGGCGCGCGGCCTGGGCGAGGATCTCGTCGAGGGAAAGCTCGGGTGTGAACTGCACGGCGCGGAGCACATCCATGTTCGGCCAGTACGGCGTCTGCGGCGTGTTGCCCATGCCGCCGAGCGCACTGATACGCGTCAGGCCGGTGTCGCGCATCGAGATCAGTTTCTGGTGCAGCTGGCGCGGATAGGGGATGCCGAGCAGAGGCTCGAAGCAGGCGGCGGTGCTCGCCGTGTACTGCAGGATCGGGTTGGTGTCCTTCTGCAGCGAATCCTCGAGCACGCGGCGCTCGCTGTCGTCGAGCGTGGCCTGCTGCGGGGTGCCGGCGACACCCTTGAACTCGGGGTAGCGCGGATGCAGGTATGGCATCTCGTAGCCGCGGACCAGGAGTGTCGGCGCCTCCCAGGTGACGTGGCCGCCCATGCCGGCCTTGATGTGGTCCTGCTCGAGCTTGAAGGGCTCGATGCGGAGGATCACGTCGAAGTCCGGGTTGATCTCGGCGGCGGCGGACCGGAGATTGTGCAGATAGCGGACGATGCTCTCGCCGGCGGCCTGGGCGATCTTCTCGTGGCTGCGCCACTCGCGGATCATGTACGGGCCGCCGTTGCGGCCGACGTAGAGCGAACCGGTGTGCTCGAAGCCGGCGCCGCTGTCATTCGTCCACACGCTCATGTAGCTGAGGTCGGGCGCGGCCTTGAGCAGCGCCTGCAGGGCGGCGCGGTAGTGCTGCTTGGTCACCGGGTGGTCCTGCGCCAGGCAGAAGCGCGGCAGGCGCGAGCGGAAGGGATGGTCGACGCGCGCGCCGCGCAGCGTCGGGTGCTTCTGGAAGAGACGCTCGGGCATCGAGCGCGGCTCGAACATGCACACGCCCGGTTTCAGGCCGTAGCGGCGGCCGAGCGCGGCGAGGCGCTTCAGGTTGTTGAGGTTGGCCTCGAGGTACTGCGTGGGCCAGAGGCCCTGCGTGAGCGGGGTGTCGACGAAGTGGTTGAAGCCGGCGCAGTAGGTGTAGAACTGCGGGTAGAACTCGAACGGCACCGAGTCCTCCATCGGCGTGTGCGGGTGCAGGCCGTTGACCTCGACGTGCGTGAAGCCGGCCTCGGCGAGCGAGGCGACGTAGCGCTCCGGGTCGAACTTGCGCGCGGTGCGCCAGTACTGCGTGAGGCAGGCGTCCCAGTGCGGCCGGTGCCAGGGGAACGTGACGGGGAGGAACACGCCGCGGTCGAGCTTGGCGCGGGCGGCGTCGGGCAGGCCGTGGGCCAGCAGGCGGATGGCGGCGTAGAGGTGCGCACCGTGGTCGGCGATGATCTCGCCCGTGCCGTCGTCGGCGAGCTTGAGCCACATCCAGCCGGCGCGGTTGGCCTTGGACTTCGGCAGCGCCTTCGCCCAGTCGTGCGGGGCGAGGGCGACGTTCACGCCGCGGCCCGGACGGTTGGCGGCGATGGCGGTGGCACCGGTCAGGCGGGCCAGCTCCTCGGCGGCGGTTTTTTCCACCGGCTGGAAGCGGGCGGGATACGTGATCGTGCGCACGTTGAGTGCGGCAAGCGGGGCGGGGATCGGACTCATGGGAAAGAGTGCCGAGTCCAGCAGGCGTCGTCCCGCGGGGCAAGCGGTCGCGCGCCGGGCGGTGATTATTTACCAGAGTTCCCGGCCAGTGACCAACGTGCCCGCGGTCGGGACCGGGTCGTCAGCGCGTCTCCAACCCCTCCGGCCACGGCAGGTTCGGCGCCGGGCGCCAGAGGATGTCGCGGTCGATGCGCGGCTTCCGGTGGCGGTACTTTTCCATCAGCCGGAGTTTCGTGCGCAGGTGCTCGCCGAGGTTCTTGCCGTAGATGAAGGTGCTCTCGCCGGTCTCGGAGACGACCATGAACTCGGTCGGCGAGTTCTCGAAGTGCTCGAGGAGCCCGTGGGTGTTCTCCAACTCGAGGTCGATGGCCGCCTGCAGGAATTTCTCGTACCGCCGCTTCTGTGTCGCCGATGTGCTCTCGAGGTAACCGTACACCCCGGAGCACCACGCGACGACGCTGCGGAGCGTCGTCGCCCAATGGCGGTAGCCGCGGAGGCGGTCGCGCAGATCGGCGAAGACGGCCGCGGCCTGCGCGTCGCCGGCGCAACGCGCGAGCGTGGCGGCGACAAACTTCTCGGCCTTGGCGATGCGGGGGAGGAGTTCGCGGTCGAAACGCGGCACCATCTTGTCGGCGGCCTCGCGGGTGATGAGATTGAACAGCACATCCTTGCCCAGGTCATTGATGCTCGGATTATTGTGCTGAAAGCAGCCTTGGCTCTCGTAGTAGCGGCGCTCGGCGGCCGGGATGGCCTCGATGTCGGGCACAAGCGGACGATCCCAGGTGCGCTGCCAGCAGAAGCCGAAGCCGCAGAAAAGCGGCACGACGGGCTGCCAGGTGACGGCCTCCTCGAACAGCTCCCAAGCCTCGGCCAAGGCGGGACCATGCGCGGCGCCGGCGAAACGCACCGCCTCCTCCGCCAGCACGTCGGCGATGGGCCGCTGCGGCGTGAACTGCGCGGCGCGGATCGCGGCGGGGTTCGGCCAGTAGGGTGCAGCGGTCGTGTTGGCGAGGCCGCCCATGGCGCTGACCATGTTGGCGCCGATGTCCTTCAGCTGGGTGAGACGCGCATGGATCATGCGCGGCCAGGGAATGCCGATGAGCGGTTCCTGGTTCCACACCGGGCCGGGGGAGTAGGTGAGGATCGGTTCGACGCCCTGCGCGCGCTCCTTCTTGAGCTCGCCCGCCTCGCGCTCGTCCATCTGGCAGTGGAACATCCCGCCGGCCACGCCCAGCTGGTCGGCGTAGCGTGGATGGCTGTAGGGCAGTGAATAGCCGCGGGCGAGGAGCGACGGTCCCTCCCAGTGCACGCCGCGGCCAAGCTCGGACTTGAGGTGGTCGTGCTCGACCTTGAAGGGTTCGATGCGGAGGCTGACCTTGAACTCGGGATTCACCGTGGCGGCGGCCTCGCGCAGGTTGCGGAGGAACTTGCCGATGCTCTTGCCCGCGGCCTCGGCGATCTTCTCGTGGCTGCGCCACTCGCGGATCATGTACGGTCCGCCGTTGCGGCCGATGTAGAGCGACGCCGTGTGCTCGAAGCCGCCGCCGCTGTCGTTCGTCCAGATCGACATCGCATCGAGGTCCGGCACCGTGCGCATCAGCGCCTGCACCGCGAGGCGGTAGTGCGACTGCGTGACCGGGTGGTCCTGCGCGAGCGTGTAGCGGGGCAGGCGCGACCGGAAGGGATGGTCGATGCGCGCGCCGCGGAGCGTCGGGTAGCGCTGGAAGAAGCGCTCGGGCAGGCTGCGCGGCTCGTAGAGGCAGACGCCGGGCTTGAGGCCGTACTTGCGGCCGAGGGCGGCGAGGTCGCGAAGGCGCGCGAGGTTGGCGTCGAGGTATTGCGTCGGCCAGATGCCGCGCGTCAGCGGCGTGTCGATGAAGTGATTGAAGCCGGGGCAATAGGTGTAGAACTGCGAGTAATATTCGCCGGGCACCGAGTCCTCGTACGGGAAATGCGTGTGGAGGCTGTTGATCTCGAGGTGGGTGAAGCCGGCCTCGGCCAGCGTGGCGGCGTATTGCTCGGGGCTGAACTTGCGGTTCGAGCGCCAGTATTGCGCGAAGGATGCGTCCCAGATCGGCCGGTTCAGCGCGAAGCTGCGGCGCAGCAGCAGGCCGCGGGCTAGCTTCTCCCGCGTCGCGCCGGTGAGCCCGTGGGCGAGGAGGCGGACGGCGGCGAAAAGCCCCGAGCCCTCGCTGGCGATGACCTCGCCGGCGCCGTGGTCGTCAACCCGCAGCCACATCCAGCCGGTGGCGGCGCCGGCGGCCTTCGCGGCGGCGGGCGCCCAGCCGTGAGCGGCCAGCGCGACATTCATCCCGCGACCCGGGCGACCGGCGGCGGTGGCGGTTGCGCCCGTGAGTCGGGCGAGTTCCTCGGCGGCGGTCCGCTCGGCCGGCTGGCACTTCGCGGGATACGTGATGGGGCGCAGGGTCAGGGTCAGGCTCATGGGAAATGGACCTCATGGCGAAACGGGCTTCGACGGAAAGCGCAAGCCCCGCGTGTGTCGCGGTCGCCGCGAATTTTCATGGTGGTTCGCCCTTGCATTTGCCGGCGGCGGTCGGCACGGAAACATCCGCTCATGCGCGCCCTGTTTTACCCAGCGTTTGACCGCCTCGAAATCGCGGACGTTTCCCCGGCGACCCTGCGCCCCGACGAGGTTCGGCTCAAGGTGGCGGCCTGCGGCATCTGCGGCAGCGAACTCGAGACGTTCAAGAACCGCAGCCCGCGCCGGACGCCCCCGCTGGTGATGGGCCACGAGTTCTGCGGCACGATCGCCGAGGCCGGCGCGGACGTGCGCGACTGGGCGGTCGGCGCCCGCGTGGTCAGCAACTCGCTCGTGCCCTGCGGCCGCTGCGTGCGCTGCCGCCGCGGCGACACGCACCTGTGCGCGGAGCGGCAGATCTTCGGCATGCACCGGCCCGGCGCCTTCGCGGAATTCGTCAACGTCCCTGCCCGCTGCCTCATCCCCTGGCCTGAGCAGCTGCCGGCCGAGGCCGCGGCCCTCGCCGAGCCCATGGCCAACGGCATCCATGTCGCGCGGCTGACCCAGGACCGACCGGCCGCGACCGCGCTCGTGATCGGCGCCGGGCCGATCGGGCTTTTCTGCCAGCAGGCGCTGCAGGTCCTGCGTGGCTCCCGCGTCATCGTCGCGGATCTCAGCCCGGAGCGGCTCGCCGTGGCGCGCCAATTGGGCGCGGCCCGCGTGGTGAACCCGCGCGAGGAGGATGTGGTCAAGGTGCTCCAGGCCGAGACGGGTGGCGAGGGCGCCGACCTCACCGTCGATGCCGTCGGTGGTGCCATCACCAAGCGCGCGTCGCTCGAGGCCCTGCGACCCGGCGGCGCGTCGGTCTGGATCGGCCTCCACGAGAACACCGTCGCCGTCGACACCTACAACATCACCCTGCCCGAGCGCGTCGTTTTCGGCACCTATGCGGCGACGATCGCCGAGCTGCGCGAGGCGCTCGACCTCATGGCGGCCGGCAAGGTCGACGCCCTCTCGTGGGTGAAGCGTTTCGCGCTCGCCGACGGCGTCACCGCCTTCAACCGCATGCTCGCCGCGAAGGGCGCCGACCTGAAGGCCGTGATCTGCCCGTAATCTTCAACCCCGCACCCCATGCTCACCAACCCCACGCGCACTCCCGTTTCCGGTCGTTTCAAAGGCAAGGTCGCCCTCGTCACGGGCGGCACCAACGGCATCGGTCACGCCATCGCGCTCGAGCTCCTGCGCGAGGGCGCCCAGGTCGCCGTCAGCGGCCTCCCGGCCGACGCCGCCGAGGGCCGGCGCGCCTTCGCCGCGGCCGGGTTCGACCCGCTCATCGTGGCCGGCGATCTCGAGGACGAGAAATTCTGCCGCGAGCTCGTGGCGGCGACGATCGCGCGCCACGGCCGCCTCGATTTCCTGGTCAACAACGCGTTCTCGTTCGTCGCCAAGGGCCTCGACGCCGCGCGCGAGGATTTCCTGCGCAGCTTCAATGTCGGTCCCTTTGCCTTCGCGCTCCTCACCCAGCTCGCCGCCGAACCGATGAAGCGGCAGGGCGGCGGCGCCATCGTCAACGTGTCGAGCATCTCCGCCTGGATCGCGCAGCCCAACCGCTGGACCTACAACATGGCCAAGGGCGCCGTCACCCAGCTCACGCGCTGCGCCGCCCTCGACCTCGCGCCGCACCGGATCCGCGTCAACAGCGTCAGCCCCGGCTGGATCTGGACCCGCGAGGTGGACAAGGCCGCCGGCGGCGACCGCGCGAAATTCGATCCCATCTGGGGCCAATTCCACATGCTCGGCCGCATGGGGCACCCGGTCGAGATCGCCGGCCCCGTGCTCTTCCTGCTGAGCGACGACGCCGCGTTCATCACCGGCACCGATCTGCCCGTCGATGGCGGCTACAACGGCCTCGGGCCCGAGGGCCTCGGCCAGAACACCAAGATCGCCGGCACGAAGTGAACCGCTGCCGCCAAATTTCATGACCAAACTCCGCGCTGTCATCACCGACCATGGTTTTCCCAATCTCCACCACGAGGAGAGCGTCCTGGGCGACGCCGGCATCGAGCTGGCCGTCGCGCAGTGCAAGACGCCCGCGGCGGTGATCGACGCGGCGCGCGACGCCGACGCCCTGCTCGTGCAGTGGGCGCCGGTCAACGCGGAGGTCATCGCGGCGCTCACGCGCTGCAAGATCATCGTCCGCTACGGCATCGGCGTGGACAACGTCGACCTCGCCGCCGCCAAGGCCCGGGGCATCCCGGTCTGCAACGTGCCCGACTACGGCGTGCACGAGGTGGCCGAGCATGCGGTCGCGCTGGCGCTCGCGCTCGTGCGGCAACTGCCGCAGATCGACGCCCGCCTGCGCAGCGGCACCTGGAAGATCACGCCCGACCGGCCGATGCCGTCGCTGCGCGAGGTCACCTTTGCGACGGCCGGATTCGGCCGCATCGCCCGCAATGCCCACGTGATGGTGCGCGGGTTCGGCGGCAAGCGCATCGCCTACGACCCCTTCGTGCCCGCCGACATCATGGCGATGGAAGGCGTGGAGAAGGTGGACCTCGGCGACCTCTTCACGCGCGCCGACATCCTCTCGCTGCACCTGCCCCTCACGGCCGAGACGAAGCACTTCATCAACTCCGCCCGGCTGGCCGAGATGAAGAAATCCGCGGTCATCGTGAACACGGCCCGCGGCCCGTTGATCGACACGGTCGCCCTCGCGGCGGCCCTGCAGGCCGGCGCCATCGGCGGCGCTGGCATCGATGTCTTTGAGCAGGAGCCACTCCCGGCCGACCACCCGCTGCGCAGCGCGCCGGGCGCCCTGCTCACTTCGCACGTCGCCTGGTATAGCGAGAGCAGCATCCCGCGCCTCCAGCGCCTCGCCGCCGAGGAGCTCGTCCGCGGCCTGCGCGGCGAAGCCCTGAAGAATCACGTCAACAAGTAACCTCCCCGGACCCCGTCACCCCATGCCTGCGTTTCCCATCGTCGACACCCACCTGCACATCTGGGACCTGTCGCGGCTGCGCTACCCGTGGCTCGCCAGCGTGCCCCTGCTGAACAAGAACCACCTCATCGAGGACTACCGCCGCGCGTGCGGTCCGGTGCAGGTGGCGAAGATGGTCTTCCTCCAGTGCGAGTGCGACTTCGCGCAGTTCCAGGCAGAGGCGGACTGGGTGACCGAGGTTGCCCGCCAGGATCCCCGCCTCCGCGGCATCGTGCCGTGGGCTCCCCTGGAGAAAGGCGATGCCGCCGAGGCCGACCTCGCGCGGCTCGCGGCCAACCCGCTCATCAAGGGCATCCGCCGCATCATCCAGTTCGAGGCCGACCCGGAGTTCTGCCTGCGCCCGGATTTCGTCCGCGGCGTGCAGCTCCTGCCGCGGCACGGCCTCAGCTTCGATCTCTGCATCAACCACCGGCAACTCGCGAACACCCTGAAGCTCGTCCGGCAGTGCCCGAACGTGCGCTTCATCATGGACCACATCGCCAAGCCCGACATCAAGACCGGGCTGCTCGACCCGTGGCGCGCGGAGCTGCGCGAACTGGCGCGCTTCCCCAACGTGTGGTGCAAGCTTTCCGGCCTCGCGACCGAGGCGGACTTCGCCAAGTGGACCGCGGCCGACCTGCGGCCGTACATCGATCACGTGATGGACTGCTTCGGTTTCGACCGGGTGATCTTCGGCGGCGACTGGCCGGTCTCGACGCAGGCGACGGATTATCCGCGCTGGGTGCGCACGGTGGACGAGGCCCTCGCCGGGGCCTCGCCCGACGAGTTGCACCGGCTCTACGTGCGCAATGCCGAGGCGTTTTACCGGGTGTGAGCGGGCCGCCCGCGCGCGGCCAATCGCTTTGACGGCCGGCGGCCGGCGTGCATGTTGCGGCACGATGCAACGACTCCTTCGCCATGCCGGCCGCGCCGCCCTCGCGCTGGTGGCCGGCGCCTGTCTGGCGGCCGACACCCCTCCCGCGGAGGAGGACGGTTACCTGCGCCTCGGCTTTGACCGGCTGGCGTCGTACCGGTTCGTGACGCCGACCTACGATCCGTCGACCGGGCATCCGCAGGAGGGCGGGGAGGATCAGATCCCGGCGGCAGTAAAGGCCTGGAGCGGCCGCAAGGCCATCGTCACGGGCTTCATGTTGCCGGTGAAAATGGACGGCCCGCTCGTCACCGAGTTCCTCCTCGTGAAGGATGCGATGATGTGTTGCTACGGCGTCATCCCCAACATGAACGAGTGGATCGTGGTCCGCATGCCGCAAGGCGTGCGTCCGCTCATGGATGTCCCGATCGACTTCCACGGCGTGCTGAAGGTGGGCGCGATGTTCGAGAACGGTTACCTCGTCGGCATCTATCTCCTCGAAGGCGAGAAGATGGGCGCGGTCGCGGGTGGCTAGGCCGCCTACCGCGCGATATCCCGCTGCGTGAGCACGCGGAAGCCGCGGCGGTTCAGGGATTGGGCGGCGATGTCGATATCCTCGGCATTGACCGCGAGCGCCGACTTGCCCTCGGGGCGTTTGATGAAGCTGTAGAGGTAGTGGATGTTGATCTCGGCCTCGAGCAGCGCGCTCAGCACGCCCTTGAGGTCGGATTCATCCGTGATCTCGACGGCGAGGATCTCGGTCTCGGCGTAGGGAAAATCATTGCTGATCATCAGCTCGCGGGCCTTTTCCGGATCGTCGACGACGACGCGCACGATCGCGCTGTCGGTGGTGTCGAGCACGCTCATCGCCATGACGTGCACGTTGTGATCCTTGAGGAGCGCGGTGAAATCGTAAAGGCGACCGACGCGGTTCTCCGCGAAGACCGAGAACTGTTTGACGGGGTCGGTGGCGATGGCGGTGCTTGAGTCGGCCATGGGATCGGCCGAGGTTGCAGCAGGGAGGGGAGTGGGTCAATTACGGCCTCGCCGCCACGACCGCCGCCGATTACGCGGGAGATGTGTCATCGCGGCTCCCGGTTCACCTCTCCCTCGCGCAGCAGCGGGCCCAGACGGGCGCGCGGCTCGTGCTCCGCGGCGTCGTGCTCAATGCGGTCCTCGCGGCGGTGAAGTTCACCGGCGGGGTGCTGGGCAACACCTACGCGTTGGTGGCCGACGGCGTGGAGTCGCTGCTCGACATCGTGTCCTCCTTCCTGGTTTGGGCCGGCTTCCGGGTCGCGGCGCATCCGCCCGACGACGATCATCCCTACGGGCACGGCAAGGCGGAGCCGTTGGCGGCCCTGGCGGTGGCCTGCTTCATCCTCGGGGCGGCCGTCTGGATCGCCTGGCATGCCGTGCAGGAGATCCGGCATCCCCACGGGGCGCCGGCTTGGTGGACGCTGCTGCTGCTGGCCGGCGTCATCGTGACCAAGACCTGGTTCTCGCGCCGGCTCGATGCGGTGGGTCGCGCCGTGGGCAGCACCGCGCTGGGCGCCGAGGCGCTGCACCATTGGTCGGACGCCCTGACGTCGGCCGCAGCGTTCGTGGGCATCGCCATCGCGCTGTGGGGCGGCGAGGGCTACGAGGCGGCCGACGACTGGGCGGCGCTGCTCGCTTGCCTGGTCATCACGGTGAACGGCGTGCTGATGTTTCGCCGGGCGGTGGGCGACGTCATGGATGTGGCGGTATCGCCCGAGCTGGAGCAGGAGGTGCGGGAGCTTGCACTCGCCGTGCCGGGCGTGGCGGCCCTCGACAAGTGCCGCGTGCGCAAGAGCGGTCTCAATCACCTCGTCGACATCCACGTCCGCGTGGACGGCAGCCTCAGCGTGCGCGAGGGCCATGACATCGCGCACGCGGTCAAGGATGCCCTGCTCGCCTCGGTGCCCCATGCCATCATCGACGTGGCGGTGCACATCGAACCGATTTGAGGTCAGGCTGGCGTAAATGCCTGCGGCTGCGCGTCTGGCGCTCGGAAATGGCCGGCTAATCGCGCGCGGAAGCGCTGCTTCAAAGGCATTAATCGCCATCCATGCGCAGGGTTTCCGATTTACGCCCCGGGGGCCTTCGCGCACCGTGGCGCGCGATGAAAAAGCATTCCGCCTCCAAACCGCTCAGCACGAACGAGCATTTGCTCCGCTGGGTCGAGAAGATGGTCGAGCTCTGCAAGCCGGCCGCCGTCCATTGGGTGGACGGATCCCAGGAGGAATATGACGACTTGTGCGCCCAGATGGTCGCCAGCGGCACCGCCATCAAGCTGAACGAGAAACTGTGGCCCGGGTGCTACTACGTCCGCTCCGACCCGGGTGACGTCGCGCGCGTCGAGGACCGCACGTACATCTGCTCGCTGTCCAAGGAAGCAGCGGGACCGACCAACAACTGGGTCAATCCCTTCGAGATGCGGAAGACGCTGCGCGGCCTGTTCAACGGCTGCATGGCCGGGCGCACGATGTACGTGCTGCCGTTCAGCATGGGCCCGGTGGGTTCGCCCATGTCGCAGATCGGCGTGCAGCTGACGGATTCGCCGTACGTCGTCGTCAACATGCGCATCATGGCCCGCATCGGCCTGACGGTCTTCAAGGAGATCGACAAGGGCGAGAAGCGCGTCGTGCCCTGCCTGCACTCGGTCGGCGCGCCGCTGGCGCCCGGCCAGGCCGACGTGCCGTGGCCGTGCAACAAGGAGAAGTACATCGTGCACTTCCCGGAGACCCGCGAGATCTGGAGCTACGGCTCGGGCTACGGCGGCAACGCCCTGCTCGGCAAGAAGTGCTTCGCCCTGCGCATCGCCTCGAACATGGCGCGCGACGAGGGCTGGATGGCCGAGCACATGCTCATCCTCGGCGTCGAGGATCCCCACGGCGAGAAGACCTACGTCGCCGCCGCCTTCCCCAGCGCCTGCGGCAAGACCAATTTCGCGATGCTCATCCCCCCGGCGCACTTCAAGCGCAAGGGTTGGAAGGTGTGGACCGTCGGCGACGACATCGCGTGGATCAAGCCCGACGCCAACGGCCGCCTGCGGGCCATCAATCCCGAGGCCGGCTTCTTCGGCGTCGCACCCGGCACGTCGATGAAGACGAATCCCAACGCCATGGCGGCGCTGGCGAAGAACACCATCTTCACCAACGTGGCCCTCACGCCCGAGGGCGGCGTCTGGTGGGAGGGCATGGGCCAGCCCCCGGCCGAGTGTCTCGACTGGCAGGGTAAGAAGTGGACGCCCGAGCTCGCCGAGGGCAGCGGCGTCAAGGCCGCGCACCCGAACGCGCGCTTCACCGCGCCGGCCTCGCAGTGTCCCACGATCGACCCCGCCTGGGAGGATCCCGAGGGCGTGCCGATCAGCGCCATCATCTTCGGCGGGCGGCGCGGCACCACCATGCCGCTTATCTACCAAGCCTTCAACTGGAGCGGCGGCGTCTACATGGGCGCCACCATGGGCTCCGAGATGACGGCCGCCGCCGCCGGCACGCTGGGCAAGGTCCGCCGCGACCCGATGGCCATGCTGCCCTTCTGCGGCTACCACATGGGCGACTACTTCCGCCACTGGATCATGATGCAGCGCAAGCTCAGCGAGACCCCGCGTGTCTTCAACGTGAACTGGTTCCGCCGCGACACCGACGGCAAGTTCATCTGGCCGGGCTTCGGCGACAACATGCGCATCCTGAAATGGATCGTGGACCGCACGCACGGGCGGGCGCTCGCCAAGGAGACGCCGATCGGCTGGGTGCCGCATTACGAGGACATCGACTGGACGGATCTCGATTTCCCGCGCGAGCAGTTCGAGCGCCTCCAGTACTTCGACCGCGCCGCGTGGCGGAACGAGGTCATCGGGCACGAGGAACTCTTCCTCGACCTGCACGACCGCCTGCCGAAGGAAATGATCTACGAGCGCGAGCTCCTGATCTGCCGCATGTGACGGCTCCGGCTTGAGCCTTGGGCAATCCGGCGCATGGTCCCAGACCATGCGCCGTTTCTTTTTCATTTTCCTGTGGGTGGCCGCCCTGGCCGGGGCGACCCCGCCGGATCCGTCGCCGGCGGCCACCGTGTCGCCCGAACTCGAAGGCCTGCCGGCGCCGCTGGCAGCCGCATTGCAGAAACTGATGGTCGACGAGGGCCACTGGGCCTACACGCAGACCACCCAGGTATTCGACCGTGCCGGCCAGCCG
>CAZGJB010000027.1:0-20875 GCA_964526145.1 uncultured Opitutaceae bacterium
ATGGAGTTCCTGCCTTGGGCGGCGGACGCGGCTGGGGTTGAGCGCCATGTCCAGGCGGCGTTGGCGCAGGCTGGGCTGGGCGGATTTGGCGACCGGGCGGCGGCAGAGTGGGCGCGGCTGCAGGCGAGTGCGGCCTGGGGCGAACTGCGGGAGCCGCGGTGGACGCGCCAGACGGAGATTGGCATTTTGGCGCCTCTGCAGGCCGGAGCCTGGATCGATGGCGTGATCGATCTGGTCCTGCATGATCCGGAAAATCGCCGCGTGTGGGTCGTCGATTGGAAGACCAATCGCAGGCGGCCAGGGGAGGACGACGCGGCGCTGTTGGCGCGTCTGGCCGCGGTTTATGCGCCGCAGTTGCGTGCCTATGGCACGTGTCTGGCGGCGCTGTTCCCGGACTGCACCGTACGGCGCCTGGTCTATTCGACCGTGGCCGGCGCCTGGACCGAAGTCACGGAGGCGTAACTTCTGGCTTTACAGGCGCGCGGCCGCCCAGCACGTTGCGCCCTCAACACTTTAATACATCCCATGGGCAACCTGAAAAAGAAACGTCGTTTGAAGATGTCGAAGCACAAGCGCCGCAAGCGCCTCAAGGCTAACCGACACAAGAAGCGCACTTGGCAGAAGTGAGCCGTCAGGCTCCGGCCCATCGCGCCCTTTCCACCCGCCGAACTCCGGCGGGTTTTTTGTTTTTCCCACGCTGGATCAGCCTATTTGGGCCTACTTGAAGAAATGGTAAATGGCGGCGTTCGAGGGGTTAAGAGCGGATTTAATCTTGTCATGCCGATGCAGCTAATGCATTAAGGGAACTCCACCAGCCCCAGTCACCGTTTCTCTCGGACCTCAAGACCCGTCGAAATTCGGCCGACCACCACCACCAAGCACCAGCTACCGCGCTAACCGTCGCATGCTTTTTTCCGCAAAGCCGAAAGGGTTTTACGTCGAGCAAAACGACCATGCCATCATGCTGGCGCGGACTTCCTCCGTCGAGACGCCCCTTGTGGTCGAAGAAGTGCGGGAGTGCCCTCCGGGCGATCCGGCGGCCCTGGCGGAGGCCATCAAGCAGTTGCAGCCGAAAAAGTCGTCCAGCGGCTATATGCACGCGTGCTGTGGCGTTTACACGGGCAAGCGGTTCCTGCGCAAGGTCACGGTTGACCCCAAGAAGCTGAAGGAACCCACCTATTTTGCCGAGATTCTGACCCAGCAGTTCCGCATCGAGCCGGACAAGGCGGTCACTATGGTGCTGAACGCTCCGGACGGCACCGATTACGACGTGGCCAAAGGTGCGCAGCAGAAGGAAGCCCTGTTTGCCGGCATGCCGTCAGAGGAAATCATCACCACGCAGGATGCCCTCCTGGCCAGCGGCATTTATCCCGAGCGGCTCGAGATCGGGACCGTCTCGACCCTGGGTGGGTTGGTCAACTACCTCAATTTCACCAAGAATAAGACCCCGGTACTCGTGCTGGAGGTCAGCACGGAGACGACCAACTCCTTCATTGTCAGTGGCGCCGGCATCGAGGCCACGCGACCGATCCCGCAGGGCTTGGAGTCGATGATTCCCGTCGTGCAGAAGGAACTCGGCTTGAAGGACGAGGAATCGGCCCGGAAGCTTTTTTATTCCAATACGTTCGATTTCACCGGCATGGGTCCCTTGTTGATCCGCAAGCTGCTGAAGGAACTGCAGTCCTCGATCGGATTCTACGAGGTGCAGACGGGCCAGTCTGTCGGGCTCCTCCTCTCGACCATTTTGCCCGCCAAGCTGGGCTGGCTCGACGGTACGATCGCCAAGGAACTCGGCATCAGCCCGCTCAAGCTCGAACTCGCCCCCTGGCTCGAGACGCTCGAAATCTCCGTTTCCGACGCGGCCAAGGCCGCGCTCGATCCCCGCTGGTTCGGCCTGCTGGCCCTGATGGCCCGCCACGAAACCGCCAATCCCGCCGCCAATGCTGTCGCTGCTGAAAAAAAAGCCTGACGCCGCCGCGGCCAACCAGACGCCCGCCTGGCATCCGAACTTCCGCAATTTCGAGCGGTTGCCGGACACCAAGGTCGTGCGGACGACCTTCTTCGTCAACGCCACCGCGATCGTCTTGGCGTTGGTCGCCCTCATCTTCACGGGCAACCGGGAGATCTCGCTCCACTCGCTGAACGCGCAACTGGAGGAAATCGAGGCGCAGATCATTCGCGACAAGCCCGCGAGCGACAAGGCGGTGAGCCTCTTCACCAAATTCCAGGCCGAGGAGAAGCAGCTGGCCGAGGTTGACACCTTCCTCAAGGCGCGACCGATCGTCTCGGACCTGATCCTGCGCATCGCGCAGACGCTGCCGAAGAATGTCGCGCTGGATTATTTCGACCTGCGCGAAAACATCGTGACCCTCCGCGGGACGGTGCGCGGCGCGCCCGACATGGCCAGCGGTTACGCCTCGGCCTATGTCGACCAGTTGCGCGCGGATCCGGAACTGGCGCTCAAGTTCGACGATGTCCTGCTCAAGAACCTCAATCGCATCCCGACCACTGGCCGGCTGGCGATCGAGATCGAGCTCAAGCTGAAGGGGGCGGCGAAGAAATAACCCATGGCCATCTCCAACGAACAGATCGTCGGCCTCCTGAAGAAAAACCCCGTGGTCTCGGCGGCGGTCATCATCTGCGTCGCCTTGGCCTTGGCCCATTACTTCCGCATGGATCTCATCGCGTCGGCCGCGACCCGGCTCGACGAGCGGACCAAGGAGGGGCAGCGTCTCTCGGCGAACATCAAGAATTCCGCGCAGCTGCCCGAGCAGCTCTCGCGCGTCTCCGCGGCAACCAAGGAAGTCGACAGCCGTCTCGTCCGCGTCGGCTCGCTCGCCAACAATCTCCAGTATTTCTACAAGCTCGAGGCCGACACTGGCGTGAAGTTGATCGACCTCCGGCAGACCACCGAATCGAGCCGTGCCGCCAAGACCGGACGGTTCCCGGTCAGTTTTGCCCTGACGCTGCACGGCGAATATTCCCAGGTGCTCGATTACCTGCGCCGGGTGGAGAGTGGCTCGCATTATTGCCGCGTGCGCTCGGCCAACGTGGTTCCGTTCGATGCCGGCGCGGGCAGCTCGGGCCTGCGGACGGATGCCGCCAAACTCACCCTCAACCTCGAATTGCTCGGCGTGCCATGAGAACGACCTTCCCGTCCCTTGCCAGCGTGGCGGTCCTGGCCCTGCTCGGTGCCGCGCCGCTCGCTGCCCAGCAGTCCGACCTCGTGCCTCCGGCGAAGCGGGCCGTCACAGTGGACTTGGCTGACCGGCTTATGCAGCCGCGCGTGCTCGCGACCCTGCCGGAATCGCTTGTCGTCCCCTTCAACCCCGCCGGTTTCGAGCAGCCTGACCCGGAGGAGATCAAGGCCCAGCAGGCCGCGGCCGCGGTTGCGGCTGCCGCCGGCACGCCGCTACGCCCGGTCGGCGACCGCAGCGTCCTCTCGACCTTGGCCGAAAAGCTCTCGCCGTCCGGCACCGCCATCATCGGTGGCGAGCCGATCCTTCTGTTCGGTTCCCGCCGCCTGAAGGTGGGTGATCGCCTCACGGTCACCTTCGAGGGGACCGACTACCAGCTCGATATCACTGCCATTTCCCGCACTACCTTTACCCTTCGCCTGAACCGCGAGGAAATTACCCGGCCCATCAAACCAGGAAAGAAATCATGAGAACCCACTCCATCACCCCGCCCGTCCTGCTGGTTGCCCTGCTGTTGGCTCCCAGCGCCTGGAGTCAGACCGCCCCCGAGGAGCAGACCGCCGCGCAGCAGGCGCCTGCGGCCGACCTCGTGATCAAGGACGAGGGCGCAGATGTCGCCGGCACAGCCACGAAGGGCAAGGATGCCTCGGGCGCAGACACGCTCTCGGTGGACTTCCCCGACGAGGACATCCGCAACATCCTGCGCAACGTCGCCGACCTGTTTGAGCTGAACCTCGTGGTGCCCGAGGCCCTGCAGGGCCGCACCTCGATCAAGCTCCGCGACGTCTCCTGGCGCCAGATCTTCCAGGTGGTGCTTTCCCCGGTGAACTACACCTACGTCGTCGAGGGCAACATCATCAAGATCGTCAGCATCGAGAGCCTCTCGATGGAGCCGCCCTCGACCGAGGTCTTCATCCTCAATTACGCCCGTGCCGGCGACATCATGCCGACCGTCAACACACTCGTCGACAGCAGCAAGGGCGGCAAGATCGTGAAGGACGACCGCAGCAACGCCATCATCATCACCGAGCGGCCATCGCAAATGAACCGCATCCGCCCGATAATCGAGTCCCTCGACAAGGCCACCGACCAAGTGATGATCGAGTCGAAGTTCGTCGAGGTTACCAACTCGGACGTTAAGAACATCGGCATCAACTGGGCCTCGCTCAACGGCGTGCAACTCACTGCGGGCGGGCTCAATCAGACATGGGATCGGTCCCGCGGCCAGACTCGCACCGATGGCCAGGATTCGAGCAACTCCAGCGGCACGGATACCAGCAATGGTACAGCCACGACACAGAGCAACGGTACGACAGGTACGACCAGTAGCGCGAATTCGAACACGACAGGCGGTGGCACCACGATCTCGGATGCCACGACGGTCACCACGCCGGCCAACACCAGCTCGACGACACGTTCGACGGTTGTGAACAACCTGACCGGCACCACGACAACGGATACTTCCACGACCGCGGCCGTGAACGGCGTTGCAAATACTGGTGTTGTGAAAACCACCACGGTGACAACCAACAACAGCAATACCAACACGGTTGGTGGCTCCTCAGGCACGTCCAATTCGCTGAGCACCACCCTGACTAACGACCTCTCGACCACGGCTTCAAATGCTATCAGCCAGCTCGCTGGTCTCGCCAATACCGGCGGCACCAACCGCATGGCCTCCGCCGTCTTCTCCTCGTCCGAATTCAGCGTGATCCTCTCCGCCCTGAAGACCACCAATGATACCAAGCTCGTTTCGAATCCGACGGTGGTCACGCTCAACAACTCCGAGGCCCAGATCAACATCGGCAAGGAATTCCCCATCCCGCGGTACACCTATAATGCCGAACGCGGTACCTATGAAGTCAGCGGCTTCGACTATCGCCCGATCGGCATCATCCTCAAGGTCACGCCCCAAGTGAACGCCCGCGGCTTCATCAAGCTCATCCTTGAACCCGAGGTCAGCAGCTCGAACGAAAATGCCAGCTTTGGCACCGCCAACATCCCGATCGTCACCACTCGCAAGACCAAGACTCAGGTTTCACTCAAGGACGGTTACACGATGGGCATCGGCGGCCTGATCGAGAATACGATCCAGAACACGCAGACCAAGGTCCCGGTCCTCGGCTCGATCCCGGTTCTCGGCCGTCTCTTCCGCCATGACGCCAAGAACGATCAGATCCGCAACCTGATCATCTTCATCACAGCCAAGACGGTGAACGCCGATGGCGCCCCGATCGAGGAGGTCTTTGATTCCCGCCGCGTGCGCCAGCTCCAGCTCCGCCGCGACGAGCTCCCCGGTTATCGCGACGGCTCCGATCCGTTCTTGCCGCCCGTCGAGGCCGGCCAGGAAAAGAAGTAACCGCCCGGCAGTCTACAATCTCAGGCCGCGCCTTTCGGGGTGCGGCCTTTTCTTTGCGCTGTCGTCACCACCACCCGACGACGAAACCCTGCGCGGCCTTGATCGCGATCACGCCAAGGTTTTTGGCCGCATGCGCGGCGAAGCACGGCAGGAGGGATCGCGACGGGTTCCAGGCCGCGAAGCGGACGGCGTAAAACCACAGCGATCCGGCGAAGATCGCGGCCGTGCTGAACCAGCCCTTGAGGCCGAACGTCCAGCGAAAGCCATCGTCATCCCAGGCCCAGAGAAAGGGATGCAACGCGGCAAAAACCAGCGAGGCGCCGATGATGCCGGCCCAACGGACGACCGCGCCGCGTCCATCAATCACGATGTATCCGCGGAAGATGACCTCCTCGATCACTGCCGCCGCCAGCGTGTAAAAACCGAACAAGACCGTCATGCGCGACTGTTCGCCGGCAATGCCCAGTCTGATCTCACCCCCGGTCTCGAGTGCCAGCAGGACCAGCGCACCCAGGACCGCGATGACGACGGCGCGCCACGGGGCCGGGGTCGCGCCGGGCAGGGCCCGCGGGTTCGGCCGGCCAGCCAGCGCCTCGCGGCAATCGTCGCGCCACAGTTTCGCCACATAGACCGTCGCGGCGATCATAAGCAGGAGGACAAGCGGCTGGTCGGACATTGCAGGAGGTGGGTTGGCTCAGGTTCAGCGCGTCGCCGGGGGTTGTCCAACTTGGATTCCGCCCCGCCGCAGCGCAGGC
Source organism: uncultured Opitutaceae bacterium (assembly GCA_964526145.1). Classification (GTDB taxonomy): domain Bacteria; phylum Verrucomicrobiota; class Verrucomicrobiia; order Opitutales; family Opitutaceae; genus UBA2377. The sequence goes on from CAZGJB010000027.1 coordinate 6,312, forward strand.
GGACCGTCCGGAAAGCGACTATTGATTAGCCATTTTGAACCTCTTCGCTACTGTGCGGGCCCTGATGAGTTCCGCCCGCACCGCTGAGATTTCCGGCCCGACACATGCCTTCGCAGCGGTCTTTGCCCAGCTGCAGCCGCACATGGCCGCCCTGGACCTATTCCTGCGCGAGCAGCTCGCCGCCTTCGAGCCGGAGATCCGCGCCATGGCGGACTACTGCATCGACACCTCGGGCAAGCGCATCCGGCCGGCGCTCGTCTTCCTGAGCGGCTGGCGCGGCCGCGCCACGCCGGCGCCCGATCTCGTCAAGGTGGCCGCCGTCGTCGAACTCGTGCACCTCGCCTCGCTGGTGCACGACGATATCATGGATGGCGCCGATCTGCGCCGCAACCGGCGCACCGCCACGCGTGAATACGGCCCAACCCCCGCGGTGCTGCTGGGCGACGCCCTGTTTTCCCATGCGCTGCACCTGGCGGCGTCGTTCCCCACCACCGAGGTCTGCTTCATGGTGGCCGAGGCGATGCGCCGCGTGTGCGCCGGCGAGATCGTGCAGACCATGCGGCGCGGCACGACCGCCATCACGCGCGAGGACTACTGGCGCATCATCGATCTCAAGACTGCCGAGCTTTTCCGCGTCTCGTGCCATCTGGGCGCGCGGCTCGCCGGTTCGCCGGACGCCTACGTGACCGCCGCCGCCCGCTTCGGCCGGCATCTCGGCATCGCCTATCAGATCTATGACGACCTCGCCGACTACTTCGGCGACGAGCGCCGCATCGGCAAGACCCTCGGCACCGATCTGGCCAGCGGCAAGGTGACGCTGCCCCTGCAGGTACTCATGGACAGCCTGCCGGCGGCCGAACGCCAAGCCCTGACCGACGAGATCTGTGGTCGCCAGCCGGTCCGTATGGAGCTGCGCCTGCGTCAGATGCAGGACAACGGGGTGTTCGAAACCGTCGCTGCTGCCGTGCAGACCGAGATCGCCACCGCCACGGCCGCCCTCGAACCCTGGCCAAACGAGGGACCCACTCCGCAGCTTCTCGGGCTTTGCGGGGTTTTACGGGGTCAGGTTGCCGCCTTGCAGGCGAAATCTGGCACCTGAACCGCATTCGCCGGTCGTCTGGGGTGAATTTCCATTTGCGCTGCCTTCGACCGTTTGTTGAATGAATCTCTGCCATGCCTGCGACCAATGCCTTCGGTAAAACGCTCGTAGCGTCACCGGAGCGGCAGCACGAGGCCGATGCCGACATCGGGATCGTGCGGGCCGTGCAGGAGGGCGATGTCGCGGCGTTTGACCAGCTGATCCTCAAGTACCGGGAGCGCCTCTTCGGGGTCATCTACAACATGACGTCCAATCGGGAGGACGCCTCCGACCTCACCCAGGACGCCTTCATCAAGGCTTTCCAGTCCATCAATCGGTTTCAGGGTCAGTCGTCTTTCTTCACCTGGCTCTACCGGATCGGCATCAATTCCACCCTGACCCACCTGCGCAAGAACCGCCTGCGGACCTTCTTCAGCCTCGAAAAAGTGGACGAGGAAGATCGCCAGTCAGCGGAAGTCATTGAAGCACTGACTGATAAGTCGGGCGCTGAGCGCGATGTATTTGTCCACGAGCTCCAGGAAAAATTGAACGAAGCGATGCAAAAACTGTCTATCAAGCATCGTACCGTGGTCACTTTATTTGAGATCGATGGCCTTAGCCATCAGGAGATTGCCGAAGTCATGAATTGCTCGGTGGGCACAGTACGTTCGCGTTTGCATTACGCGAAGCAATTGCTCCAGGCCGAGTTGCAGCCCTACATCCGCAAATGAACGAACCCCGCCGCGCTCGACCCCAGGTGACCGTTGAAGACTTGCTGCGCTTGAAACGCGCCGAGCGTCCGCCGGCTGATTTCTGGAACGATTTTGAGCGCGAGTTGCGCGTGAAGCAGCTGGCCGCGATCGTCGAGCCGCGTCCGTGGTGGGCGCCTCTCATCCGTATCCACTCTCGTTTTGCCCGCTATCAGGTGCCGGTTGGGGCGACCGCGATCTTGGCCCTTACGCTGGTCACGGTGCGCGAATACCAGTTGCCCGAGGCCGAGGCTTCGTTCGTGCCGGCCGCGCCGGTGGCGCGCCTCGATGCCATGCCTGGCCCCGCGGTTGAAATTGCCGGCCAGGTCCGCGCCGATGACGTTGCCGTGAACGCACCCGCGGCGTTGAACGACGACGAGGCCATCGAACGTCGCGCTGAATCCTTCCCGGATGGTCTGGCTCAGCGCCTGCCGATGCTCGGTGGAGCCGAGGCCATGGTGGCTGTCGACTCTCCTTCCGCCCGCTCCATCGCCGCCAATCTCGCCGCCGTGAAGGCCAGCGAGCCTGAGTTGGCCCGGTTCCTCGACCATCTCGCCGGTCTCGAGTCCCGTGCGGAGATGAACCGCAACCAGGCGGTCGATCCCCTGGTGAACCTGCAGTCGCCCAGCGATGCCCGCCGCGCCCGCGTGCTCTCCACCGCGCTTCCCAATGCCGCGACGGGTTCCAGCGACATCAGCGAGCGTCGCTACCAGCCGCGCCTCGCCCGCGACCTTACCGACGAGCGCCTCTACGAGCGCGTCAGCCGCATCGACCTCGAGGGCAAGCGCCTCGCGATCAATTTCAAGTTGTAGCCGGCGATCGCCGCCTTCGGAACCAAGCCCCGCCGCCCGCGGGGCTTTTTGCTTTTCGGCCCCGATCGCATTCCTTCAGGTCATGCGCACCGAAAAAGACTCGATGGGCGCGATGCCCGTGCCGGACGACGCACTCTGGGGCGCCTCCACCCAGCGGGCCGTGCTGAACTTTCCCATCAGCGGCCACCGCCTGCCCGACGCCTTCATCCGCGGGCTGGGCCTCGTCAAGCTGGCCGCGGCGCAGGTCAACGAGGACCTGGGCACGCTGCCGCCCGCCAAGGCGCGGCTCATCCGCCTCGCCGCGCGGGAGATCGCCGACGGACAGCACACAGCGCATTTCCCGGTCGACGTCTTCCAGACCGGCTCGGGCACCTCGACGAACATGAACGCCAACGAGGTCATCGCCCGCCGCTGCGCCCAGCTCGATCCCGCCGGGCCGGCCATCCATGCCAACGACGACGTCAACCTCGGGCAGTCCTCGAACGATGTGATTCCCACCGTGCTGCACCTCAGCGTCGCCGTCGCGCTCGACCGGGACCTGGCCCCGGTGCTCGCGCAGCTCGCGGGCGCGCTCGAGGAACGGGCGGCAGCCTTTGCCGACATCGTCAAGCTCGGGCGCACGCATCTCATGGATGCCACGCCGCTCACGCTGGGGCAGGAATTTTCCGGGTACGCCGCGCAGGTGCGAAAGGCCGGCGAGCGGGTGCGCCGGGCCATCGCGGCCCTGGATGAGCTCGCGATCGGCGGCACGGCCGTCGGCACGGGACTCAACACGCATCCGGAGTTCGGCGCGCGGGTCTGCGCCGTGTTGAGCGCCGAGACCGGACTCGCGTTCCGCGAGGCCGGCAACCACTTCGAGGCCCAGGGGGCGCGCGACGATTGCGTCGAGGTGGCCGGGCAGCTCGCCGCCGTCGCGGCCGCCCTCACCAAGATCGCGAACGACATCCGCCTCCTCGGCTCGGGCCCGCGCGCGGGGGTGGCTGAGTTGCGCCTGCCGGCCACGCAGCCGGGCTCCTCGATCATGCCGGGCAAGGTGAATCCGGTCATGAGCGAGATGCTGGTGCAGGTCGGTCTGTATGTGCAGGCGCTGACGCAGATGGTCACGGCCTGCGGGCGCGAGGGTCAGCTGGAACTCAACACGACCCTGCCGCTCATGGCTTACGGCCTGCACGAATCCATCCACTGCCTCGCCCGGGGTGCGCAGGTGTTCGCCGAGCGCTGCATCACGGGTCTCGAGGCGGACGTAGCGCGGTGCCGCGAGCTCATGGAGCGTTCGCTGATGCTCGTCACCGCCCTCAACCCCCACATCGGTTACGAAGCCGCCGCCAGCGTGGCCAAGGAAGCCTTCGCCACGGGCCGGTCGCTGCGCGAGGTTGTGCTCGCCCGGGGGCTGATGGACGCCGCCGCGCTGGACCGCGCGCTGGACGCGCGGACCATGCTGCAGCCGCGGCAAGCGACGGCGACCTGAGCTACTTCTTCGCCGGCAGGCAGGCGCCGCAGCCGTTGACGAAGAAATCGTTGCCCTTGTCGTCGACGAGGATGAACGCGGGGAAGTCCTGGACCTCGATCTTCCACACGGCCTCCATGCCGAGTTCGGGGTATTCGAGGACCTCGACTTTCTTGATATTCTCCTTGGCGAGGATCGCGGCCGGGCCGCCGATGCTGCCGAGGTAGAAGCCGCCGTGTTTCTTGCAGGCCTGCGTGACCTGCGCACTGCGGTTGCCCTTGGCGAGCATCACGAGCGAGCCGCCCAGCGACTGGAAGAGGTCCACGTAGCTGTCCATGCGGCCGGCCTTCGTCGGGCCGAAGCTGCCGGAGGCGTAGCCCTTGGGTGTCTTGGCGGGGCCGGCGTAGTAGACGGGGTGGCGCTTGATGTAGTCGGGCAGACCCTGGCCGGCGTCGACGCGCTCCTTGAGCTTGGCATGGGCGATGTCGCGGGCGACCACCATGGGGCCGCTGAGGAGGACGCGCGTGGTGACGGGGTGCTTCGCGAGTTCGGCGCGGATGGCCTCCATCGGCTGGTTGAGGTCGATGCGCACGGCGTTGTCGGCCTTGAAGGTGCGTTCGCTGGCCGGCACGAAGCGGCCGGGATTGGTCTCGAGCTGCTCGAGGAAGATGCCGTCCTTGGTGATCTTGGCCTTGATGTTGCGGTCGGCGCTGCAGGAGACGCCGAGGCCCACCGGGCACGACGCGCCGTGGCGGGGGAGCCGGACGATGCGGACGTCGAGGGCGAAATACTTGCCGCCGAACTGGGCGCCGATGCCGGTCTGCTGCGCGAGCTGGAGCACCTTTTCCTCGAGGGCGACGTCGCGGAAGGCGCGGCCATGCTCGTTGCCGGTGGTCGGGAGGGCGTCGAGGTACTTGGTCGAGGCGAGCTTGACCGTCTTGAGGCAGGTCTCGGCGCTGGTGCCGCCGATGACGAAGGTCAGGTGGTACGGCGGGCACGCGGCGGTGCCGAGGTAGCCGAGCTTGTCGACGATGAACTTCTCGAGGCTCTTCGGGTTGAGCAGGGCCTTGGTCTCCTGGAAGAGGAAGGTCTTGTTGGCCGAGCCGCCGCCCTTGGCGACGAAGAGGAACTCGTACTTCGCGCCGGTCGTGGCGTAGAGGTCGATCTGCGCCGGCAGGTTGGTGCCGGTGTTGACCTCCTGCCACATGTCGAGCGGGGCGGTCTGCGAGTAGCGGAGGTTCTCCTTGGTGAAGCACTCGTACACGCCGCGGCTGAGCCACTCGGCATCGTCGGCGCCGGTCCAGACCTGCTCGCCCTTCTTGCCCATGACGATGGCGGTGCCGGTGTCCTGGCAGAAGGGGAGGATGCCCTGCGCCGAGATCTCGGCGTTCTTCAGCATCGTGAGCGCGACGTAGCGGTCGTTGGTGCTGGCCTCGGGGTCATCGAGGATGGCCGCGACCTGCGCGAGGTGCTTCGGGCGCAGGTAAAACTCGCAGTCGTGGAACGCCTCCCGTGCGAGGTAGGCCAGGGCCGATGGCTCGACCTTGAGGATCTCGCGGCCGTCGAGCTGGACGGTCGAGACGCCTTCTTGGGAGAGCAGGCGGTAAACGGTGTCGTCCTTCCCGAGCGGGAAGGGTTCCTGGTAGGTGAAGGATGGCGTAGCCATGGTGAAAAACGCGGGGGGACCCGCGGCGGCTCAGCGGGTGGCGAGCATCGCCCGGATCGTATCGTGGAAGCGCGGCAGGTCGGCCGGTGTGACCACGGCGCCAGTGGCGCGGCCCCAGCCGTTGGGGCCGGGCCAGATGCCGTGCTGCAGGAAGGCGTCGACGGCCCGGGGCATGCCGGCGACGCTGAAATAGTCCTTCTGCTCCTTCTCGTCGCGGACGCCGCTGAGCAGCGCGGGCGGGAACGGGGCGATGGTCCCGCTCGAAACGTGGGCGAGATCGTTGAGGATGACGAAGGGCCGCGAGTCCACAAGCGTCGTGGCGGGCCGAGGCAGCTCGCCGCGCAGGTAGGCGTGGTATTCGAGGTGGTTGTCGTGGAGTCCGTCGAAGGGCCCGAGCGGGATGGTCTCCTTGCGGCCGTCGTGCCAGCGCACCTCGGCCTGCTGGCCGACGCTGTAGCGGAGCTCGGCCTTCTCGCAGATCACGATCTCGCTGTGCAGGCTCTGGCCGGCGCAGGCGTGGGAGACCGCGAAGCGCATGGTCGCGCCGCAGGTGGCGTCAGCCTCGACGAAGAACGTGTCGGCGCCCTCGATCGCATGCGCCCGGTACAGCTCGGCCCGCACGGCGGCGATCTGCGCCCAGCTCAACAGCTCGGGTCCGCCGATCCAGAACAGCATGTTGTGGACGAAGTGCGCGAGGGCGTTGCCCATGCAGCTGTCGAGCACCACGCGACCGTCCATCATCAGCCGCCCGGCCCAGTTGTTGCGGCGGAAATAGTCCGCCGGCCGCGGCCACAGGGCCATGAGGGTGGTGCCGCGCACGGCGCCGAATTCGCCGGCGAGGAGGCGCTGCTTCAGGGCAAGCCGGGGCTTCTCGATGATGAAGTTGAAGCCGACCAAGGACGAGCGCCGCGCCTGGCGGTCGCGGACGATCATCTCCTCGAGCTCGAGGTAGTCGAGGGTGGGGGGCTTCTCGAGATAGACCGGGATGCCGAGCTCGACGCCCGCGCGGTGCATCTCCGCGTGCAGGTTGATCGGCGTGGGCACGACAAGCAGGTCGAGCTCGCGGTGGCAGGCGGCGAGCATGGACTTGTAGTCGGGGAAGACCCCGACGCCCCGGGTGGCGAACTGCCAGTTCTGCTGTTCGCTGGCGAACGCGGCGGCCTGCGGGTCGCAGGTGCAGATCAGGCGGGCCTGACCCCGGTCCTCCAGCCGCTTCACCACATTATGATGCCAGGCGGCGAAGCCGCCCATGCCAATGATGCCGATGCGGATGGGATTCATCAGACGATCTTGAGTTTGGGCAGGTCCTGGCCGTCGATCAGGCCCACGGGCTTGCCCGCGGCGTTGACCACGATGAGGTCGTCGATGCGGTGGGCCTCGAACAGGCGCAGGGCATCGACGCCCAGGGCGTCGTCGCGGATGACCTTGGGGGAACGGGTCATGAATCGAGCGACGGGTTGGGTCAGGAAATCGGGGCCGGCCTGCAGCGCGCTGCGGCGGAAGTCGCCGTCGGTCAGGATGCCGGTGAGCTTGCCCTTTTTCGCGTGCACCAGGGCGATGCTGCCGCTCTTGGCCTTCGTCATCGTCAGGATGGCGTCCTGGATGGAGGCGGTGTCGGCCAGGACCGGCAGGCGGTCGCCGGTGCGCATGATGTCCCGCACGCGCAGGAGCAGGACGCGGCCGAGGTTGCCGGCCGGATGGTAGCGGGCGAAGTCATCGCGCGTGAGGCCGCGGGCCTCGAGCAGGACCATCGCGAGGGCGTCGCCAAGGGCGAGGGCGGCCGTCGTGCTGGCGGTGGGTGCCAATTCCAGCGGGCAGGCCTCGCGCGGGACGCGGTAGATGAGGCGGTAATCGGCGTTCTGCGCCAGGTCGGACTCGGGGTGGCCGGTCAGGGCCACGAGCTTCACGCCGAAGCGCTTGAGCATGGGCACGAGGCGGAGGACCTCCTCGGTCTGGCCGCTGTTGCTCAGGATGATCGCGAGGTCGCCCTCGGCGCAGAGCCCGAGGTCGCCGTGCAGGGCCTGGGTGGCGTCGAGGAAGCAGGAGGAGACGCCGGTGCTGTTGAAGGTGCCCGTCAGCTTCTGGGCGATGTGGGCGGATTTGCCCACGCCGCTGAAGATCAGCTTCCCGCCGGCGGCGGAGACCGCCTCGACGGCGCGGGCGGTGGCGACAAACTCGGCCCCCAATCCCTTCGCGGTCGCGGCCAGGGCGTCACTCTCGATGCGGATGCAGGCGCGGGCGCGGCGGAGGACGGATTGCGGTTGAAGGGCCATTTAGGATTGTGTCGCGGGGACAGACTGGAAAATTACGGCCAACCCAACTCCGTTCAATCCCATTCCCGGATAAGATGAGCAAATGCCTGAATGTTCCCGCCCTTTTAGTGTTGGGCGCACTGCTTTGGGCCACTGGCTGCGAACGCAATCCGGGCGCGATGCTGGGACCCGAGACGGATGACCCGAATTACCGGCGCGGCCAGCAGCTCCTGCGCCAGGATCGCAAGCAGGAGGCCCTCGTCGCCTACCTCAAGGCCATCGAGACGCGCGGCGACGGCGCCCCCGATTCGCACCTCGAGGCGGGCCTGCTCTACCTGCAGCACGTGAAGGACTACATCGCCGCGATCTACCACCTGCGGAAATACGTCGAACTGCGGCCAAACTCGCGGCAGGCCGAGCTCGTGCGCGGGCAGATCGACGCCGCCACGCGCGAGTTCGCGCGCTCGCTCCCCGGCAACCCGCTCGAAAGCAAGACGCAGCGGCTCGACATGCTCGATCAGGTCGAGCGCCTCCAGCGCGAGATCGAGCAGCTCAAGGCCGAGCTCAGCGTCGCGCGCAGCGGCAGCTCCGCCCCGATCAATCGCCTGCTGGTGCCGGTGGATTCCGCCGCCGGCCAATCCCCGCCCGGCCCCATCCTGGTGCAGGAGGAGCCCGTCGAGGATTCGCCGATCACGATGGCGCCGCTGCCGTCGCGCGCCAACGTCGGCGACGCCGCCGAGTCGCCGTCCGTGCAGGCGGCATCGTCCGCCCCGCCGGCCGCCGAGCCTGCGGCCGGTCGCCGCCACACGGTCGCGCGCGGCGACACGCTCTTCAGCCTGGCCCAGCAGTATTACGGCAACCGTTCGCGGTGGCGCGACATCTACGAGGCCAACCGCAACCAGCTGCCGGACGCGAACTCGCTGCGATTGGGGATGGAACTCGTGATTCCCTGAGCCATGGCGCGCACCTCCCGCCGCACGGCGGTCTTCACCGAATCCCTGATCCGTGAGATGTCCCGGGTGGCGGCCCGGCACAACGCGATCAACCTCGCGCAGGGATTTCCCGACTGGGATCCGCCCGCGGCCCTCATCGCGGCGGCGAAGGCGGCGATGGACGAGCATCGGCACCAGTATGCCGTCACTTGGGGCTCGGCCGAGATCCGACAGGCCCTCGCCGCCAAGATCGGCCGCTGCACCGGTGCGCCGGTGGACCCCGACCGCGAACTGGTCGTCACCTGCGGCGCCACCGAGGCGATGATGGTCGCGATGATGACCGTCTGCGATCCAGGCGACCGCGTCGGGTTGTTCTCGCCATTCTACGAGAACTACAACGCCGATGCCATCCTCACGGGTGCGCAAGCCGTGCACGTGCCGCTCCATCCGCCGCACTACCGCTTCGATCCGGCGGAGCTGCGTGCGGCATTCGCGAGCGGGCTGAAGGCCTTCGTCCTCTGCAATCCATCCAATCCCTGCGGTCGCGTCTTCACCCGCGAGGAACTGCTCCAGATCGCGGCGCTGGCGGAGGAGTTCGACACGTGGGTCCTCACGGACGAGGTCTACGAACACATCGTGTTCGCCCCGCATCGGCACACGTACTTCTCGACCCTGCCGGGGATGGCGTCGCGCACGCTCATGTGCTCCTCGCTCTCGAAGACCTTTTCGATCACCGGCTGGCGCCTCGGCTATGTGCAAGCGGCCCCGGAGGTGATCGCGCAGGCGCGCAAGGTGCACGATTTTCTCACCGTCGGCGCTGCCGCACCGCTGCAGCATGCGGTGGTCACGGCGCTGAGCTTCCCGCCGGAATACTATACAGGCCTCGCTGCGGAGTACGCGGAGTCGCGCGACGTGCTGCTGAGTTACCTCGATCGCACCGGCCTGGAGTATTCGCGGCCCGAGGGGGCGTACTTCGTGATGGTGGACATCTCACCCTTCGGCTACGCGAGCGACGTGGAGTTCGCGCACTGGATGACGAAGGAGATCGGCGTCGCACCCGTGCCGGGATCGAGTTTCTTCGCCAACGGCGAGAACCGCTACATCCGCCTCAACTTCGCCAAGCGGCCGGCAACCCTGCATGCGGCCGGCGAGCGGCTGCTAAAGCTGCGGCGCGGGTGAGGGGAGCGCTGATCACCGCTGATTGCCTCACGCGGAGACGCGGAGTGCGCGGAGTACTACGTTGGTGACTCCGCGCGCTCCGCGTCTCCGCGTGAGGTCGGTTCGGATCACTTGCGCTACGATATCTCCGAAATCGCGACGCGAAGCGCCTTGGCCTCGACCAACAGCTCCTGCGCGGCCGCGAGGGCGTCGCCGTGGGTCGCGTGGACTTCGGTCGGTGTGTCCGCGTGGTGCGAATCGTCCGGGTCGCCGAGGCCGGCCTGGCGGAACTGGCGCAGGCGTTCGAGGATGAGGTCGCGGATCTCGGGCGCGTTCTCGACGCTGTGAAAGACGCCGGTGTGCAGGGAATCATGCTGGTGCTTTTCGTCCAAGGCACCGCCGCCGCCAGCCGACTGCACGCGCACGTCGGCCAGGCCGAGCAGGCGCTGCAGCGGACCCTGCTTCACCTCGACCTGTTGGAGGTTGGCGAAACTCATCGTGGATTCGGTCAACTGGAAGATGCCGGTGCGGATGCGCAGACTGCGGTCGGTCACGATGTACCAATGCTGCTCGAACTCGAGTCGGGTGGCGGCCAGCGTCACCGGGATCTGCAGGATGAAGAGCGCGATGGCGCCGTATTCAAGCAGCCGCAGGCCCGGGAAGATCCACGGGCCCCAGCCTTCAAGGAACTGGCGGGCGCGCTCGTCACGCACGCGATCGCGGCGGGCGCGCTTCGATGACGGCCGCTCGGGAGCCGGCTCGGCGGCGGCGACCTGCGCCGGAGTCGCCGGGGCCGGAGCGGCGGTCGCAGCGGGCGATCGTGCGACCGGGGCGGGCTGGGCGGCGGCCTCGAACTTGGCCTCGACCTGGCTGAAGAAATACAGCGAGAAGATGATGCCGAAAATCGCACCGACCTGGGTGACGCCCCAGCGGACGAGGCGGAGCTTGAAGTAATTGCGCCCAGCGCGGAAGACCTTGATCGAACCCGGTGCCCCGATGGGCGGCTGGGGCTCGGGCGGGACGCGCAGGAAGCGCAGGAGGAATTGCCGCAAGCGGTCAGCCATGGTTCGAGTCCCGGGGTTCATCCGTTCGGGCCGACGCGAGGGCAAGCCGGGTGGCGCGCAACTCCGCGGCCACCTCGCGCAGGACGGCCGCCAGCTCGGTGTTACCTTCGCCGGCAGACGTCGGAGCGGTGACGGCCTTGACGGGATCCTTCACGCCGCGCATGCGCTCGTAAAGGTAGTCACGGACGGCCTCGAACTCCTTCAAACCCTCGAGGGTCAGCTCGGCCGAGGCGTTGCCGCTCGCGGTCTGCACGAGCACGCGGGCCAGGCCGAGCCAGCGCTCGACGAAGTTCGAGCGCAGGTGGATGTCCTGGATGCGCGCGTAGTTGATGATCGTCTCGCGTCGGAAGAGGATGCCCCAGCTCATCGAGATGCCCTCGTCGGTGAAGCGGTACCGCATCGTATGATACCGGAAATACGCGGGCAAAATCAGGAACGGGAAGGCTGGCGGAAAGACCAGGCATGCCAGCGTATAGTAGGTCATGAGGTCGCGGTGCGGGCGGGTGATCGCGTGGATCGCGGCGGCCGGGGGCGGTGGGTTCACGGGGATAGCAATAGGACAATCGGGCCTAGGGACAACTACGGAGCGGAGTCATGGGTATTTCCTCGCCAAGCCAGTGGGGCGGTCGCTAATCATAATTTAAGTACCCATCCCTTATCCGGTTATGTCGCTGAATACGGCGGAAATCATTGGTTTGTGCGGACTGGTCGTCAGTCTGATCAGCATCTGGCTGCATTGGGATATGCAGTACCGACTCGCCGCCATCGAAGACCGTCACAAGGACGGGCGCATCACTGAAGTGGAGATGGCGAAGAAGATCCAGTTTTGGAAGATCTTCGCCCCGGCGCTCACGCTGGTCGGGGTGGCCCTGCTCAGCGTCGCGGCGTTTGGCCTGCTGAAGTAGGATCCGGAGCGCGTCCGCTATTTGATCGCGGCAAGTTCCGCGGCGATGAATTCGCGGATCTTCGCGCGCGCGTCGGCGGGCGGGATCTCGCCCTTGTCGACCTTCGCGAGGAAGGCCTTTTGCGCAAGGTAGTCCCGGTTGGCCAGCCCGGCCTTGCCTTGCAGCATGCGCCAGGCCTTGCGGCGCTCGACGGCGAAGAGGACCATTTGACGCGACACCGCGTAATGCTTCACCTGGCCGTGTTCCTCGGCACGGATGATGCAGCCGAAGTTCGGCACGAAGCTGCGGTGCGCGGGATCGAACACGCGGCGATGGATCACGTCGTCCTGCGTGATGAACCACAGCTGGTCGTCGAGGAGCGTGAGCTTTGATGCCTCCTCGGGCTTGATCGCCTTGACGTGCTTGCGGAAGCGGCCCTCGGAGACGGCCCAGTGGGCCACGGTGAAATTGTACTCGGCGCCGTCGGTCGCGTACTTGGCGCGCCACCAGTCGCGGTCGAGGCTCGGGTTGCCCTTGAGGTCAAAGGCCTCGGCGGCGGTCTCGCCGCGGCGCGGGTTGAAGACGAACTCCGGCATGCCGCGGGCGTCGCGCACGAGCTTGGCCTGGTCTGCGCTCATGTTGTCGCCCACGCCGTGCTCAGGCTGGCAGGTGGTGTAGGCCTGGAAGAAGGCGGTGCCGCGATATTCGAGGCCGTCGAGCATGGCCTTGTAGAGCTTGGCGGAGTTGGCCATCGAGACCTGGGCCACGAACGGCGACCCGTGTCCGCTGGTGAAGGCCTCGGCGACGTTCTTCTTCTCGATCAGCTTGCCCTGCGAGGCCACGCCGAACTGGTTCATGTCGTAGCCGCCGAGCATCGTGGATGAGTCGGAGTTCTGCCCGCCGGTGTTGGAATACACCTGCGTGTCGAGCATGAGCATCTTCACGTTGGGGCGGTTCTGGAGGACGACCTTCGAGACGTTCTGGAAGCCGATGTCGCCGAGGGCGCCGTCGCCGCCGATCACCCAGACCTTGGGCAGCTCGCGGATCTCCTGCTCGGTCATGAGCGCGTCGTCGAGATGGGTGAGGGTGAAGTACTCGGCGTCGGTGGCGACCTTCTCGCCCCGGTCGAGCAGCGCGTCGGTCAGGCGCTCCGGCGCGACGGAACGGCGGGCGTGGTTGAGGATGACCGACTCGGCCATGAGCCAGGAGATCGTGGCGCCGTCCTGGAAGAGGGAGTTCATCCAGGGATAGGGGTGCGGATTCGACGGCGGGGTGGAGCCGTACACGGTGTTACAGCCGGTGCTGGCGCCCATCATCATCACCGACATGCCGTTGGCGCGTCGGCCGTCGACGGCCTGCAGTTCCTTGTGGTTGAAGGCATCCTGCTCGAGCACGGCCACGAGGCCGCCGATGAGTTGGGCGTCGGTGATGGGACCATGCTGCTTCTCGTAGGCGGCGATGCGGGCGGCGGTGTCGGTTTCGTTCTCGCCGCCGAGGCCCACGATGACGTGGGCGTAGGTCTTGCGGAAAAGCTGGTACTCGCTCTCGCTGCGGGCCTTGAGCGCGGCGAGTTTCGCGGCGCCTTCCTTTTGCAGGCGCACGGCCTTGGCGCGGAGGCGGTCGGCCTTGCGGTGGTAGATCGGCCGCATGTAGGCCTCGGTGACAGAGGCGGCGGCGCGGAGGACGCTCTTCTCGCCGCAGCCGGCGCAGGCGCCGTCGCCGGAGACAAGGGCCTCGTAATTGCGGCGCACCATGAGGTGATTGCGCAGGGCGGCCTCGCGGGAGCCGGCGGGGTCGGCGTCGTTGTAGAGACCGAGGAATTTCTGCGGGGTGTCGGGCAGGAGCCGGGAGAAGACCTGGGCGGTGGTGAGCTCGGCGTTGAGCTCCTCGGTCTCGCGGGTCATGCGCAGCGCGTCGTGGTCGCCGCAGACCTGGACGCACTCGCCGCAGCCCTTGCAGAGGTCGGAGACGAAGATCGAGAACAGGCCGCCGGCGCCGGGGGTCTTGGCCTCGAGCGAGCGGTAGATGGCCGGGACGTTGGCGTAGGCGAGGGGGAGCCGGGCGATGATGCCGGTGAACTCGGCCTTGGCCTGATCGGAGATCGTGGCGAGGGCGTTGACCTCGTCGCGCACGATATCCTTGAACGGCACCTTGGTCTTGGCCTTGACCGACTCGTTCATTCTCGCCCGGGCGCGCTGCTCGAGGGCGGGAAGCTCGGCGCCGAATTTCAGGCGCTGCTCGCGGTCGGTGACGTAGTTGTTGACCGCGGTCTTGAGGATGGTGGCGACATCCTGCGCCATGTTCGGCAGCGCGGTGTCGGGGCAGGCCGTGATGCACTCCATGCACTGGGTGCAGTTCTCCGCGATGTAGACGGGCGTCTCGCGGCGGGCGACGTACTTGGACTGAGTGGCGCCCGTGCCGGCGCCCATGACGCCGACGGAGGCGAGCGGGCCGGAGGGCTGGTGGTAGCCGAGGCCGCTGCGGTACTCGGCGTCGAACTTGGCGAGAGTCTGGAAGGGCGC
>CAZGJB010000028.1:0-6854 GCA_964526145.1 uncultured Opitutaceae bacterium
CCCCGCGCATTTCTGCCCCGCAACGCATTTGCAGACGCCGAACCGGATTTCGAAATGATGCCATTCCAGGCCCGATTTCCAGCTAGCGTTCTTGCAACCGAGATGGAGATCATCCGCAACAATAGCGCCCAATTCTATCGCGAGGCACCGGGCGGCAACTGGATGCTCAATGAGTCAGCCTACGCGGTGTTCCGCAATTACGCCATCGCCTCGTTCCCGGAGAAACTCCGCGCGCGGACGTTCATTGTGCTGTCTCGCAACAGCCCCTATTACACGAGACAGCTCAGCCCCACCGAGCGGGTGCGCGACAATCTGGCCTACCTCGATTCCGTCCGTACCTGGCGCGAACTCGGGTTTGCGTCCATCGACTATGGCTCGGACTTCACTAGCGCAGACTACGGCGATCGGACCCACCTGAGCGCTGCCGGCGGGCGCCGGCTTGCCGAGGTGCTCGCCCCCGAAATCAGGTCCCTGGCCAGCAAACTCGGTTACCCGAATCCCTGAGATGATGACTCCAACATCACTGCAGATCATCTGGCAATCCCTGCCTCGGCGCCTGGCCCTGATCGTCGGTCATGCGCTCTCTCTCGCCGCCGGCCTGTTGGTCGCCTTGGTCCTGCACTACATTCTCTACCGGATCGGACTCCCTGGCACACCGTTCATCTACGTGGTGTTCTAGACCGCCATTGTGCTGGATGGCGCCTCCGCCGGTTCCCAGGGGTACTCCACCACAGCCACCGTCAGCTCGACAATGATACCGTCCCCACGGCAAGGTCCAAATGTCGATGGCAGACCCTAATCCGATCCCACCCACCCCGCCACCATCGAGGAAACTCGAGTCCTTGCTGGCGGCCACGTTGTTGTTGGTAATCGGCTGGAGCTACTACCTGGCCATCCCGCCGAATTTCCGGCAGCCCCGCTCTGCGCTGCCCGACGGATACTATGGCCTGCTGACCGAGGCCTTTCTCTCCGGGCAACTCCACCTGAACATCCCGACCGATCCCAAGCTGCTCAGGCTTGAAAATCCCTATGCCGGCCCCCAGGGCACGAATCGGCCGCACGACATGAGCTATTTCCAGGGGCGATTCTATCTCTACTATGGCGCGGCGCCGGTGTTGTTCCTTTATCTGCCGTGGCGTGTGCTGACCGGGGGCTACCTCGGGGAATCACTCGGCATGGTCATGATGCTCTACGGCGGCCTGATCCTTTGCGCCGTCTGGTTGGTGTCGGCACGACGACGCTGGTTTCCGGAGCTGTCATTCGGCTGGGTGTTGCTCTTGATCGCCACGCTTGGCTTTGGTCCTCCGCTTTTCCCGTCGGCCACCAACAACACCTTCTACGGCGTGCCGATTGCCGGCGCCTTCTTCTGCCTGATGCTCGCCTTCACCGCGACCGGGCGGGCGCTGGCGGCACGGCAGCCCGGCATCCAAGCCGGATGGTTTGCCGCCGCCAGCCTGGCATGGGGGCTGGCGGTCAGTTCGCGGCCGATTTACGTGCTGGGGCTCGTCGCGCTGGCCGGGCCGGCCTTCCACCTGTGGTGGACATCAGATCGGAGCGCGCGCTGGCGGTGGCCGGGGCTGCGCCTGCTGGCGGCAACGGTCGTGCCCGCCGCCTTGGTCGGGCTCGGCATGCTCACCTACAATTACCTGCGATTCGACGATCCCTTGGAATTTGGCATCCGTTTTTCGATGGCTTCGGGCGATCTGCGGGAGGCCCGGCTGGTTGGCCCCGAGTTTATCGGGAAAAACCTATCCTTCTACCTGCTCACCGTGGCCAGCTTTGTCCGTTATTACCCGTTCCTGATCGTGGATGCCAGCACTTGGGGCGTGCTGCCTCATTTGCCCCTTGCGGTGATTGGCGCGCTCTTCCCGCTGACTCTGTTCCTGGAACGGTTGCGGGACCCACGGTGGATCTCAGGCGGCCTGCTGCTGGCGGGGGCCGGACTCGGCAACCTCAGCCTTCTTTGCCTGTTCTTTGGCGGCGAGGAGCGCTACATGCTGGATTTTGCGCCGCCACTTCTGCTCCTGGCCGCCACCACGACGCTGGCTCTGCTGGGATTGTCGCAGCGGGGCAGTTTGCCGCTTGGCTCGCGGACAATCCGGTTGTTCGTATCCGGGCTGGTCGCTTATACCTTGGCGACTGGCCTGATGCTGACGCTGCCCCGCCATGACGGTCTGCGCGATCGGCTCGGGCTCGAACGGTTCCTGAACACCCCGACCCACCTGATCGAGTCCTGGGCCGGCACCGAGCACGGTCCAGTCGAACTGGAAGTAATATTCCCTCCCAACCGATCTGGTTTCACCGAGCCGTTGCTCACGACAGGCCTCGGTGAACGCGGCAGCGATGGAGTCATGGTGCACTACCTCGACGAAGCCCATGTGCAGTTCAGCGCCTTCCACCTCGGCCGCGGCGGTCCGGTGAGCGAACCGATCGAAATCGACTACGCCGCGCCACACCGACTGCGCATATCGGTGGGCTCGCTCTATCCTCCTCGCGGGCATCCGCTTTTCGCCGGCTGGTCAGACCGCCTGGCTGCCCGCACCCGCCGCCGCCTCAAGGTCGAGCTAGATGACCGAACCGTCCTCCAGGGCAACCTCACTGTTCACGCCTCCGTGCCATCCGCCCTCCGCGTGGGCCGGAGCACCCTGCCGAGCGATGTCTCGGCAGCAGCATTCACGGGAAGGATCCTCCGCCAGCACCGGCCCGGCCCGGCCCAGGCGGAGACCGACGGTTTCCAGCGCGATCCCGGCCCGGTGCGACTCACCGTGCGTTTTCCGCCACGCGTGGGCGACGAAGGACTTCCCCTGGTGGCCACTGGCAGTGAGAAAGGACGCGGGGACATTCTGTTTGCCCGCCTGCAATCCGACGGTCGGCTCCGTTTTGGCCACGATTCCTTCGAGGCCGGCGCCATTGTCTCCACTCCGGTGTCCTACGACCCCGATCAGGATCAAGTCATCGATGTGGAGATGGGCTCCCTCTATCCGCCCGACGCAGCGAACCTTCCCGAGTTCAACCGTCGGCGCCTGCGCGTGGCTCTCAATGGCGCGACTGTGATCGACACGCTTCGTCCGTTCAACCCATCGGCCCCCGAAGACGTCGAATTCGGCTACAACTCCATCCAGGCTTCAACCGCCATCGAGTATTTCGCCGGCGCGATCCGGAAGGTCGAGCGGATCCCGCCAGTGCAACCCGATGAAACGCTGCGCAAATGGGGCCACCTGCGCCTGTCTATAGAGCTGCCGCACACGTTGGCCTCCCTCGCTGAACCGATCGTTGTCACCGGTCGCACCGGCCGCGCCGATGTGTTGTTTGTGCGCTATGATCCGGATGGAACCGTGCGGTTCGGCATCGACCACTGGGGGGTGGGAATGGCCGTGAGTGAGCCTATCCGCCTCGATGCCACCAGGACGCTGATGCTGGAGGTTCTGAGCGGCGGCCTGCTTCCACCCAGGCAGGATCCGGCTTGGATCGGCCGCGACCCGGCGGAAGCGGAACGGCTGCGAAACCACTTCGAGCTGCAGGTGAACGGACGGACCATCCTGGTCTCCCCCTTCATCCCCTATCCCATCGAGCCCGGTGAAACCGCAATCGGCAGCAACCTGATCGGCGCCAGCAGCTGTGAAGCCAGTTTCACCGGTCGGTTCATCATGATCGAACGCCTGCCTTGGTGACGCCGGTCAAAGGCCCTTTGTTTAGCGCGGCCCAAGCGAACAAAAGCGATACTTCACCAAGGCCATCATCCAGGTAAGCGGATCGCGGAAATAGGTGACCTTCTTGCCCGCCTTGAACGAGCGAGATTCGTAACTGACCGGTATCTCGATCGGCCGGTGTCCCTTGCGCACGAGCTTGATGAGCAATTCCCAGTCGAAATCGAAGCGGTTGCACTCCAGGGTCAATCCGTCGAGGCAATCGCGGCGGAACACCTTATACATCGTGAACGGATCGCGCAGCGTGAGACCCAGCGAGACGTTGATGCAGAACGTGAAGAACCAGTGGCCTGCATTCAGCACAAAGGCCTGGATCGGCTGGTCCGTGAACTTGCGCATAGCCCAGCCGCCCTGCCCGTGGCGGGAACCGAGCACGAAACTCTGACTGCGGAAGGCCAGCGGCGCTAGCAGGACTTCGTAATCGTCCAGATCGTATTCGAGATCGGCATCCTGGATCAGGATCACGTCACCGGCGGCCATCGCGAGCCCGGCGCGCACCGCATGGCCCTTGCCCCGCGCGGCATCCTCCAAGATGAGGCGAACCCCGTCCCGACCCTCGTAACCACGCACTACGTCGCGCGTGCCGTCGGTCGAGTTGCTCTCGATGACGATCACTTCTTTGCGCCAACCCGCCACCTGCTTGGCCAGAATCGCATCCAGCGCCTCCTTCGCCGTGCCAATCTCGTTGTATACGGGCACGATCACCGAAAGCAGCGGCGGTGTCTGGCGAAACACAGGAAGTTTGGAGGTCGGATGCATCGGCGTGGGAGTCTGTCCTCGGTCCGGGACAGACTTGCCAGCAAAGCAAGCCGTCTTCGCCCGGCAAGCTGCAATCGCCCGGTGCGCCGGGTCCAGATTCTCCTTCCCGCAACCCCGTTTCTGCGTTCATGGTAACCTCATGCACACTGGCAAGTGGCCCAAGATCCTCCCTCCGCTCACACCTGAACAGCAGCGAATCAACGACGACTTCATGAAGCGCTGGCACGTTGAACTCGCCGGCAAGAGTCGCTACGGGATGATCGAGAACTTCAACCACAACTTCCCGGTCAAGAACTCCCGCCCCGGTTTCAAGACCACCATCGAGATCGGCGCCGGCTTGGGCGGGCACCTGCACTACGAAAAGCTCACACCGGAGCAGGAGCGCGGTTATTACTGCAATGAGTACCGGCAGAACATGGCCGACGAGATCAAGCGCCGCTATCCCAACGTGCAGACTATTGTCGGCGACTGCCAGCAACGCATGGATTTTGCCGACGGATTTTTCGACAGATACATCGCCGTGCACGTGATGGAGCATCTGCCCGATCTTCCGGCGGCCATCCGCGAGGGATACCGGCTACTGAACAAGGAACGCGGCCAGATGCTGGTGGTGATTCCCTGCGAAGGCAGCGTCGCCTACACGCTGGCCAGACGCATCTCCGCCCAGCGCATTTTCGAGAAGACCTACGGCGTGTCATACGACATCTTCATCAAGCGCGAACATATCAACCTGCCGCACGAAATCCTCGCAGAGCTTGCCCCCTATTTCGTGGTCGAGAAACGCAGCCTTTTCCCCCTGCCGTTTCTGCCCTTCCTCTTCAACAACCTCTGCATCGGCCTCGTCCTGCGGCCACGGCAAGTGCCCTTGATCTGACCACGGTCGCCCGCTATGACTTCAGCCGATCCCGAGTTGCCGGCCCTGAGTCTGGTGGTGCCGGTCTATTTCAATGAAGGCAGCCTGCCCGACACGGTGCCGGTCCTGGCTGCCGTCGCCCGGGAGATCGTCGGGGAGGCCTTCGAGTTGGTGTTTGTGGACGATGGCTCCGGCGACCGGTCGCTCGAGGTGCTCCGCCAGTTCCAGCAGGTCCCGGCGCATCGGCTTCGCATCGTCCAGCTCACGCGCAACTTCGGCTCGATGAACGCCATCCTCGCCGGCCTTTCCGTGGCCCGCGGTTCTGCTGTCGGCATTATCGCCGCGGATCTGCAGGACCCCCCGGAGTTCTTCAAAAAGATGTACGATCACTGGCGCCAAGGCGCGAAATGTGTCTACGCCACGCGCGCGGGACGACAGGACAACGCCATGCAGCAGCTGACCGCCGGGGTTTTTTATTCGCTATTGCGTCGGTTCGCCCTGCCTCGTTACCCGGCCGGGGGTTTTGATTTCTGCCTGATCGACCGCCAGGTCGTCGCCGAGATTGTCCGCATGCAGGAGAAGAACACTCACATCATGAATCTGATCTTCTGGCTCGGCTACCCCGCCGTCTGCCTCCCCTACGTGCGTCAACAGCGACGGCACGGGCGATCACGGTGGACGCTGGCGAAAAAACTGACTTTGTTCGCAGACTCGTTCGTCGCCTTTTCTTTCGCGCCGATCCGCCTGGTTTCCATCACCGGATCTGTGCTGTTTCTCGGCGCCCTGGCCTACGGCGGATTTTTAGCCTACGTCCGCCTCGCCCACGGCACCCCGACCCCGGGCTTCACCACGCTGGCTGCGCTCATCGCCCTCACCGCCGGCATCCAGATGATGATGCTCGGCATTCTCGGCGAATACCTCTGGCGCGCCCTCGACGCCGCCCGGTCCCGCCCGCCCTATGTCATCGACCGCCTCCTCGAACCTCCCCATGCCGGCTGACATCAAAGTCCACCCTCAGGCGCTCAACGAATCGCGCCAGATCGGTGCCGGCACCCGCATCTGGGCCTTCGCCCATCTCCTGCCGGGCGTCGTCGTCGGCCGCGACTGCAACATCTGCGACCACGTGTTCATCGAAAACGATGTCGTGCTGGGTGATCGCGTCACGGTCAAATGCGGGGTCCAGCTCTGGGACGGTCTGCGCATCGGCGATGACGTTTTCATCGGACCCAACGCCACCTTCACCAACGACCCCTTTCCGCGGAGCCGCCGCCATCTCAGCCGCTATCCGCAGACCATCCTGGAACCGGGCTGCTCGATCGGGGCCAATGCCACCATCCTGCCCGGCCTCACCATCGGCCGTCAGGCGATGATTGGCGCGGGTGCTGTCGTCACGCAATCCGTGCCTCCCTTCGCCATCGTGACCGGCAATCCGGCCCGGATCACCGGTTATGCCGCGACCTCCGTCCGCCTGCCGAAAAAATCAGGCGTCTGGGCCCGACCGACCAACGACGGCTACGAAATCCGTCGGACACTGG
>CAZGJB010000028.1:6864-20400 GCA_964526145.1 uncultured Opitutaceae bacterium
GTTCGCGGCGTGAACCTCCACCGCCTGCCCCGCCACACCGACATGCGGGGAGATCTGTACGTCGGCGAACACGGTCCCGGTCTGGCGGTGCCTTTTGCCGTCAAACGCCACTTCCTCGTCTGCAACGTCCCCAGCCCCGAAGTCAGGGGGCAGCATGCCCACCTGCGGTGTCACCAGATGCTCTTCTGCCTGCAGGGTTCCTGCCGAGTGCTGGCCGACGACGGAAGCAACCGGACCGAGATCACCCTCGATGACCGCCGCGTTGGTCTGCATCTCCCGCCCCTCACTTGGGCCCTGCAATACCGGTACACGGCTGATGCGGTTGTCCTCGTATTGGCCTCGCACGCGTACGATCCGGATGACTATGTGCGGAACTACGACGACTTCCTGAAGCGGGCAGCCAAGCTGCACAAATCAAGACGATCCGGACGTTCAGGATGAGCGGTTCGCAGCCAACCGCGCGCGAGTGGATTCGTCACCACTCTCCCTTGTTGGTCAACGGGGCTTGCCTGCTGGTGGCCTTGTGGCTGGCGCCCCTCATGGTGTCGGGCGCCGCGTTGCCGGTCGGCGGAATCGTGCTGGCCGCAGTGACCCTGCTCTTCATTCGCCCGCAAGCTACAGACTCCACCGTCGGTCTTTGGGGCCACCTCTGGCTCCACCTCCGAAGCCAACTGGCGACCGGCATCGTATGTGTGATCGCAAGCCGCCTGTTGTGGAACTGGGCCTGGCCGGTACTCGCCTTTCTGCCCCTCTGGATGACGCTCACCTGCCTGCTGGAAGCAGGCCTCTTGCTCTGGTCACGGCGCAGCGGCTTTCCCGCCATAACCCCAGGCATGCAAACCGCCATTTCAGGCGCGCTGCTTGTGGGCATCACCTCTTTTCTCTTCGGACGCATCGCAGACCCAGCCGGCCTTCCTTGGCCGACGATCCTGGGCCTCGCCGCAGGGTGGCTCGGGCTGGACCGGTTGCCTTACGCGCGTTGGCAGGAAGCGCCCGACGGGCGTTCGCGTCTGACGCGTTTCGCCACTCGACTGTCCATCTGGGCCGCGAGCGCCGGAGTGACTCTCCACCTGCTGGCCCCAGTGTCCGGCAGAGTTCAGCCAGCCCTGGTGTTGGTCCCCGCCATGGCTTTGGTTTGGTTCGGCCTCACTCATTGGTCACGGCTTGTCGCCGGGGCCGAAAACAACGCGCGAACCCTGCTCGGAATCGCCGTCGCGGCGCTCATCCATCCCTTCGCCTGTCACCGGCTGCTGGGCACGCAGGACGCCCAGTGGTATATGAATACGCTGGCCGATTTCCTCGCCCAAGTCCGAGCCGGTTCGTTTCCCGTCTTCGTCGGGCAAAGCGAATACCTCTTCAACGGCGGAATCCTGCCCGTCCGTTTCGCCCCACTTTTCCAACACTACGGGCTCATCGTCGATTTTCTGACCCTGCGCACCCTGCCGCCGGATGCCCTGCAACACAGCGTCATCATCGCCACCTACATCGGGGCCGCGATCACCGCCTGGGCCGTGTTATCGCAGATCCTGCTGGGCCGACCCTGGCTGATCGCAGGCCTGAGTTTTTTTTACCTCTCCTGCCCTGGCGTGCTTTCCATAGTCTATTACGACGACCTTTATATGACTTGGAGTGTCCTGCCTTGGCTGCCCTTGGTCTTCGGCGGGTGTGTATTGAGCTTCAGATCAGGCGCAGCCCATCCTCTCGTGCTGACGGGCGGAGCACTTGGCATCATCTGGTGGGGCCACGCCCCGGTCGCCTTGTGGACCACACTGATCGTGGCCGTGATCCAATTGACCCGGCTCGCGGGGCGATCGCCGCGGCTGTGGCCTTGGCGATCGCTCCTCGCGGGGGGAGCGGTTTTTGGCGCGATTGCCCTATTCCCGGTGGTGTCAGTTCTGTCCGTCCCGACACAGACCACCCCCGGAGCCCCTGATCGACTTTTTGAGGAGAACCTCATCCACATTTTCCATTTTGCCCGCGAATCCTTCCCGGGCATACTGGTGCCCGCTTTCGGGCAAGCACGTTCGATTTCCTATTACCAACCCGGCTGGGCGCTCTTGGTCCTTTGGGGATTTTGTGCCGGGGCAATGATACGCCACCGCGTCAAATCGCCCGGGCACTGGGCACTGCTCGCCATCCCCGCGGGGCTGCAGCTGTTGCTTCTCCCGATCCCGGTCGTCACGCCCCTGCTTTGGTCGCTCTTGCCCGAGGGCCTTGTCAACCCAACCGGGGCCTGGCCCATGCAGCGACTCTACGTGATCATGGCAGCCGCCATCGTTTGCATCGCGGCCGGCCTGTTGCCTGCGGAAAGGACCGCACCGCGTCCAACGCCGGTCTGGCTGCGCTGCCTGCTCGCTGTCGGACTGGCCTGGTCCGCCGTTGCCGCAGCCTCCATCGTTCACCTGAAAGGCGGGCAAAGCCGCGCCATCGCCTTGGCGACCGACCTGACCCTACCGGAAAACCACGTACTCACCCGTTACGCCTATCTCTACCTGGGAACGCAACCCGCTTTTTACTCCCACGGCAATGTAGACCCGTACTACGAACAGCGCTTCCTGTCGACTGACGGGCGGCACAGGATCGGCGGAAATCCCGACGCGATCCTGGCCACACTGCCCGCCGGGCGGGTGCTCGGCGAGGGTCCACTGACCGCCCGGATCGTGCACGCGGGCGATCCTTGGGAAGTCCGGCCCCGCTTCACGCTGGAACCGCACAAGCGCTATGCGCTTGAGATTCATTTCAATCATGGCACGGAGACTGGCGTCTTGCTGCTGACAGGCGGTGGCTTGCGCCGAAACTACGCCCTGCCCAACTATGGTGGGAAATATTCGTTTGGTTCCGGCGCTGAGGCCTCGCCGCTCCTGCCGCTTCGCACCAGCGGCGACAAACCCCTCGAGGTTTCCCTGCATTTTGCGGCGGACCAACCAGGGAACCAGACCGATTTCAGCCAGTTCGGCACCTATCGGTGGATCGAGATTGATCCGGAGGCACTGCCAATTCGGGTCACCGGATGGATTCCCTACCAAGCCGAAATCGAGGCGCCTGCTGACGCCTGGCTCGAAACCCCGCGCATGTACCTGCCGGGCTACCGCGCCACCGTGAACGGCCGGTCCGTCACACCTGTGAAATCGCCGGAAGGTCTGGTGGCATTGAGCGTTCCAGCCGGCCGAAGCTCTGTGGAGTTATCCTACCATCCGCCGCTTCTGCTGCTTCTCAGCTATTGGATCTCGGCCGCCTCGATCCTAGCCTGCCCGTGCCTCATCCTGTGCGGAACCCTCCGCCGCAGACCGGCACCCTCAGCGCGGTCCTGATCCGGCAAATAAGGCTTTCCTCCCGCGGACAAGCCGCCTTCCATCGGCTTGGACACCCGCTCCCAGATCCTTCCGCCCTTTCACTCATGCAGTCCGTCTTCATCACCGGCGCCGCCGGTTTCATCGGTTCCAATCTCGTCGACCGGCTCCTGGCCGATGGCGTCAGCGTCACCGGCTGGGACAATCTCTCCACCGGCCAGCTCCGCTTCCTCGATGACGCGTTGAAGCATCCGCGCTTCAGGCTCGTGCAAGGCGACAACCTCGACCTGACCGCGCTCACCGCCGCGATGAAGGGCGCCGACTTCGTGTTTCACCTCGCGGCCAATGCCGATATCAAGGACGGCTGGCAGCACCCGCGCAGGGATCTTGAGCAGAACACCATCGCCACGTTCAACGTCCTCGAGGCCATGCGCGCCAATGGTGTGCAACGAATCGCCTTTTCCTCGACCGGCTCCGTCTACGGCGAGGCCTTCGTCACACCTGACCGGCCCACGCCGGAGACCGACGCCTTCCCCATCCAGACTTCGCTCTATGGCGCCTCCAAGACCGCCGGCGAGGGCCTGCTCGCCGCCTACGCCGAGGGCCACCAGATCGCGGAGGCCTACATCTTCCGCTTCGTCTCCATCCTAGGCGAACGCTACACCCACGGCCACGTCTTCGACTTCTACCAGCAGCTCGTCGAGCACCCCGACCGCCTCCGCGTGCTCGGCGACGGCACCCAGCGCAAAAGCTACCTCTACGTGCAGGATTGCATCGACGCCATGCTGCGCGTCACGCGCGCAGCCACGGCGAAGGACGCCAAGCATCACACCCAAATCTACAACCTCGGCACGTCCGAATACGTTGAGGTCAATCAGAGCATCGGCCACATCTGCTCCGCGCTCGGCCTGCACCCTAAGCTCGAATACACCGGCGGCAACAAGGGCTGGATCGGCGACAACCCCTTCATCTTTCTGGACACCCAGAAAATTCAGGCCACAGGCTGGAAGCCGAAGCTCACCATCGCGCAAGGTATCATCCGCACCCTGCGCTGGCTCGAGGCCAACCGCTGGGTATACGCAGCCCGCCGCTGACCGCTCCGGCGCACAGGCTGACGGTATGGACAAACCCGCGCAGAGCCCGTCCTGGCGTGGATTATTGGGGGTTCTAGCGCTCGGTCTCCTCGCTGCCAGCCCCTTCCTCACCAACGGCCCAGTCGGCACGGCCGAGGCTTACAACTACAGCCTCGGCCTGGCGGACGCGGTAATGCAGATGCGGGCCGGAGAAATCCCCGTCCTCGCCGGCCAAACCGAATTTGCGTTCAACGGCCGGGTCCATCCGCTGCGCACGGCCCCCTACCTCTATTACGCCGCTGGACTGATCGACCTGCTAACCTTTCGCCAGCTCGGCTTCTGGTCCCTGCAGAACCTCGTCCTTACCGTGAGCCTGGCCGGCGGTGCACTCGCCTGCTACTGGGGCCTGCGTCGGGCCACCCCGGCAACGCCCACCACCGCGACGATCCTTTCGGGCATTTTCATCCTTTCTCCGCCTGTGCTGGCCGCGGCCCACGGCATGGACCTCTACATGACGGTCACCACGCTGCCCTTCCTGCCGGTCGTGTTCGCGATGGGCCTCGCCAGTCTCGCGGAGCGGAAGCACGGCGACCTGCTGAAGCTCGTCGCCGCGCTCGCCGCGTGTTGGCTGGCCCATCCGCCCGTGGCGCTGTGGGTCAGCCTACTCGCGGCCATTCTGACGGTCGCCTCATTGTTGCGCCGGCCGCCGTCTTGGCGCGAGTGGCCCGGGCTGCTGGCGCTCGCCGGGCTTTTTGTGGTGCTGGCCGGCTTTAGTTTCGCCTCGGCGCTGACCATCGCGCCTTACCGCGACGTCACCAAGACCCACGACCTCTCGCTGCTTTTCGCCGAAGTCAGCCGCACCTTTCCAGCCACGCTGCGCCCCGTCAGCGGCACGGCGAACCAACTCGGTGACTTCCAACTCGGCTACGCCGTCTGGGTTCTCGCGGCACTCGCCACCATCCTGGCGGTCATCCGGAGGAACGGAGGCGTGCTGCTCCTGCTTGCCTTGTCCGCCCTGCTGTTCGTGATGACCGCGCCCGTCCCCGGGTTGCACTTCTGGCTCTGGAGCCATGCCCCGGCGGCGGTCTTCAACCTCACCAACCAGTGGCCGATGCAGCGACTTTACCTGCTCATCACGTTGTTGGTCATCTTCGCGTTCGCCCAGGTCTGGCGGGCGCCACAGGTGCGCGCCAAGCTCCTGCACGACGGGCTGCTGCTGTTGTCCGCCGTCGCCATCGCCTGGACCGCCTGGCAGAGCTTCCGCTTCATCGGGCGCGGCTTTGCCACCCGGCAATCGGACGAAGCGATCCGGCGCGGGCATGTGACCGGCAACATCAACCTCACCCCCATCTCCTACGCGCTGCTCGGTTCGCCCGGCTCCTTCCTCAACGGCGTGATGGATCCGGCCTTCGAGTTCCGCCTGCTTGCGCCGTACGACGCGCATGAGGTCGCCTCGAACCAAACCGCCCTGCTGCCGGCGCATCCCGAATCGCAGCGCGGCACCTTCACCGCCCGCGCGGGTGAACGACCCGACGTTCTCGACTTATCCCAAGGGTTCACCCTGCAGCCCGGCGCCCGCTACCGCCTGAACTTCAACTTCCTGGTGCCACCAGCGGGCGCCACGCTCCAGCTGCGCGGCCCCACGATCTTTCGGCAATACCCTCTGCCCGCCGCCGGTGGCCCACGCGGATTCGGCATGCTACCCGGACATAGCCGCAGCCTGACGGTTTGGACCGCCCAGGATGCTCCAGAAGAGATCACCCTGCGCGTGGTTGGCCCCGGCCTTGCTTCCGGTCCCTGGGCCGGACGCCGTTTCGCCGATTTCAATTTCGAACGTATCGAAACTTCGACCCTTCCGATCCGTCTCGAGTCGTTACTGCCACTGCGGGCTACCGTGACCACGGCTTCCGCTGGTTACCTTGAGACTCCGCGGATGTTCATCACCGGCTACGCGGCGTCTGTGAACGGACGCCGCGTACGGGTGCAGCCCTCACCCGAGGGCCTTCTGATGCTGCCCGTGCCCGCGGGCGAAAGCCGGATCGAACTGCGTTATTTAGGACCCCTCATCGTCCGCATCGCCTTCTGGGGCGGGATTGCAGGTTGGATGGGGCTCGGTCTCGGCGCTTGGCTGCTTCCGGCGGCAGCCATCCGTCTTGCGCCGTCATTCAGGATTTCGCGGCGCGCCGGATGGCTGCTCGCCGTAGTGCCCCTCGTGCTGGGGTCCGGTGCGTTCGGATGGAAACAATGGGCCGCCAGACAACCCGACTCCGGTCCGGTGAAGATCCGTTTCGTGCTGCCCCGGGACGGGACCAACCGCCAGCAACCGTTGCTCGTGACCGGGAAGCCTCACGCCGGGTTGTTCGTGTATATCGTCTACCAAGACTCCGAGCATGTGCGTCTCGGCGTGGACGTCTGGGGGCTGCTAGGCGAACAGACAAGACCCATCCGGACTGACTATTTTGGCGAGCATGAGGTGATCGTCGAAGCCGGTTCCCTCTATCCAAGGAGAGCCGGCCTCTCCGACGACGCCCGGCAAACCCTGACTAAACGGCTGCGGATCGAATTCAACGGCGTAACCGTCCTGGAGCGCGAAATCGAGACCTTCGAGTCCTCACCCGATCAGGTCACCATCGGCCGGAACCTGATCGGCGGTTCATCGTGCGAGCCACACTTCGCCGGGCAGATCCTTTCGGTCGAACGCTTGCCGGTGCCGGCGCGCTGAATCGCATCGCCTTCACCCGTGCGGGGCATTTTGCTGGGACCATGAAATGGTTGTTCATCACGGGTTCCCTGATCGTCGCGGCCCTGGCCCTAAATTGGCAGCTCAACACCACCAAGATTGCCTACGTCAACGGTCTCGATGAATACGCTCATCTTCCGAATCAGGAGTTCATTCTGGTCAAGGATTGCTACGTGTTCGCCTGGCGCCAGTCGATCGCGACGGCCTACCCGCTGCTGGGCACGAATGTCGACGGCGCGCCATCCAGCGTGGCTGCCCTGCCCCGCGAGGTCTCGACCGCCGCTCTGCGGGCCCACGCCGATGACCCTGTCGTCCGCCTGATGGACGTGGTTCCGCAGGGCACCCGTTTCCGCCTGCTTTCCGTTCGCCGCGAGGAAAGCCGCCGCCACGGGGCGGTGATCAGCTACGAGATCAAGTTCCTTGACGACGTGGACCGCCCGTACCAGCGCGTCGACATCCGCCCCATCCTGCTGGTGACCGCAAAGCCCGGCGACGCACCGCAGATCGACCCCAACGTGGCAGTGCCGTGGATTAAACGGTAATGACCGAGACCACTGCGCGACCCACGCTGACCCTTCAGGCGCCCATCCCGGCCGGAGGACGCCTGCCCGTCCTCGACGAACTCAAGGGCATCGCGATCATTTTGGTCGTGCTCTACCACGCTGGTGGAGTGCTGACGTGGAGCAACCACCTGCATGGGGATCTGGGCGTGGACATTTTCGTGATTCTCAGCGGAATCGGCCTCACGCTCGGGTCCGGCTGGCCCGGCGCCGGAAGCTTCTTCCGCCGACGCCTGGTCCGAATCATGCCGGCCTACTGGATCGCGCTCACGGTCTTCCTGGTGGCCAACACCCATTTCCTACAGCTGAACTTCACGCCCGCCAACATCGTGCTCCACTACCTCGGGATTCACGGCTGGTTCGGCGACGTGTATGCAATGTCGATCAACGACTCCTTCTGGTTCATCACGCTGATCCTCACGCTGTACCTCCTGTATGCGATCCTGCACCCGCTCCAGGACCGGCCAGACCGGCTGCTGCTGGCCGGCGCCGCGGTTTCCGTGGCGGCGGCCTTCGCCTGGTTCTTCACCGGGCAGGCTGGCTCCTTCGGTCACATCGGCCTGCGGATTCCCGGTTTTTTCATCGGCCTATTGATCGGGCAAATGCTCCGGACCGGAGCAGCAAAACTTCCCCTGGGACCAGCTTTGCTGGGGGCTGTCCTGCTCCTGACCTATGTACCCTACACACAGGGCATCGTTTTTCACACCGGCGTCGTCGCCCTCGGGCTGATGGGGGTTTACGCGTTCGGCCTGCAACCCAGGCTTTCCGGCGCCAGCGGCGGAGTCGTCCGGTCAGTCCTCGCCTTTTTTGGCAATCACTCCCTCGAGATCTTTCTGCTTCATCAGCCGCTGATCCGCGACTACAACGTGTACCTGCACGGCCGCTGGCTCAATGAACCGTTGCCGTCACGACCGTCGCTCATGCTCGGCATGCTGGTCGGCTTTGCGGTGACGGTTCTCCTCAGCTACGAACTGCGGCGGCTGTTGCTGCGTATTCTGCCCAAATGAATTACCTGGTTACTGGCTCAAGCACCGGCATCGGCCGGGCCCTGACAGAACGGCTGGTGGCCGGCGGCCACCGCGTCTTCGGCCTTGCGCGCTCTGCGCAAGCCCCGATCGCCGGCCCGGGCACCTTGTGCGCCCTCGCCTGCGACGTCAGCGACTGGCCGCAGGTGGCGTCGGTTGCCGCCCAGATCGCCGCTGTCGCCCCGCAGTTGGATGGTCTTGTCACGTGCGCCGGAATCCAGGGTGAACTGGGACCGGCACTGACCGTCGACCCTCAACGATGGAGCAATACGGTGCGGGTCAACCTTGACGGGACCTACTATGCAATCCGCGGCTTCGGTCGCATGCTCGCACGCAGCCGCCGCACCAAGATCGTCTGCCTCTCGGGCGGCGGTGCGACCAAGGCGCGACCGAACTTCTCCGCCTATGGCGCGGCCAAGACCGCCGTCGTGCGCCTCGTGGAGAACATTGCCGAGGAAATGCACGGCCAACCCTTCGACATCAACGCCATCGCCCCGGGGGCCATCAATACCCGCCTGACCGCCGAGGTCCTCCGCCTGGGGCCCGGGATCGTCGGCGAGGCCGAATACGCCACCGCCCTGAAGCAGCAGGGTGGCGGCGGCGGTTCGCTGGACCGCGCGCTCGGCCTGATCGAGTTTCTGCTTTCGGCGAAATCTGACGGCATCTCCGGGCGCCTTCTCGCGGCGCCGTGGGATCCCTGGCCCACGCTCGACACCCAGATCCCGATCCTCGCCGGGTCCGACATCTACATGCTCCGACGCATCCTCCCCGAGGAGCGCGGCCAGAAGTTCGACTGACCGCCCTGGAATAGTTCTTCAATTCCGCCTCCGCCAGGGCGCACCCTGGCCGGCTGAAGGATGGCCCGTTCAGCGCACGCGCCAACGCACCGAAAAGATCTCTCCGGAAAAACGTTCCGCACAGGTAGAAAACCCGAGCGGATTCTGTCCGATCCAGATTTCCCCCAAGCGGACAGGATGGAGCGACGTGCGCACGTCCAACACCGGCTCGCCGTCGAGTAAAACGCGAACCTGATCCCGAGGAAACCCACTTCCATCAAAAAGCGACCCCACTTCGGCCACGAGTTCGAACTGCTTGCCCGGAGTCAGCTGCAACGGCCGGCTTTCACGTGCGGGTGCCCCCCAATGATCCAAGCCGAGCACATAGGTATCCGGTCCCACTGGACGCAGGAACAGCGCATCCGCCTGGCCGCTCCGGCCCATCACCACCAACGGGGCGCTCTCGCGCAGACCACCCGCCGGCAAAGCCAGATGCAGCCTGATCCTGCCGGGCATCCCCTCCGCCTGCATGCTGCTAGCGGGCATTCCGGCCATCGGTGAAATGCTCCAGCTTTCTCCCGCCAGGGCGCGGGCTTCGATCAACCGGACCGCAAAAAAATCGGTGTGACCCGCGATCAGTTCGCGTCCACCCTGGCTCAACCGGAAAGGCATCAACTGCGCCTCCGCCCGGTCGGTCGGTGTCAGTTCAAAGCGCAGACCGTCCGGCTGATCGGCGTTGGCCGGAGCCGCCCATTGCACCTCCCCGTCGTCTGCCCAGCCCAGCTGCCATTCGGCTGTCGCCGGGAGACGTCGCCACACGACCGCCGCCCGGCGTCCATCCTCGCGCTGCCAATGGAGCAGGACTCCGCGCTCGCCGATGAGCGCCCGCAGCATTTCAGGCGGCCCCGCCCAGGCGGCGGCCGGTGCGGAGATCACCGGCGCAAGAAAGGGGCCGACCTCTATTTCAGCCGCGTATGACGCCCGGCCCGCCGAGGCAAAATCGTTTACGCCCACGGACACGCTGGCCGGGGACGCCGGATGAGGCTTCAGCGGCGAATGCAGCACCACCTGGCCGTTCCAACGCACTGCGAGGTGGGCCACAGCCGGGACCTCCAGCGTGTCATGTCGGTTCCAAGTCAGCGGGTCATGCGTGGCCGGTCCTTCGATCTCCACCGTGTGAGCGGCGTCGTAATCCACCGCCAGTTCCTCAGACATGGCTGCGCCCTGCCCCGCGGAATCGTGAATCAAGCGCACATGGCCCGGCCGGGTGAACTGGATCAATACCACATCCCAAGCCGCCAATGTCCCGGTTTGCAGGAGCGGCTCGTTTGAACCGAAGCGGTCCTGCGGCAGTTGCACCCGCATCCGGAGCGAGCCAGCGCGACCTGCCAATCCTTTGACCCATTCGGTTTCCGGCGGCAGTACCTGAAACACACCGGTCCACAACGGCCCCCAGACAAGGTGCCAGGGCGCGACGGGGAAACTGGGAACCTCCCGATCAAATATCAGGGTATTGTCCACCCAAAGGCGAAGCCTGCGTCGCAGAGCCGCCCGCTCGTCTGCGGAAAGATCGCCATACCAATCGTGCCAAGTCGGCGGCAGAAGGAACGCTCCGCTCAATCGAAGGGAGGCCTCCGCACCTGGCTGATAGGCGAACTCCGGGCCGCGCACGGAACCGAAATCATGATGCTGGAACTCGCAGGCGGCACGCCCATGTCCATCCAGCCGCACCCAGATCCGGTCCTGGAACTCCGGTACCCCGGCGCTCAAGAGGAGCATCTCCCCGCCCTCGCCTCGCGGCGGCCAGCGCAGCCGGGTTTCCTGATCGCCAACGTGACTCAGAACACCGGGTACCGCGCGCCAAACCGCCTGATCGCACACCCGGCCGAGACGTTCGTAGCCCGCGGGGTCGCTGCCGGAAAAAAAACCATGCACCTGAAAACTCGCCAGCACGTTGAAGGCTGCCGCCAGCAGGACGCTCCCCGCGAACAGTCCAAACCAGAGCCGGCGGCCAACCCGGGCCACACTTATCCATCCAATCCCGGTCAACACCACCGCCACGAATGCCGGGTGGAAATCCAACAGATAGCGGTTGGCCCGCGCTCCCAGCAGCCCCGTCACCAGTAGGTTGCCCGAGAACCAGAGAACCATGGGCAGTATCCGGACGAGTCCGGACCGTCCGGCCAGTAGCGGCGCGGGAGCCGCGGTCGCCGCCGCAAAAAGCCAGAGCCATTCTCCATGCACGCTTTCACGTCCGATGTAGTCGACCGGCTTCGCACCCTCCGCCGGCGGCAGTGCATACGGGAAATAGGCGCTCAGCTCAGGCGGCTGT
Organism: uncultured Opitutaceae bacterium; assembly: GCA_964526145.1. GTDB lineage: Bacteria > Verrucomicrobiota > Verrucomicrobiia > Opitutales > Opitutaceae > UBA2377. Next base: position 18,661 of record CAZGJB010000028.1, read on the forward strand.
CCGTAATACTGGCCCAGATTGTGCGCAAGATTCGTCAATCGGAACAACTGGTCTGGACTATGACCCAGCTGAAACGAGTGGCCGAACTCGACCACGCTTCCGAACCGCGCGAAATTATAGGCGGCCAATCCGAGGCCCACGACCAGCGCGCCCACTCCGGCCGCCACCAGGGAGAAAATCACGCCTTGCTGGCGGCCGCCTGATTCCCGCCGTCCGGCCAGCCAGGCGCCGACGGCCAGCGTAGCCAAGCCCGCCAGCACCAGATTGGCCCGGGATCCCACCGCGAGCCCGCAGGCGATTCCAGACAAGATCAGCCAGCCGATTCCCCGCCCCCGTGCCAGCTGCGCACGGAGCAATGCCCAAAGCATCACGGCCCCGAACAACCAGCCCGACAAGGCGGCTTCCTCGTAGAAGAGCGGACGCCGCAGCACGGCCGGAACCGCAGTGCCGAACCCGAGGGCCAGGATCACAAGCCAGTCCCACCGCGCACCCAAAGCCGGCCACAGATGGCGGCGCAAGTCCCGCCACCACAGGCAACCGACCGCCAGGGCAGCCACGGCCAGCACCAGCACCGCCAGCGCGTCGGGCAGATCCCGCCCCGTGATCGCCGTGAACGGCCAGTGCAGCAGCACGGCCGGCACGACACCAAAGTAGAGATAGTAGCGGCCGGCGTAGAGACTCGCATCGAGCAAATAGGGCGCTTTGCCCGGACGCTGCGCCGGCGGCAACGCCAGCAAACCCGGGTCCACCTCCGTCTTCATGTGCAGGTGGCCGGCCTGAAAACCATCAACGAGCAGGTTGTAGTAATCCCGCTTGTTCTCGCCCACGCTCAGGTCGCCGCGCGCGCTCTCGAGTGTCCACGCATAAAAAGCGACCACCGCCAGAAAGGCGCCCAGCGCCGCCAGTCCCGCGCCGACAGTCCGGGAGTGTGACAACCGGCCCACAGCCCCGGTTTCAGTCTTGCCCATGATCTACCTCGCTTCGCCGCTCCCGCAATTTTCGCTGCATCTTCACGGCGTCACCCGTTCCTGAATCTCGATCACGCCGCTGAATACCTCCTCCGCCGTGCTGGCCCCGATCAGGTTTCGGCCCACGGCGATCTGAGAGGAATGGCTCGGATGAAAACGCGCCTCGGTGTTGATGAGGGGAGAACCATTCAGATGGATGACCAACCGCTGGGGCGCGTCGTCACCCAGAAGCGGGGGACACGAGATATCGAGGTCGAGCGGAACATTGGGGTCGTACCCGATGACCGGTCCCTCGATGCCGCCGTAACCCCAGTGATCGTGGGCGATCTGGTAGTGGTTAGCGTCGAGATAACGGATGTAGATCAGATCGCCCTTCCCGGCCTCTCCCGTGCTGAGCAACGGTTCGCTCCGTGGAACAGTAAACGCGGGCAGCCGGATCAGGAGATGCAGCTTGCCGGTCCGGTTTTCCGCGAAATCAGATTCGAGAGGAGGCAAGCGCCGCTGCCCGATGATGCGCCCCGAGAAATCCCGCGGAAATCCGGGCCGGTTCGGCTTGCTGGTCCCGATCGTGGGCTGCCAGTCGCTGGCATCGTAGCAATCCACCATAGCCTGCAGAACCGTCCGGCCGTCGAGCAATACCTTGACCTCCCGGGTGCGTCGCTCGGATTCCTCGTGGGATAGCGCGTCGAAGTAGGGATGCGCCCGCGGCGGATACAGCGAGCCCATCTGCACAACCACTACGTGTTCGGCTGCAGGATCGATCCGCGTGACC
>CAZGJB010000029.1:0-20381 GCA_964526145.1 uncultured Opitutaceae bacterium
GGCGGCCCACACCCCCACCCATGGTCTCCACCCGCACCGGCCTCGACATTGATTCCCCGTATCCGCTCACCGCCGAGCAGATCGCCCAATTCCGCCGCGACGGCTTCATCAAGCTGAAGCACGTCCTCTCGCCCGAGGTCCTCGCCCACTACGGCGCGGTCATCACCGCCGAGGTCCAACGCCTCAACACGCTCCACCTCCCCATGGAGCAACGAAACACCTACCAGAAGGCCTTCCTGCAGGTGATGAACCTGTGGACGAAGAACGACACCGTGAAGGAATTCTGCTTCGGCCAGCGCCTCGCCCGCCTCGCCGCCGAGCTCATGGGCGTCAAGGGCGTCCGCATCTACCACGACCAAGCCCTCTACAAGGAGCCGGGTGGCGGCATCACGCCCTGGCACGCCGACCAGTACTACTGGCCCCTAAGCAACGCCAACACCGTCACCGCGTGGATCCCGCTCCAGGAGACGCCGATGGAACTCGGCCCGCTCGCCTTCTCGATCGGCAGCCACGAGTTCGAGGCCGGACGCGAGCTCGGCATCAGCGACGAGAGCGAGGCCAAGATCGGCCGCTCGCTCAAGGAGCGCAATTACCCGCTCAACGACACCCCCTTCGACCTCGGCGAGGTCAGCTTCCACTACGGCTGGACCTTCCACCGCGCCGGCCCCAACACCTCCAACCGCCCCCGCGCGGTGATGACGGTGATCTACATGGAGGACGGCATTCGCCTCATCGCCCCCAAACACAAGAACCATCAGGCCGACTGGGACACGTGGATGCCCGGCATCAAGATCGGCGAGGTCGCCAACTCGCATCTGAATCCGCTGGTCTATCCGCGTGGCTGACCAATCCTTGAGGAACGCTGATCTTCGCTGATCCACGCTGATCGGGCCGGGCCCAATTTATCAGCGAAGATCAGCGCAGATTAGCGTTCCCCTTCCGGTCTTCGGTGCCTATCGTTGTCGGCTTTGACTGATGGCCGACTTCCTCGACGAAACTCCCTCCACTGACGACTCCAAGCGCTGCGAACGCGCTTTCCTTGTGGGCGTGCAGACGCCCGACATGCCACCCGGCGAGGCTGCCGAGCTGATGGCCGAACTGCACGAGCTGGTCGAAAACCTCAGCATCGGCGTCGTCGGCACCGAACTCGTCAACCTCCGCCGCCCCACTCCCGCCACGCTGCTCGGCAGCGGCAAGACCGATGAGCTCATCGCCGCCGCCAAGGCCCTGGACGCCGACCTGATCGTCTTCGACGACCGCCTCTCCCCCGCCCAGCAGCGCAACTGGGAAAAGCTCTCCGGCATCGCCGTGATCGACCGCGAGGAGGTCATCCTCGATATCTTCGCCGACCGCGCCCACACGCGCGAGGCCGTGCTCCAGGTCGCCCTGGCGCGCATGGAGTATTCGCTGCCCCGCCTGACGCGCGCCTGGACCCACCTCTCGCGCCAGCGCGGCAAGGGCAAGATGGGCGGCGAAGGCGAAACCCAGCTCGAGCAGGACCGCCGCCTCGTCAACGACCGCATCATCCGCCTCAAGCGCGAGCTCATCGAGGTCCAGAAGCAGCGCGGCGTCCAGCGCCACAAGCGCCAGCGCGTCCCCGTCCCCACCGCGTCGATCGTCGGCTACACCAACGCCGGCAAGTCCTCTCTCCTCAACGCCCTCACCGGCGCCCACGTCCTCGCCGAGGACAAGCTCTTCGCCACGCTCGACCCCACCACGCGCCAGCTCTTGCTCCGCGGCAACCACAAGCTTCTCGTCACCGACACCGTCGGCTTCATCCGCCGCCTCCCCCACGGCCTTGTCGAGGCGTTCAAGGCCACGCTCGAGGAAACCATCGTCGCCGACTTCCTCATCCACGTCCTCGACGTGACCAATCCCGGCTTCGAGAAGCACCTGACCACCACCCTCAGCGTCCTCGAGGAACTCGGCGCGGCCGACAAGACCATCGTCACCGTCTTCAACAAGATCGACGCCGCCAAGCCCGCGGACCTGCGCCGCGCAAAGCATCTCATGCCCGACGCCCTTTTCATCAGTGCGCACACCGGCGCCGGCCTGGATACGCTGGAGACGCGCCTCGTCGAGTTGATCGCCGACAGCTTCCAGAGCTCCGAGCTCCTCATCCCGCACGACCGCTACGACGTCGTCGCCCGCCTCCACCAACTCGGCCACATCCAAGAGCAGGAACACCGCGACGGCGGCACCTACGTCCGCGGCCGCTTCCCCCCAGCCCAGTCAGGCTTCTTCGCCCCGTTCGTCCTCAAGCCGAGGAAGAAATGAGGTCAGGAACGCTCACTCCGCGTCGTAAATCTGCACCTTCGTCCACAGCGGCTTGCCCGTGTTGACGAAGGCGATGTGCAGCGGGTGCATCTGGTAGGCGTTGTGGCCGTCCACGTTCTCGAACACGCAGGTGATCGAATAGTCGAACGTCAGGTCCACCACCGGCCGCGGCGTCACGCCGGCGGGTTTGCCGAGGTGAAACTGCTTCACGCTGGGCACGTCCTTCAGCGCCTGCAGCGCCGCGAGAAACTCCGCACGCTGCGCCGGAGTGATTTCAGGTTTCAGCCAGAAATAGACGGAGTGGATGAGCATGGTCGGACTACGCTTGGTACCGCCGGGGCGAGCGCAAGCCATGAAGTTCGACCACGGATTGCTCGGATCCAGGCATCAATCCGTGCGGGCCTTGGTTTTTCCGTGAATTCCGTGGGATCCGTGGTTACACCCTCTGTCCATTCATGAAGGCCAAACATGCCGTGATCGTCATGCTGATCGTCTGCCTCCTGCTGGCGCTGCTGCTGCTGCTCCACCGCATCCCCGCCACCGGCGCCGGCCTCGTCTTCGCCGCTATGCTCGCCATCACCGGCATCGCCTCCAGTGGATTTCGGAAATGAAGGAGCGCTGATCCAATCCGCAAAAAACCTTTAGCCGCAAAGAACGCAGAGAACGCAAAGATCCCCGAGCCATGATCGTTCTGAATCTTTGCGTTCTCTGCGTTCTTTGCGGTTAACTTGAATTGGTTTTCAACCAACGCTGTTCAGCGTTCCCCTCATGTCCCTCCCCCATCGTCGCCCGCCGACCGCCGCTGATCTCCGCCGCGCCCGCGCCTCGATGGCGCCGCTCTCCGCGGCCGTCGCCGCCGCCAAGCGCAAAGCCGGGCCCGGTGCCGTGGTGCTCGCGTGGATGAGCGACCTGCACATCCACGCCTGGCGCGACTACGCGGGACTCAGGCCCGTGCCCTTCGATGTCTACGGCGCACACGTGGACTGCTCGGCCAATTTCCAAGTCGCCCTCGCCGAACTCGCCGCGCTCCGTCCCGCCGCCGACCTGCTGGTCCTCGGCGGTGACCTCGCCGACAGCGGCTGCGGCGGCGAGGCCCCAACCGACGAATATGCGGAGTTCACCCGCCTGCTCGACGCCCACCTCCCGCCCGGCCTGCCCACGCTCCCGCTGCTCGGCAACCACGACCACGCCGACAAACCCATGTCCAAGCGCTTTGCCAAGTACCTACGCAGACTACGGCGCGACGGCTGGGTCGATCCCGTGGAGGACGAAGACTATTACTACGCCACCGTGCGCAACGGCTGGCGGTTCATCGCCCTCGATTCGCGCCAGAACGACAACTTCAGCGACCGGCAGCGCGCGTGGCTCGCGGCCCAGCTCAAGGCTGACGCGAAAACTCCGACCATCATCGGCGTCCACCGCCCATTTGTCTCGGTCGGCAGCTGGGTGGATGACCACCGCCTGCGCGACTTCGCGGCCCTCGCGTTGATCGACCAGGCGCCGTGCGTCCGCCTCGTGATGTCGGGCCACACCCACAAGTCGATCCTCTGGCAATACCGTCGCCGCCTCCACGCTGTCTTCCCGTCGGTTGCCTACGGCATCGGTGAAAACTGCGGCTGGGGCTGCGTCGTCCTCGGGCGTCGGGGGGTCGAGGCCGTGTTCGTGAAGGAGCTCCGCTACCGCACCTTCGACCACGTCACGGCGACCGACACCCTTCGTTCCGGCAGGCACCGGCGCCTCGCGCCCGCCCTCTTCGAGGACAGCGAGCTCTGCAACCCGTGCTTTCTCCCCCGCGAACTGAACCCCGCCCGCCGCGGTTGATTCCACCCGTTGACCTAAAACATAACCCCTCACGCATAAAACCCACCCCTTATACCTCCCCGCGCCGCAAACTTGCGCTTTCCACCCGGCCCGCGGGAAGTAGCATGCAGGCTCCAACCTTTTTTCCCATGGCCCGATTCACCCGCATGCAGGTCCTCGCCGCGATGTACGATATCAGCGTCGTCCCGGTCTTCTATCACGCCGACGTCGAGACGGCCAAGAACGTCGTCGCCGCGATCAGCCGCGGCGGCTGCAAGCTCGTCGAGTTCGTCAACCGCGGCGACCACGCGTGGCAGGTCTTCTCGGAGCTCGAGCGCCATTTCGCCAAGGCCGATCCCTCGCTGATCCTCGGCGTCGGCTCGATCGTCGAGCCGTACACGGCCGCGATGTACATCAACTGCGGGGCCAACTTCGTCGTCGGCCCGTCGCTGAACCCCGAGGTCGCGGAGCTCTGCAACCGCCGCATGATCCCGTACTCCCCGGGCTGCGGCAGCGCGACGGAGATCTCCAATGCCCAGGCGCTGGGCTGCGAGATCGTGAAAGTTTTCCCCGGCAAGGAAGTCGGCGGCCCGAATTTCGTGAAGAACGTCATGGGGCCGATGCCCTGGACGCGCATCATGCCGACGGGCGGCGTGGACTCGACCGAGGAGTCGCTCACGTCCTGGCTCAGCGCCGGCGTCGCCGCGATGGGCATGGGCAGCAACCTCATCACCAAGGAGCTGCTCGCCGCCAAGGACTGGGCCGGCATCGAGCAGAAGGTGCGCGAGACCGTCGACCGGGTGAAAGCCATCAAGGCCAAGCTGAAGAAGTAATCCGGTCCGCGGGCTTGCCCGCACCCCGTTCAGCCGCTCTCCTCGGGCCCGGCATGTCCGAGCCCCACACCCTCGACATTCGCGGCCGCCTCGACGCCATCTACCGCGCGGAGGCCGGGCGCATCCTCGCGACGCTGGTCGGGTTGCTCGGCGATCTTGATGCGGCCGAGGACGCGATGCACGACGCGTTTGGCGTCGCGCTGCTGCGCTGGCCCGCCGAGGGCCTGCCGGCCAACCCGCGCGCGTGGCTGATCTCGACCGCCCGCTTCAAGGCCATCGATGCCCGGCGCCGGCGCGGACGCCTCGACGCCGCGCAGGATCACATTGCCGACACGCTGCACGGCCACGAAATCAGCGCGACCCTGGGCGACGAACCGCCCGACGACCGGCTCAAGCTGATCTTCACCTGCTGCCACCCCGCCCTGCCGGCCGATGCCCGCGCCGCGCTCACCTTACGCGAGGTCTGCGGCCTCACGACCGAGGAGATCGCCCGCGCCTTCCTGACGACGCCCCCGACGATCGCCCAGCGAATCGTTCGCGCGAAGGCCCGGATCCGCGACGAGCGCATCCCGTACCAGGTGCCGACGGGACCGGAGCTGCCCGAGCGCCTTGGCACGGTGCTGGCCGTGGTTTACCTGTTGTTCAACGAGGGCTACGCGGCATCGGCCGGACCGGCGCTGACCCGCGTCGAGCTTTCGACCGAGGCCATCCGGCTCGGCCGCGTGTTGTTTGAACTGCTCCCCGTGCCCGAGGTCATGGGCCTGCTCGCCCTCATGCTGCTCCACGAGGCGCGCCGCGCCACCCGCGTCGGCGCCGATGGCGAGCTCGTGCTGCTCGAGTACCAGGATCGCTCCGCGTGGGACCAGGCGCTCATCCGCGAGGGCGTCGCGCTCGTCGAGCGGGCGCTGGCGACCCGGCGCTTCGGCCCCTACACGGTGCAGGCCGCGATCGCCGCCGTGCACGCCGAGGCGCGTACACCCGAGGCCACGGATTGGCGCCAGATCTGCGCGCTCTATGCCGCGTTGCTGGCCCTGCAGCCCTCGCCGGTGGTCGAGCTCAACCGCGCGGCCGCCGTGGCGATGCACGAAGGCCCGGCCGCGGGTCTGGCCTTGATCGAGGCGCTGCTCGCCCGCGGCGAGTTGCAGGGCTACCACCTCGCGCACTCCGCCCGGGCCGACCTCTGCCGCCGGTTGGGACGCAAGGAAGCGGCGATCGCCGCCTACCGTCAGGCCCTCGCGCTGGCGCCATCTGAACCCGAGAAGCGTTTCCTGGAGCGGCGCCTGCGCGAACTCGGCTGAAGAATTTTTCGATCGCGTGTCGAAATCGCACCTCGCCAAACGACTAGCTTACGACGGCCACCCAATCCCGGGTCCGTCACCCACCACACCACCATGAAATTCATCTGCCTCGGCTACATTGATCCCAGCGTCCCGGTCACCACCTCGGAAAAGGAATGGCACGCCATGATGGACAGCTGCTTCACCTACGACGACCAGGTGCGCGCCAACGGTCACTTCAAGGGCGGCGAAGCCCTGCAGCCGCCCAATACCGCGATGACGCTCCGCTACACGAATGGCCGCGTCGTCGTGACCGACGGCCCCTTCGCGGAAACCAAGGAGCAGCTCGGCGGCATCATGATCCTCGAGGCCCGGGACCTGAACCACGCCGTCGAACTCATCTCGAAGCACCCCGGTGCCACCTTCGGCCCCTGGGAGATCCGCCCCGCGGCCGACCTCACCGAGATGATCCAGCAGAGCGAGGCCCGGCGGCGCAAAGCCGGCACGTTGCGGTAGGGAAGCGCTAAAAACCCAGACCGGTTGAAATGTGGAACTCAGGAACACTGGAAAAGAGGCAAAGACGAATTCCGGTTCCAGCTTTCCTGATTTCCACATTCGTTTTTCAGAGGCTCCTGAGGGTTTAGTGGGCGCCCGGCGCGCCGTCGTGAGCAGGCGTACATCTCTTGATGTATTCGCATTCCGCAGATTTGCGGAATCGTAACCAAGCTGTGCGGAACCCGTCTCATGGACCGCGGACAATCGACCGCAACCAAATCACGTCCATGAAAACCTTCCTGAAGCTCCTCCTCGCCGGCGCCTTGGCCGGTCTCCTATTCACCTTCGGTCGCGCCGCGGCCCCGGCATTCACCAATGTCATCGTCGGCGCGCTGATCACCTGGACGCTCGTCCAGTACACCCCAGCCCGCCCCCGCTGGCAGCCGAAGCTGCGCGCGACCATTAACCGCCACCCCGGTGCGACCGACGTGCCGCTGCGGTTCCCAGCCAAACTAATTCCGCAACCATCCCCTCAGGCGCAGCTCACGCTCGTTGAATGACGCGAATCCATACGCGCATTACCCCACGGCTTGAACGCTGCACCAATCTCGGTTCAGGCCTCCAAGAAGCGGAACACTCTCACATTATTCTACGCCGATAAGCGTAAGCACTTGGATTCAAGTGAATAATCTATGCCTAGCTCCGTGGATCGAACTCCCATTCGATATCCAACAACGTGGAAGTACACTATTCGGGTTTCGCAAAATCGCCCGTGTCGTCGCCAAACACAATTGCGGGCCCAACTTCGGCAGCCGCTGATTCGATGGTGCGCTGAAAATCTAGACTAGATAAACAACAACGCATAGGTGAAGCGTAGGAAACCGCCGGCAATTGGTCAATCAAGAGCTCCGGGGTCTCGCGTGCTACATAAAACAGGAATAGCGATACAGCAACGCTGGCAATACCAACTCCAATAGAAATCACATTTGCTGCCGAAAACCAACTCGATACCTTTTGATCCTCCTCTCCCATATGAATTGCGTTCGATTTTGGCCGCGCGGAATTGATGTGAAAGTTTGGTTCGCGAAGCTCATTTCGCCGAACTCCAATGGCAAGTTGTTAATTTTCATCGACAGGCGCCAACTAAGTTGGATCAAAAAACGCTTTGTCACAGAGAACGCGCGAAATGCCATGCATCTTGGATTTCCGTAATTGGGTGTTCAAAGGAGGCGTTTCCTTCCTTGACCGGCGCGTTGGCTGGCGCACCTTGCTCCCTTCGGCACTTCCTTGCCTGGTGGTGTAATGGCAGCACAGGCGACTTTGACTCGCCTAGTCATGGTTCGAATCCATGCCGGGCAGCCAATTGGCGCGGGCCTCGCTTAACTCCGGCCTTGCTCGTGGCTTTCAGGCAAAGAAAGGGTCTACTCAGCCGGAAATCAGCGGTGAGCCGCGCACTCAGTCGACGACCTCGATCACCTTCGGAGAGCCTTTGCCCTTGTCCTCGACAATCATCTCAAAGTCGCGATACCCGCGACCACTTTTCCCGTCGCTCTTGCCGAGTATGGTTCCGCCAAAGACGCGGCCTTTGACCCGCCAGCGTCCGGACCAGCCCAGCACCTGTTCCGGATCGTCAAATTCGATGCGGTCGCTCTTGAAGTAGTTGTTCGCTCGCACCTGGGCAGCATTGAGGACGAGGGCGGGCGTGTCGCGTTCCCGCTCCATCTCCATTTCCGCCTGTTTCTCGTAAACCCGGCGACGGGCATCTTCGTCCTTCTCCAGTTTCTTGAGCGCCCGCTTTTCCCGCTCGGCTTGTGCCTTCTCCGCCTTTGCCAGCTTGGCTTTTTCTGCTTTCTGCGCTGCCGCCTTCTCCTCGGGCGATCTTTCGGGCGCCAAAGCCTGCAGCTTGGCCGCGGCCTCCTGTGGCAACAGGGTCATGGGCACGGCCTGCATGTTCTTGCCGACCAGGATGGTCACGTTCCCGTTGACGTCATTGTATGATTTGATGACCGCATCGCGCAGCACCTGACCGTTCTTAAGGGTAAGTTCGGCGTACCGCAGTTCTGCATGGACAACGCCCGCTTGGGCAACGGCGGCCAGTAACGAAAGGAAAATTGCGATGGTTTTCATAACAGCTCTGGTTCGTCAGGGTCCGGCATCGTGGAAGAGGTCCGCCGCCCGCAAAAATGGGCAGTGGGATGGCTTGATAGCGTGCATGCCCGATTCTGCCAAACCCAAACACCGCCACGATCGGCACCCAGAGGAAGGGGGGCGAAGAATTACGGCAACAGGTGTATATGCAGGATCTGCCTCTCGAAAGCGTGTGCTTACACTTCAATCCCTCGGACCTTGGTCCGGGGAAATTTCCATCAGTTTGCCTCTCATCAGCTCCGAGGCTGCATTGAGGCAACCATAGATCGAATAGCGCCTATTCGGGCATACGCTCAGGGATGTATTTTAGTGCCTACATCAGTTCGGCGATTGTCGCCCGAACGATGTCTTGGCTACCTTGCGCGATCTTTTGCTTCCTCCTGGATTCTATGAAATTCCTGACTCTGATTATTTGCGTTGCCGTCGGCACATGGGTCCACGCCGAAGTCGTGGACCTCGGCTCCCATGGGCAATTTGACATCGCCACGCCACCTGGCTGGCGCTGCGAGGCCGTCTCAGGTGGCGAGCGGGTCCGCCACCTGACCTTTACACCGGTCGAGGCTGTACCGGCCAAAGCAATGATTACGCTGTTCTGCCTGCCGAAGCCCCGGCCCGTGATTCCCGCGGAGGTCGACCGCGAGTTGGAACTGGCCTGCGACATCCATGTCCCGACCTCGGTCGAGCAGGCGGTGAGCCTGAAACACTTCTCCTTGGGCCGAGGTTACGGCGTGTATAGTGTCTTCACCGATGCCGCCCTGGTAGGCCAGCCCACAAAACCGGGCGACTTCAAGGTCATGACCACTGGGGTCATTCGCTTCACCCCCACGGTCATGGCTGTTGTCAGCTTATTCGCCGAGGCGAAGGACGGCGAACCGATGCAGACCTTGGTGCGCATGATCGAATCGGCTACCCTGCATGACCAACCGCTCGAGGCGGAGTCCGGCAACGAGGCTTTGTAACCGCCGCTGACGCGCCCTTAAGGGGTCAAACTTGGAGTGCCTTAGTCCCTCTAAAAGTGGCTTGGGGAAGTTTTCAGTTCAGTTGGGATTCGAAAGATTCGGCCCTGCGGCGCAGTCGTACCCAGCGACATTTTCATTGCGCAGCGAATCTGGCTGACTCGTGGACGAACCTCGGTTCGCTGATGCCTTGGTTCGATGGCCAACTCGTCCAAAGCTTTTCATCGCGATCCCAGCCCAACGCCAGACTGCGGAGCGGCAAACGCGGGTAGCCGGAATGCCGAGCCGTGGGTGATCGAGCGAGACGCAGCGCACCTCCCGCCCGATGCGGCCGTGTTGCTCGCGGGGCGGCGCGCGACGGTGGAGATCCTCCTGGACCGCGAAGGCGCGGGCCGCACGGCCCTGGCACCCGTGGACGCATTCAACACGCTGGAGGTCGACCTCGATCCCGCGCCCAGCCTGTCGTCGGTCCGCGTGACGCCGCGGGCGGTGGAGCGCACATGGACCTTCGCAAACGGCGGATCCGTCACATCGGAATGGCGCGTCGACGCCGATCGCCCCCTGCTCCGGGCGCGGTGGCGGGCCCAGGAGCCCGCCGGCGCGCCACTGCAATTTCGGCTGACGGTGCGACTCAGGTCCAATGTCGGATACGTGAACAAATTCGCGCCGCACGAGGACGATCGGGCGGCGCTCACGGCGCGTGGCGTCGCCTTCACCGACACCATCCGCCCGAACCTGGCGCTTCGGGCGTGGGGTACGTTGGCCGGCGGCGCGTGGACGCTGAGCGGACGCCAGTCCGCCCGGTGGGTTCGTGAGGTGTCGGCCCCGGCGGCCGGCACGCAGGAATGTGAGTTGTACGTGGCGGCATCGGACCACCCCGAGGAACTCGACGCACTGGAGTCCGTGCGTGACCTCACTGACGGTTTTGCCGTGTTGAGCGGCGCCGTCGAGTTTGCGTGCCCCGAACCGGAACTGGAGCAATTCGTCCGCGCCTGCGGCCGCATGGTGGCGTCGAATATCCGGACGCTGCCGCTGGGCGCACCGTTCCATGAGAACGGGACGGCCAACGCCTCGTGGGACGTCCTGACGGCGTCGCCGGACTATCACGGCATCTTTGCCAACGATTGCATCCAGTCGCTGTGGGAACTCGGCCTGTTCGGCCCCGGCCTTTACCCGTGCTCGCGGAACAGCGTCGAGACCATGTTCCGCTTCGGCCCGCGCGAGAGCGTCGAATGGTGGACTGGCGACGGCAAGGTCTGGTGTTTCCCGACACCGCTCGGCGACACCCCGCAGGTGGTGATGGGCGCGTGCTGGCACCTGCTCTGGAGCGGGGACCGGGCGCTCGCCGCGGCGTGGTGGCCTGATATCCGCCGGTTCCTCGCGGTGCTGCCGGCGAATGACACCGACGGCGACTGGCTTGAGGACCGCAAGAACACGCCTTATCCCGAGCAGCCGGAACCGGGCGAATACGACCACGAGATGCTGTACGTCCAATGCTTCTGGCACCAAGCCTACCGCAAGGCGGCGGAGGTCGCGGAGTGGCTCGGCTGGGCGGATGCGGGTGAGTTGCACGCGATCGCCGATCGGATTTTTGCCCGGATCGAGCCGACCTTTGCCACCACTTACGGGTTGGGCGTCTGGCTCAATCGCCGTCACGAACCGCATCCGCACATCGGCCACGAGCAGATCATTGCCGCCGCCCAGGGCGACGTGAGCGAGGCCTGCGCGCGGCGCATCGTCGAGACCATGACGTCGGCCCCAATCTGGACGCCGGACGGTCCGCTGCGGGCCGAGCCCGGCAAGGGCGTCCGCGCCGGCGACCACGTTTGGGGGCCGATGCGCTGGAAACTGTTGTCCGCGCTGTTCCGCCTCGGCGAATGCGACCGGGCGATGACCTGGGTGCGGCAATGGGCGCGCCAGGAACGCGAATTGTTCTACGCTGCCCCGGAGGGCTTCCCGACCGTGACCGGCAAGACCGGCAAGAACTACACTTGGACGGCAGCACGGGCGGCGCGGGCGATCTTGCTCGGCTTGTCGGGGCTCACGCTGGATAGCGGCGGCCTCAAGTTCGCCCCGCAACTGCCAACCGGCTGGAGTGAATACTCGCTGGCCCGCATCCCAGTCCAGGGTTCGCAGGTGACACTTCGCGTCCGCCGCGGCGCGCATCGCACCACCATCAATGGTGTCCCAGCCGCCTACCCCTGCATTCGCTATGAAACACTGGCGAACGCCACAGTCACCGTGATCGAGGTAGTGGTACCCTGAGGCTACCCGAAACGTTGGGCGTCCCGCCGGGGTCGAAGCTGACCTGTTGTTATCTCCCGCCGCCGCCCCAACTGGAGCAACCCACCTAACGCAGGGAGATAGCAGGCCTAATATGGCTGCAGCCGAGCTTGCGGTGGCCTGAGTCCGGCTAGTCTCTGTACGCACCACACCCATGGACGAGTTCCTGCTGTCGCGACTCCAGTTCGCGGCCAACATCACGTTCCACATCCTGTTTCCGACGATCACGATCGCCCTCGGGTGGCTGCTGCTGTTTTTCAAGCTGCGCTTCAGCCGGACCCGCGACGAGCGGTGGATGAAGCTCTACTTTTTCTTCACCAAGGTCTTCGCCCTCAGCTTCAGCCTGGGCGTCGTCAGTGGCGTGACGATGTCGTTCCAGTTCGGCACGAACTGGCCGGGGTTCATGAACACGGTCGGCAACATCGCCGGTCCGCTCCTCGCCTACGAGGTCCTCACCGCGTTCTTCCTCGAGGCCACGTTCCTGGGCGTGATGCTGTTCGGCTTCCGCAAGGTGCCGGCCTGGCTGCACACGGGCGCGACGCTGCTCGTGGCGCTCGGCACGACGCTATCTGCCTTCTGGATCATCGCCCTCAACAGTTGGATGCACACACCGGTCGGCTTCACGATGATCGACGGCGTGGCGCACGCCACGAGCTGGCGCGAGATCATCCTCTCGCCGTCGATGCCTTACCGGCTGACCCACACGCTGATCAGTTCCGGGCTCACCGTGGCGTTCCTCGTCGGCGGCCTCCTCGCCTTCCGCCGCCTGCGCGGCGACTCGAGCCCGGCGGTGACGTCCGGCCTGCGCGTGGCGATCATCCTCGCCGCCATTCTCGCCCCACTCCAGGCCGTGGTGGGCGACCTCCACGGCGTCAACACCCGCGACCACCAGCCCGCCAAGCTCGCCGCCATGGAAGGCCTCTGGCACACCGAGGCCGGCGCGCCGCTGGTGCTGTTCGGCCTGCCTGATGCCGCGGAGCGCCGCAATCGCCTGGAAGTCGCGATCCCCAAGCTCGGCAGCCTGATCGCCACGCGCGATCCCAACGGGGTGATCCGCGGCCTGAACGAATTCGAGGGACGCCATCCGCCGGTGGCGCCGGTGTTCTGGGGCTTTCGGATCATGGTGGGGGTCGGCCTGCTCATGATTGCCGTCGCGGCTGTGGGCGCGTGGCATCATTTTCGCCGGGTGGAACTACCGCCCTGGTTCCTGCGCGTGCTGCTCGGCATGACCGTTTCCGGCTGGGTCGCCACGGTGGCCGGCTGGTATTTGACTGAAATCGGCCGGCAACCCTGGCTCGTGCAGGGCGTCTTGCTCGCGCGCGACGCGGTCGCCGCTCACGCTCCAGCCCACGTCGGCCTGACCCTGATGGCATACCTGGTGACGTACGCGCTGCTGTTGGTTGCCTTCGTCGGCACGCTTTTCTACCTGGCGAAAATAGAGATTCCGTCCGCGCCATGATCTCCCACGTCATCGAATCCGGAGCCTGGCTCCCCTACGCGTTCGCCTTCCTGCTGGGATTGTCGCTGCTGCTTTACGCGATCCTCGACGGCTACGACTTGGGCGTGGGGTTGCTGAGTCCACTGGCCACACCCGAGGAGCGCGACCGGATGATCGCGTCGATCGGTCCCTTCTGGGACGCCAACGAAACCTGGCTGGTGTTGGGCGTGGGGTTGCTGCTGGTCGCGTTCCCGACGGCACACGGCCTCGTGCTGACCGAGCTGTACCTGCCGGTGACGTTGATGATCCTCGCGCTGATCTTCCGTGGGGTGTCGTTCGACTTCCGCAAGAAGGTGCCGCCGTCGCGGCAGCCGTTCTGGAACCGGGCGTTCTTTGGCGGCTCGCTGCTGGTGGCGGTCACGCAGGGGTACATGGTGGGCCGGTTCATAATCGGGCTGCAGGCCGGCTGGGGCGGCCAGGTCTTCGCGGCGTGCTTCGGCCTGCTGGTGGTGGCGGGGTATGCTCTGATGGGCTCGACCTGGCTCGTCCTCAAGACCGAGGGCGCGCTGCAGCGAAAGGCGATCCGCTGGTCGCGGGTTTCGATCTGGCTGATGGCGGCTGGTGCGATCCTGAGCAGCCTGGGTGCGGTGTTCACCGACCACCGACTCTACGAGCGCATGTTCGCCTTCCCCGAGCTGACGGTGCTCATCGTGCTGCCGCTGGCCGCGATGGCGCTCACCGTGCTCATGCACGTCCTGTGTGGGGCATTGCCGCTGGAGCAGGATAAGCTCGCCTGGCTGCCGTTCGCGATCGCCGTGACGATCTTCGTCCTCGGGTTCACCGGCCTGGTCTACAGTTTCTATCCCTACATCATCCCGGGTCGCCTGCGGATTGTGGATGCGGCGGCCGCCCCGGCGTCGCTGAAGATCATCCTCATCGGCGCCCTGATCGTGATCCCGTTCCTGATCGGCTACACGGTCGTGGCCTACCGGATCTTCCGCGGCAAGGCGACGGAGCTGAGCTACGACTAAACGTGGAGCTAAGGAAGTCTGGAAGGACTGAACCTCGGCCTTTTCCTTGATTCCCTGATTTCCCCATTCAGCGTGGCTGTTTAATCACCTTCCCCATCCCAAAAGCGTTGTTTCGCAGGGGTCCCTCCGCCATAGCTCGTGCTCCTATGGCCCGTTCTTCCGCCTCCAAGAAACGCCGCGTTCATTATGTGCCGAGCACCCACTGGGATCGCGAATGGCACATGCCCCTCATGGGGTTCCGCTTTGGGCTCGTGCAGTTGCTCGACCGCGTGATCGTCGCCCTCGAGGACGGCACGCTGCCGGGGCCGTACCAGACCGACGGGCAATCCATTTTGTTCGAGGACTACCTCGAGATCCGCCCCGACCGCCGCGCGCGGATCGAGAAACTCTTCCGCGCGGGCAAGTTCGCCGTCGGCCCGTGGTACTCGATGCCCGATGAGTTCACCGTCTCCGGCGAGGCCATCATCCGCAACCTCGTCATGGGCCGCGCCCAGGCCCGCGCGTACGGCGCCACGGCCGCAAGCGCCGGCTACGTGCCCGACATGTTCGGCCACAACAGCCAGCTCCCGCAGATCCTCGTCGGCTGCAACATCCCCGCCGCCATCCTCTGGCGCGGCGTCAACGACGAGACGAAACGCAATTTCCTCTGGCGCGGCGCCGACGGCACCGAGATCCCCTGCCACAAGTTCGCCCGCCAGGGCTACGGCGCCTACCAGGCCCACGTCGGCCGCGCCCACGAGCCCAACCGCCTGATCGAGAGCGAACCCGCGGAATTCGCGAAATACCTCGCCAAGTTCCTCCGCGAGGAGTCCGCCTCCACCGACGTCGACCCGATCCTCCTCCACGACTCCTGCGACCACCAGGAATGGAGCCCCGCCCGCTACGCCCTGCTCGCCGCCGAGCTGGCCAAGAGCGGGGAGTTCGAGCTGGTCCACTCCGACTTCGACGCCTACCTCCGCGAGCTGATCGCCCAGCGCGACCGCATCACCGGCCGCCTCGAGGGCGAGCTGCGCGACCCCGGGATCTCGATCTGGGGCGAGCAACCGCTCGAGGCCAGCATGCAGTGGCTCATCCCCGGCGTCCTCTCCAGCCGCGTGCGCCTCAAGCAGGCCAACGCCCAGTGCCAGTCGCTGCTCACGCAGTGGGCCGAGCCGTTCACCGCGTACGCCGCGTCCGCGCTTCGCTCGGATTTCGCGCCCGGGTACCTCGACCTCGCCTGGCGCCGCCTGCTGCAGAACCACGCGCACGACTCGATGGACGGCTGCAGCGTGGACCAGGTGCACAAGGACATGGAGCAGCGCTTCGACGAGACCCGCCTCATCGCCGACCGCCTCGCGCTCCAGGCCACGAGCCAGCTCGCCGCCGCCGTGCCGGGCGAACTCAAGGACGACGAGCTGCGCGTCACCGTCTTCAATCCCCTGCCCCGCGACTTCGCCGGCGTCGCCGAGGTCGTCCTCGAGGTCCCGACCACCTGGCCACAGTTCAACGAGTTCTTCGGTTTCGAGCCCAAGCCCGCCTTCCGCGTGTACGGCGCCAACGGCCAGGAGATCGCCTCCCAGCGCCTCGCCCAAGCCATGAACCGCGTGCGGCCGCGGCTGCGCACGACGAAGTTTCCCGAAAACGTGTACAGCCACCACGTCACCGTCGCGCTCTCGCTCGCCGTCCCCGCCCTCGGCTACACGACCCTCACGGTCCGCGCCGCCAAGCCTGAGACACCCACGCGCCACCCCGAGGTCCCGGGCCTTGCCACCGCCGCCAACGCGATGGCCAACGAACACCTCGCCGTGAAGATCGAGGCGAACGGCACGCTCACCCTCACCGACCGCGCCACCGGCCGCACCTACCGCGAGCTGCTCGCGTTCGAAGACTGCGCCGACATCGGCGACGGTTGGTTCCACGGCGTCGCGCTCAACGACCAGACCTTCGTGTCCACGTCGTGCCGCGCCGACGTCGCGCTCGTGCAGAATGGTCCGCTGCTCACGACGTTCCGCATCCGCACGGTCATGCATGTGCCCGAGGCGTTCCAGTTCGACCGCATGGTGCGCGCGGAGAAGTTCACCGAGCTCGTCATCGACAGCCTTGTGAGCCTGCGCCCCGGCCAGAAGCACCTCGACGTGAAGACGACGGTCAACAACACCGCCGACGACCACCGCATCCGCGTGCTGCTGCCCTCGGGCACGAACGTGCCGACCTATCTCGCCGACACGCCCTTCGACGTGGTCGAGCGTCCCATCGCGCTGCGGAAGGACAACCACGAGTACCGCGAACTCGAGGTCGAGACCAAGCCCCAGCAGAGCTGGACGGCGGTGCACGACGCCAAGCAGGGCCTCGCAGTCGTCGCCGACGGCGGCCTGCTGGAGACCGCGGTGCGCGACCTGCCGGACCGCCCGATCGCGTTGACGCTTTTCCGCGGCTTCCGCCGCACGGTGTTCACCGACGGCGAGCCGGGTGGCCAGCAGCGCGGCCCGCTGCATTTCCACTACGCCATCGTGCCGCTCGCGGGCGCGCCGGACCGCATCGCCCTCGGCGAACTCGGCCAGCGCCTCGCCGCCGGCCTGCGCGTGACGCAACTGCGCGGCGCCGACCTCCCGATCTTCCGCGACCAGGCGGGCCCCGGTGCCGCCGCGCTCGCGCCGACCTCCGGGCTGCTGCGGCTCGAGGGCACGGCGCTGGTGAGCAGCCTCCGCCAGCTCGGTGGCGCGCTGGAGATCCGCCTCTTCAACCCGCTGCCGCGCGCCGCCACGGCCAAGCTCATCCTCACCTCCCCGGCCTTCAAGCCGACCCAGGCCGCCCTCACCGACTTCGAGGGCAACGCCACGGGCAAGCTGAGCCTTACCGGCAGCAAGGTGAGCCTGACTCTTAAGCCCAAGCAGATAGTGACCGTGAGACTGGGGTAGGAGGTTTTTAACCACGGATTTCACGGATTACACGGAGTCGACCCCGAGCCATTTTCAGGAGGGATCAGAGTGAACGGAGTACCAAAGCCATAACTCTCCGATTCCTCTGATTCCTCCTGTAAATCGGTTTGGCCTATTCTGAGCCTTTTGTGCCTTCTGTGGCCATCGCTTCGGCTCTCATCCAATCCGTGCCATCCGTGTAATCCGTGGTTCCATTTCCGCGGTTCCATCCATCTCGGGAATTGACGCCCTTTTTGCCTTACCGTTGCATGGTTGCCATGCACGCACCTGCGACGGCGGTCGATCCTCGAGTCAAATACAAGAATATCGTCCTCAAGCTGAGCGGCGAGGTCCTGCGCGGCGGGAAGTCCGGCGATCCGATTGACGCCGCGACGCTCGAGAAGACCTGCGCGCAGATCAAGGAGATCCATGAACTCGGGGTGCAGGTGTGCGTCGTCATCGGCGGCGGCAACATCTTCCGCGGGCTCAACGGCGCGAAGCGCGGCGTGGACCGCACGACGGGCGACTACATGGGCATGCTCGCCACGGTCATCAACGGCCTCGCGATCATGGACTGCCTCGAAAAGATGGGCGTCAGCACGCGCGTGCAGTCGGCCATCCCGATGAACCAGATCGCCGAGCCCTTCATCATGCGCCGCGCCATGCGCCACCTCGAGAAGGGCCGCGTGGTGATCTTCGTCGCCGGCACGGGCAACCCGTATTTCTCCACCGACACCACCGCCGCCCTGCGCGCGTCGGAGATGCACGCCGACATCATCATGAAGGCGACCAAGGTGGACGGCATCTACGACAAGGACCCGAAGAAGCACGCCGACGCGGTGAAGTACGAGGACATCACCTTCATCGACGCCCTGCGGCAGCGGCTGAACGTCATGGACTCCACGGCGTTCTCGCTCTGCCTCGACAACAACGTGCCGATCCTCGTGTTCGATCTCAACGACGAGCACGCCATCCGCAAGGCCGTCCTCGGCGAAAAGATCGGCACCCTCGTCCACAGCTGAACGAGGAAGCGATCCAGGCGGGGTTAATGTGGAACTCAGGAAAGCTGGAAAACGAGATGATACCCAGATCAGGTTCCTGCCTTCCTGATTTCCACATTTAAAGAGGCTCCTTTTCCTGATACGAGATTCACTTCAACCTACCCTATACCATGAGCCATCCCGCCGTCACCGATATGCAGGCCAAGATGAAAAAGGCCGTCGACCACACCCTGCACGAGTTCAGCGCCATCCACACCGGCAAGGCCACGCCCGCCATGGTCGAGTCGGTCATGGTCGAGGCCTACGGCACCATGACGCCCCTGAAGCAGTGCGCCGCCATCTCCACGCCCGACGCCCGCCTGATCCAGATCCAGCCCTGGGACGTCAGCCTCATCAAGGCCGTCGTGAAGGCCATCCAGGAGGCCAACCTCGGCTTCAACCCAATCCCCGATTCCAAGGTTGTCCGCGTGCCGCTGCCCGAGATGAGCCGCGAGCGCCGCCTCGAGTTCGTCAAGAACGCCCACCGCCTCGCCGAGGAAGGCCGCGTGCAGGTGCGCAACATCCGCCGCGAAACGATGGAAGTCCTCAAGAAGGCCAAGAAGGACGGCAAGATCTCCGAGGACGACGAGAAGCGTCTCGAAAAGGAAGTCCAGACCGCGACCGACAAGTCGATCAAGGACATCAACGACCACCTCGCCCACAAGGAGAAGGACCTCCTCGCGGTCTGAGCCCGAGCCATTTGTTAACCGCAAGGAACGCAGGGAACGCAAAGATCCGGACAGGATCATTATGGTCTGATCTTTGCGTTCCTTGCGTTCTTTGCGGTTAAATCTCCCGAAATGCTTTCCACGCTGAAGAAGACCCCGCCGAAGCGGATCGTCGTGAAGCTCGGCACGGGCGTGCTCACGTCCGGGATCGGCGAGCTCAACCAGACCCGCATCGCCGGCGTCTGCGCGCAGATCGCCGCGTTGCGGGCGCAGGGCACCGAGGTCATTGTCGTCTCGTCCGGCGCCGTCGGCCTTGGCATGGGTCGGCTCGGCCTCAAGAAGCGCCCGGCCGAGGTCGCCAAGAAGCAGGCCTGCGCGGCGGTCGGCCAGAGCCTGCTGATGCAGATCTGGCAGGCGGGCTTCGCCCCGCACGGTGTCACCGTCGCCCAGGTATTGCTCACGCACGAGGACCTGCGCAGCCGCGATCGTTACCTGAGCGTCGCCAAGACCCTCGAGGAGCTCATCGCCTACGGCACGATCCCGGTCATCAACGAGAACGACACTGTGAGCGCCGCGGAAATCCAGGCGCTGCTGAAGTTCGGCGACAACGATACCCTCGCCGCGATGGTCGCGAGCTTTGCCCGCGCCCAGTACCTTTTCATCCTCTCCACCGCCGCAGGATTGATCGACCTCAAGGGCACGAAGCAGATCGTGCCGGTGGTTGAGAAGATCACGCCCGAGATCGAGGCGATGGCGGGCGGCACGACGAGCGAGACCGCCACGGGCGGCATGATCTCGAAGATCAGCGCGGCCAAGCTCGCGACGCGCGCCGGCTGCGGCGTGTTCATCGCCAGCGGCGCCGAGCCCGATATCCTGCCGCGCCTGCTGGGCGGACGCGGTCCGGGCACGTTCTTTGTCCCCAGCGGGCTCCCGCTCGACGCGCGCAAGCGGTGGCTGGCGTATTTCCAGCGTCCGGCGGCCACGATCTTCGTCAACGCCTGCGCCGTCCCCGTCCTCCGCGAACAGGGCCGCAGCCTGCTGGCCGTGGGCATCACCCACGCGACGGGCGATTTCGTGGCCGGCGACGTGGTCAACATCGCGGGCCCCGAGGGCCAGCTCATCGCCCGCGGCCAGGCCGCGTACGCAAGCACCGACATCCCGGCCATCGCCGGCAAGAAAGGCGCCGCCGTCGCCCCCCTGTTCCCCGGCCGCAAGCGGCTGGAAGTGGTGCATCGCGC
>CAZGJB010000030.1:0-20141 GCA_964526145.1 uncultured Opitutaceae bacterium
CGAAGGATGGCGCGGTGGGCGGGACTCGAACCCACGACCGACGGTTTAGAAAACCGTTGCTCTATCCTGCTGAGCTACCACCGCGTTGGCTGGACGGCACGGGTAGCGCCTGCCCGCCCGAGGGACAAGGGCAAACATCCGCCTTCCCCTTGCGCCGCGTTTCTGCACCGTCGGCGCCCATCCATGTTCGCATGTTTCCGCGTCCCATCATCGCTGCTGTTGCCACTGCTCTTCGCCCTCGCCCCGGTCCGGGCGGCTGAGCACACTCCCGAGATGGATTCGGTCTTTTTCCCGGAGCAGGTCACCGCCGCCCTGCGCGCCCAACTCGCCGCCAATCCCATCGCCCGTCGCCAGGCCGACCAAGCCATCGCCACCGCGCAGGCCTGGCGCGACCGCTCCGACGAGGAGCTTTGGTCCGCCATGTTCGGCCCCACGATCAAGCGCTCGTGGATGGTGTGGTCCAACGGCCACTGCCCCGCGTGCAAGGGCGACGTGCCCATGTACACGTGGAAGGTCGACGCCCTCCGCACGCCGTGGAAGGTGACGTGCCCGCACTGCGCCGAGCAGTTTCCCAAGAACGATTTCGCGGCCTTCCATCGCTCCGGCCTCGACGTCCACGGCGTCTTCGATCCCGCCCGCGCCGACCGGTCCCTGCTGTTCAACCCCGCCCATCCCTCACCCGACGACCCGCGACACCGCTTCGGCGTGGATGACGGCACCGGCTATTTCGACGGCACGAACCGCTGGTACTTCATCGGCGCCTACCTGATCCGCGGCCAATGGAAGCAATACGTGCTCGAGGGCGTCCGCTCGCTCGCCATGGCCTACGTCCTCACCGGCGAGCCGGTTTACGCCCACAAGGCCGCGATCCTCCTCGACCGCGTCGCCGATGTCTACGGGACCTTCGACTTCCTCACGCAGGGCCTGTCCTATGAAAAGGCCGACCCCATCGCCGGCGCCGGCATGGTCTCCGTCTGGCACGACGCCTGCCGCGAAACCCTCGAGCTTATCCTCGCCTACGACATGATCGCCCCGGCGATCGCCCGCGACCCCGACCTCGTCCGCTTCCTCGCCGCCCAAGCCGCCCGCCACCAGCTCCCGAATCCCAAGGACACGCCCGAGCGCATCCGCGCCCACATCGAGGACGGCATCCTCCGCGAAGTCCTGCGGCGCCCCGACAAGATCCTCAGCAATTTCCCCAACACCGAGATCACCCTCCTGACCGCCCGCGCCGTTCTCGGCTGGCCCGGCAACCGCGACGAGATTCTCGCCGAGCTGCAGGCCATGCTGGAAAAGGCCACGGCCGTCGACGGACTCACCGGCGAGAAGGGCCTCGGCGGCTACAGCGCGATCGCACCGCGCACCACCTCCGACGCCCTCTGCCTGTTCGGCCGCCTCGACTCCGACCTGCTGCCCACGCTCGTCCGCCGCGTACCCGCGGTGGCCAACCTGTACCGCTTCCATGCCGACACGTGGATCGGCGGGACCTTCTATCCCAAGGTCGGCGACACCGGGACCTTCGGCCGGAAAGATCCGCACTACATCGGCGCGCAGTTCGGGCGCGACCCGTTCGATCCGTTGCGCGGCGGCATCCCGCTGACGTCGGACTTCACCCTGTTCTGGCAGCTCTACCGCATCACCGGCGATCCGACCTTCGTGCAACTGCTCTACCAGGCCAACAACCACCGGGTCGACGGCCTGCCCTATGATCCGTTCGACGGTGATCCCGCCAAATTCCAGCGCGGCGTGGCCGACGTGATCCGCCAGCACGGCGCGGCCCCGGCGGCGGGCTCGGTCAACAAGGAGCAGTGGGCCCTGGCGATCCTGACTTCGGGTCAGGGCGAGTCCACCCGCGCCCTTTGGCTCGATTACGATGTTGGCGGCAACCACGGCCGACCCGACGCGATGGCCATCGGCATTTACGCCAAGTGCATCGAGCTCCTGCCCGGCTTCGGCTATCCGCCGGTGCATTTCGGCGGGTGGTATTCGCCGCGGGCGCTTTGGTACAAGCGCACGGCGGCGCACAACACCGTCGTCGTCGACGGCCACGACCAGACGCCCATCCGCAGCACGCCCGAGACCGAGCCGCTCGCCATCCAGCTCAACCCGCAGAAGGGCCTCGTGCGCGGCACCACCACGGCATGGGCGGTCGGTCGGCAGGTGAAACTCGCCCGCGTCACCGGCCCGCACCTCGTGCAGACCGCGAAGCTGGAGCTGTTCGAGCGCTCGCTGCTGCTCGTGGACATCTCGACCGACGACAGCTACGTCCTCGACGTCTTCCGCGTCGCCGGCGGTCGCGACCACGCCAAGCTGCTGCACGGCAACATTGGCACCGCCACGGTCACCGGCCTCGGTAATGAGCCGCAACCCGGCTTCGGCCCCGAGGTGCAGATGCGCAACTTCCGCGGCGGCCGGCCCGCCGCCGGCTGGTCGGTGGATTGGCAGATCGAGGACCGGCTGAAGACCCTGCCGCCCGGCGCCAACGTTCACCTGCGCTACACCGACCTCACCACCGACGCCCAAGCCGCGATGGCGGAGAGCTGGCTAGCGTACCACGATCATGGCGCGAATCACGAAGTGTGGTTGCCCAGTCTTGTCGTGCGGCGGCAGGCAAAGACCGAGCCGTTGGCTTCGACCTTCGTCGGCGTCCTCGAGCCCTACTCCGGCAAGTCCAACCTCGGCGCCATCCGTCGCCTCGGGCTGCAGACGTCCGCCGGCATCGCGGCTGGCGACAATCAGGTCGCCGTGGCCGTCGCGTTGGCCGATGGCCGCACCGACCTGCTCATCGCGACCGCCGCCCCGGCGAGCGGACCGCGCCCGACGGTCACACAGCCGGACTGGGCCTGCACGACCGACGCCGATTTCTGCCTCATCCGCCGCGACGCGACCGGCAAGATCGTGCACGTCTTCTTCCACGGCGGCACCTTCGTGCAGTGCGGCGACCAGCGCTTCACGCACGCTCCCGGCGCCCTCTGGACCGAACTGTAAAACCACGCTTGACTTGCCTTTCGGCGATTCTACGTTCCGCCTCTTTCCCGTTCACGGGGTGGTAGCTCAGCTGGTTAGAGCGTCTGCCTGTCACGCAGAAGGTCGCGGGTTCGAGTCCCGTCCATCCCGCCATTTTATCCCCTGACTCTTAGAGAGTTAGGGGATTTTTATTTGCCAGTCCGGGACCGAATTAATCTCGGTGCCGGCTGAGTGTCGGCAAATCCCGGACCTGACCCTCAGCCGCCTCAATCCATGTAGTGGATCCGGTGACGGTTCTCGGCCAGGAGCCGGGCGTTGCGCTCGTCCCCGCCGTCGACGTTCGCGCTGACGAAGACCGGTGGCTCGACGCCTCGCTCCACGAGATTTCTCACCACGCACACGACCAGCTCATTCACGATGGCGCACCCGGTGACCGTGGACAACGGGCCGACCTTTTGCTCGAGCCCCTCGACCGAGACCGCGGCATCGCCGTAGGGAACGCAGTTGTCGATGAGCACATCGCAAAGATCGGCGAGCTTCTTCCCGGAGGGATGACGACTGGACACCCCGGAAGTGTAGGCCATGGCGGTCAATCCGATCACCTTGATGCCCTTCGCCCGGGCGGTGAGCGCCATGTCGATGATCACGGCATTGCGCCCCGAGGTCGAAGTCAGGAGCAGGACATCGCCCGGTTTGGCCGGCGATGACTCCAGCATTTGCGCGCCCAACCCCACCACGCGCTCCATCGCCGAGGTGGCGGTCAGCGGCCGGACGAACAGGTTCATCCCGTGGGGATAGATGGGGTTGATCAGCATCAGCCCACCGGTGCGGTAAACCAGTTCCTCCGTCGTGATGAACGAGTGACTCGCCCCGAAACTGAAGAGGCTCTGCCCCGCGACGATCGCATCCGCCATCAATTGGGCGGCCTGCCGGATCGGGGCGGCTTGGGTGGCGCGCACCTGGTTCAGGGCAGCGATGGCGGCATCAAGGTAGGATTCGCCTTTCATGGCTCAGTACCCCCGCGCCTCGTATTGCTCCTTCATCTTCTTGTAGAACTCTGGGCCCCCGGCCCGGTTGACGCTTTGGAAGACCGTCGGGGGCTTGCCCGCGGCGATCATCTTCTCGATGGCCGCTTCCCAAACCATCCACCCGGCGACGATGGCCCCGACGCCCGAGACCGGCAGGGCATTGATCTCCAGGCCCTGGATCGCGACCGACGCATCACCGTACGGCGCGCCATGGTCGATCACGACGTCCGCCACTTCAAAAAGACGCTTCCCGGAGGGATGGAGGGACTCCACTTGGGAGGAGTAGGCCATCGAGGTGAAAGCGATCACCTTCACGCCGATCTCCCGGCAGGTCTTGGCCAACTCGACTGGGATCCGGTTCTTCCCGGAGACCGAGCCCAGCAGCAGCACGTCACCCGCCCGCAGATTGCTGCTCAATACCGCCAGGCGCACCGACTCCAAGTCCCGCGGCACATCGCGGCCGCCCGGTCGGTTCTTGCGGCATTCCGGGACGGGGTCCGTCACGGTGAAGGAGAAGGTGAAGGGGCGGACCGCCGCCAATCCCCCGGCCCGATCCAGGAAGTCGTTCTGATTGGAGTGCCCGATCTCGTAGCAGTATACGACGCCGTCGCCGAGCAAGGCGGACGCGACCAGGGCGCCGGCGTCGCGGATCGCGGCCATTTGCTTCGTTTCGAGATGATCGAGCAGGTTGCGGATGGATTGCAGGTACATGGTGAGATTCGTTGATGCCGGCGAGCGGACGGGAATTCAGCCCTTGGCCTTCGCCAACAGGGTTGCCCGGAATTCCGCGGCATGCACTCCAACTCGATCCGCCAGCGCCAGGCACAGGCCAAAGACCGCCGGAACCGTGGGCAAGGTCGGGGTGAGGTTCGGAGCAAAGGCATGCACGCCTTCCGCCAGCGCGGACCAATACAGCCGCGAATTCGTGGCCACGCTGCCCGTGCCGATCATCGGCAGTGCCTCGCGGGCGAAGCCGAGGCGATCCACCACGCAGCGCACGGTTTCCGCCATGTCGGCCGCGGCTCCCCGGATGATCGCGATGGCCGCGGGGTCGCCGGCATTGGCAACTCGATCCACAATCCGTGCCAGCGCGGCGATTTCCGAACGATCCCGGATATCGGACATATACGAAACCACGTTGAACTCGCTCCCCATGCCGGATTGTTCGCGGCAGGCCTCCAGGATCGGACCGGCCAACGCCGTCGCATACCGAGTGCTCCAGGACGAGCGTCCCGCGGCCCGGATCCCGGCGAGTCCAATTTGGAATCCGCTGCCATAGTCACCGTAGAGGGGACCGATGCCGTCGAAGAGAATCTCCTGCCCGTCCGGGCGCCGGCCGTAGGCAAACGCCCCGGTTCCGGCCAGGACCACGATGCCCGAACGCGTGCCGGCCAAGGCCATCGGACCATCCTTCTCCAGGACGACATGATGCGAGATGCTCTGAACGTGGCCCAGCTCCGGCACCAATTTGTCGGGCAACGGCCCGCAAACGTGCAGTTCGGACACATCCAGGGGAGCAGGCAACGCGGCGCGAATGGTCTCCGCCACCAACCGCTCGGACCGCCCCAACCCGCCGATAAAGCGGGCCCCCGTCACGGTCCGAAAATCCCGATGCGCCCGCCCCAGCAGGTTGCCCGAGGTGTCGACACAGATCGCCTCACACTTCGAGCCCCCGGAATCGACCGCCATTAACAAGACCATGTGTTTTCTTTCGAATTGCGATGATATCACCGGCGGAAAACCGAATCGGACCGCCCGGAAAATTGGCGAGTTTCGCTTAAAGGCCGCTCCCCGGGTTAACGCGAGCAGAAACAGAACGGCCCAGGAGATTACGGAAGACCACTCCAGCCAGTCCGACCGGCCAGCCCAAACTCCAAACCTGACTATGTCGGATTGCTATCGGAATTCGTGATGAACTCAGTTGCCGATTGCAGTTTGAATAGTAGTCTCCGGAGCCGTGCTTGAGGCCAGCAAACCCCTTCTAGACCGGAATAGCGTTATGAGATCATCAAGCGGTAGCCCATAGTTATGCGTAAGTACTATATCATAACCGCATATCTCACGGTTTTTTCTGTACCTAGGGGGATCTTCGCTGGAGACGGCGCTGTGCAAGCGAATCCCTAAGTAATTATAAAAGCAAAAGTTGCCACGTGAAAAGGTGGGGAAGGTCGCCGTACCAATTTCGGAAACACTAGACCAAGATACCTTGGTGGATTTTGAGAAGCGCTCTTTGACGGTGAAAGCGTCTTTCTCGAGACATATGTATCTTCCGGAGGTAAAAACACCATATGCCACACTAAAGATCATGAGCACAAATAATGGTGCCATGCTGTGGACAAGATCGCGGTCAAGAATACCAAAGGCAATGAGGACGAACGGTACACTTGCCAATCCTCCAAGGAAGTAGGCCGTCAAAACTTTCCAACGCGGTGGACGAAGAACTACGGAAGTCGAATGATTCAGCGGGTGCGGTTGCATACGAAACCTCCTGCGCTTCATGCAATCCTACGGACTTCGTTTCGGCGCAATCGACATGCTGCGCACGACGGCTTCCGAATATGTTTTCTTGGAGGTGAACCCCAATGGGCAGTGGGCGTGGCTCGATATGGCCGGCGCAACTGACTCACGCGAACACCTGATCGCTGCTCTCACGTCGGAGAGATCGCTACCGTCTTCCCATGTCACTGTTCATTAAACGGCGGATTTTTCGGAGCTATCTCCGACTGAGGGAGCGCGCGGATCAGCGGGCGACCCGGACGTTTGCCGGACTGGCGAGGCTGGTGACTGGAATAAAAATACCACCGGAGGAGGTCCGTCGCGGCATGTATCGGCGCAGCGGTCGCCCCGGTGGGCTGCACATCACGGGGAAGAATGTGAAGCCCGAGACTGTAACACTCGCGAAGGAGTTGTTCGAAGAATCGCGCTCCCGTATCTCAACCGTAGCGTCAAAAGTGGGCACGCTTCTGACTGTCACGAGCATCGCGGTTTCAGGAACGCTCACCTCGCTTTCGCTGATCGGCTTTCCCTCGAATCTGGCATTTTTTGCTGCATTCCTCGTCACCATCGTGGTCTTCATCTCGACAGGCTGGTTCCTCTTCAAGTTCTTAGCGGTTGGACAAATATCCGCTCCGAACATCGATCAAGAGTTCCTAGACCTCACGCCGGAGATGACGAAGGCTGCCTATGTTCGCGACCTACTGGCAGCCGCCGACCAAAATGATCTGCGCAACAATTTTCTCGTCGACATTTATAGAGCGGGACGTCGGTTGTGCGCGCTTTCTTTTGCCTGTGCTCTCGGGTTGGTGGTGTTCGCCGTAGCCGACCGTATCGGGCGCGAAGACCGTGTCATCCAAAAGTTACGCTCCGACCCGCAGCTTCTGAACCTGCTACGCGGACCGCAAGGTCCGCCTGGAACGCCTGGAACTGCCGGTTCGCGGGGTGAAAAAGGCGAACGCGGAGACCGCGGGTCAGCTTATCTGCCAAATCTCCCCGTAGATCTGTTCGGGAGTGAGGTGCTGCATCCAATACGCCTCGAACTCAGCGATCCAAGTCGCAAGGTTCAAAGTCCAGCGCCGGTTGGACACGACAACAACGCGGCACCGGTGACTGAAGCTTCGCCCCAGAGTAGCATCGCGCCGCTCGGTGTAAAATAGGCAGCTCGAGGGGATCAAACCTGACTTCGATAAGTCGCAACCTACCTTGCGACCTGAAAGGTGGGCCGGTTCCATAACCGAACCAGCGCGCTTATTGTAGTCAGGGGGCTGCCCCCTCTGGTCGCCGGACACTCAGAACGGCGGGTTCGAACTGCGTCCAAGCGTGAAGCAGAAATTCGCCCCGGACCCCGGCGCCGCCTCGCCCCAGACCCGGCCACCGTGCTTTTCGATGATGGTTGCCACGATCGACAACCCCACGCCGGTCCCGGGGAATTCCGCGCTCGAGTGCAGTCGCTGGAACGGTCGGAACAACTTCCCCACCTCCTCCGCCGGGAACCCCACCCCGTTGTCCCGCACAATGAACACGGGGCCGGCCTCCTCCTCCCGCCGCCCGAACGCCATGCGCGGCTCCGCCGCCTGCCGCGTGTACTTCCATGCGTTGCTGAGCAGGTTTTCCAGGGCGATCCGCAGCAGCGCCGCATCCCCCGGCACGATCGGCCCGGCCTCGACAGTAGTCCGATAGGTCGGGCTATGGGATTTGGGCTACGTGTGAAGGAGGCGGAGCGGTACATCGCGGGAACAGCACGTGCAGGGCACGCTTCGTCTGTCCTTCTCCGGTTGTTGAAGCCAGCAGTTCTTCCGTGTGTTCCGTGGGCGGCATTTTCTTCCGTACCTCTGGATTTATCCGTGCGCTCCACGACCTCGCCATTAATCCTTTCATGCCCGACCTCTGCATGCCTTCTCTTCCCGCTGACTACCGTCGCATCCGCCTCGTCTCGAATTTCGCCGAACTGGTCGGTACGCCGCTGCGCGATGGTGTGAATGCGCTCTGTTGGCCGCGTGCGCTGCCGGGCGATTTCGCGGAGGTGGCGGCGAAGCTGGCCCGGAACGAGGAAGGCATCCACGTGATCGAAGAGAAGGAATTGCAGGCGTTGCCGCTGAGCGCGGCTGGACGCATCGCGGTCGATGCGATGCTACACGATTTCCGCCTGCTGCGCGATCGGCAGCTCGATCCGGTATTGAACTACCTCAACGGCGGCGAGCACGACGACCCGCAAGCGATCGTCGCGACGGACGTGTTCTCATGGCACACCGATCGCGCCCCGGTGCCGGCCGACACTTACCTGTGCACCTATTTCGGCAGGCCGAGCGAAGGCCTGCACAACGAAGAGGCCACGCGACGCGTCGACGATCCAACCACGCGCGCGAAGCTGCTGAAGCTCTACGGCGGCACAGACGACGACGGCTTCCGCGAATTTTTGGCGGACCACAGTTACGATCTGCATTACGCCGCGGCTCCGGACGCGAAGCCGTTTTCGTTCGGACACTTCAATCTCTGGCGCATCGCGCTGGCCTATCCCGGCAATCCCGTGCCGCCGTGCATCCACCGCGCCCCCGCGACGCAGCCTGGCGAGGTTCGGCTGTTGCTGATCAGTTAAGTCAGCCCGAGGGGGTCAAACCCGACTTATTGAAGTTTGCGACCGCCCACCGATGGTCTGGCCGTGTTTGATGCTGGAAGCGGCCTCAAGCCTTCCAGGCCCAGATGCTCTCGTCGTCTTGAACTGGGAGGGTCACGGGCTGGGCAAGCGCGGCTGAGCGGTACATCGCCAGGACGATCTCGAGCGTCGGTCGCACCGAGGCCACGGGGATGATGACTTCGCGGTTCTGGTTGATGGCGTCCACCATGTCCTGGATGACGACGGTGTGGTCGGCGTGGCCCAGGTCGGCTGCACCGCGGGCGCCGGTGGCGGACGAAGTGCTACCGTAGGCACGGATCTCGGCGTCCTCCGGGCGCTCGTCGCGGAATTTCCAGGTCAGCATTTTCTCGCCGGCCATGATGGCGGTGCCGTTCTCGCCGTTGATCTCGATGCGCACGTCGGTGCCCGGCCACAAGGCCGTCGAGGCCTCGACCACGCCCTGCGCGCCGCAGCCGAAGTCGACGAACGCCATGAGCGTGTCTTCGAGCGCGATGCCCGGGTGCGCGAGGTTGGTCATGCGGGCCTGCACCTGACGTGCCGGACCCACGAGGTATTGGAGCAGGTCGATGTAGTGAAATGCCTGCTGCACGGTCACGCCCGCGCCCGACTTGCGCGACATGCGCCACGCATCGCTGTGGTAATACTCGGTGGAGCGGTACCACTTCATGATCGCATCGGCGTGCAGCAGCTTGCCGAAGCGGCCGCTGTCCACGGCCATTTTCATCGCCTGGATGGACTTGCGCACGCGGCACTGGACGGTGCAGCCGAACTTCACGCCGGCATTCCGGCAGGCGGCGATCATCTCGTCGGTCTCCCGCAGGCTCATCGCGGGCGGCTTCTCCGTCAGCACGTGCTTGCCGGCCGCCGCGCACTTGAGCACGGACTCGTGGTGCAGGTGGTTCGGCAGGGCGACGTTGACGACGTCGATCTCCGGGTCGCGCATCATGTCGTCGAGCTGGTAGTACACCTTGACGCCGAACTCCGCGCCCAGCTTGTCGGCGCGCTCCCGCGCCAGGTCGCAGATGGCGATGAGCTTGCCGCCGTTGGTATCGCGCACGGCCTTCGCATGGAAGGGAGCGATGAGCCCGGCGCCGAGGATGCCGAAACCGATAGTTTTAGCCATGGGAGTGAGGGGATGAAGGATTTAAACGCGAAGGGCGCGGAGGACGCTGAGGACAAGCCGAGAAATGAGGTCTGGTCTAGTTCTCTCCGTGTTCTCCGCGCTCTCCGCGTTGAAATGGTATGGTCCAATCGCCCTAGAATGCGCCGTGATCAGGGGATCAGCAGGGCCTTCAGGGCCGTGAGGTTTTCGACGGCGGCGAAGGCTTCCTCCCACTGCGCCAACGGGAGGCGGTGGGTGATGATCTTTTCGGCGGGGACGAGGCCCTTGTGGATCAGGGCGATGGTGCGGTCCCAGGACGTGTAGCTGGTGGACAGGTTGAAGATCACCTCGACCACCTTGAAGCTGAACTTGTCCCAGGGCACCTCGACCGGGCGGTTGCCGGTCAGGCCGATCACGCAGATCTTCCCGAGCTTGCGGACAAGGTCGATCGTGCCGGGAATCGCCTTGGGCGAGCCGCTGCACTCGATCACGATGTCGGCGCCAATGCCACCGGTCAGGCCCATGACGACGTCGACGGGATTGGCCTCGGCGAGGTTGACCGTGGTGAACCCCAGTTCCTTCGCCTTCTTGAGCCGCAGGGCGGCGTCGGCGGGGTAGCCGATCACGACCACTTCCCTCGCCCCGGCGGCCCGCGCCACCATCGCGGCGAGCAAGCCGATCGGGCCGGGGCCGATCACGACGGCGAAATCGCCCGCGGTGATGCGCGCGCGCTCGATCACGTCGGTCACGGCGTTGGCCGTCGGTTCGACCACGGCGCCCTGGTCGAAGGACATGCCTTCGGGCATGCGGTGCAGCAGCTTCTCCGGATAGCAGATGTACTTCGCCATGCCGCCATCCACGCCCCAGCCCGGGGAGCGCTTGGCCGCGCAGATGTGCGTGTTGCCCGTGCGGCAGAGGTAGCAGACGCCGCAGGAGAGGTTGTGCGGCTCGGCGACGACGCGCTCGCCGACCTTGGCCGACCGGCAATTGGGGCCGACCTCGATCACCGTGCCGGCGAACTCATGGCCGAGCGTGACGGGCGGCCAGTAGGGAAACTCGTCGTGCTTCACGTGCACGTCGGTGCCGCAGATGCCGCAGGCGGCGATCTCGATCTTGACCTCGCCCGCCTTGACCTGGGGCTCAGGCACGTCGCGCAGCTCGAGGAATCCTTTGCCTTTCTGGGTTTTGACGAGGGCTTTCATGGAATGTGGAAATCAGGAAGGCTGGAAATAAGGCTGAGGTCGGGATCGGGAATCATTGGGTAGGGAAGCTTTGGTGGGTCGCGCTGGTTGCTCGGCAAGAATCCCAGGGGGTCGTTTCCAGCTTTCCAGCTTTCCACATAATCCATTTCCGGGTTCAGGCCTTCTTCCCGCAGTAATCCTGGACGAAGGTGGCCAGGACGCAGCCGGCGTTGGCGAGGTCCTTGAGGGCGAGTTGTTCTTCCTTTGAATGCGCCACCTTGAGCGTGCCGGCGCCGTAGACGACGGTCGGGATGCCCAGCTGGTTGTTGTAGAACCATGCGTCGCACGAGGCGGTCATGCCGCTGACGACGAGCGGCACGCCGGCCTGCTTGGCTCCGGCGAGGATGGCCTGCGGGAACGGGTGGTCGGGATCGACGACGCTGCTGTCGTGGCGGTACATGAAGCTCAGCTCGAAGTTGCGCGTGAACACCTCGTCACCGCCGTGCGCCAGCGCCTCCTGCATCTCGGCGCAGACCTGCTCCTTGGTGCGGTTGGGCAACAGGCCCAGAACTCCTTCCAGCACCGCCTTGCTCGGAGCCGCAGCCGGCCAGTTGCCGGCCTCGAGCTTGCCGAAGGTGATCGGCATCGGGTTCGGGTACGGATCGAAGAGCGGGAAACCCCACGAACCGGCGAGCAACTCGGCGTGATACGCCTCGAGGATCGCGATCGCATCGCGTGCCATCAGCAGCGCGCTGCGCGTCTGCCCGGCCTGACCGCTGTGCCCGGCCTTACCATGCAGCACGAGGCGGAACCACACGGCGCCGCGGATCGAGGTGAAGAGCTTGCCGTCGGACGCCTCGAGGACGATGCAGCCGTCGGCCTTTTCGCCCGTGCGGGCCATCGCCAGCGAGCCGTTGCCGCCATTCTCCTCCTCCACCACGAGGTGACCCACGAGGTCGCCCGGCAGCTTGGCGCCGATCGCATCGAGCACCTTGAGCGTGAGATAGAACAACGCCACCTGCCCCTTGTCGTCGCAGGCGCCGCGGCCGAACATGATCCCGTTCTCGACGCGCGGGTTGTACGGATCGACCATGCCCTCGGACGGCGGCACGACGTCGGTGTGCGCGTTGATGATCAGCTTGCGTCCCCCACCCGTGCCGCGCCGCACGATGCGGAGATTGAAGCGGCCGTCGTACTTGATGCCCGGGACGGGGGTCGAGTAGTCGGGATCCTTGATCAACGCATCGGACAACGGGACGCGCTCGACGACCACGCCCAGCTTGGCGAACTCGCGCTCGCAGAAAAGCATGGCCTCGTGCTCCTGTCCGGGCAGGGAGGGAATGCGGATGAGGTCGGCGAGGAAGCGCTGCGCGTCGGGCAGCAGTTTCTCCACGGCTTGGGGGATGGAGTCTTTCATCGGGGGATGGGTTGGAAGGTTTACGCGGGCGGCGCGCCCGCATCGGGGGCGCGGCGGGCGCCCTACAATTTCAGCCGGGACAGGGCCCCGGCCATGATGCCGAGGCTTTCGTCGGCCTCGGCCGGGGTCATCACGAGCGGCGGGGCCACGCGGACCACGTTGCCGTACACGCCGACGGAGCCGATGAGCAGGCCGTGGTTGGCGCAGTCGTTGATGAGCGGCTTGATGAGCTCCGGCGCGGGTTCCTTGGTCGTCTTGTCCTTCACCAGCTCGAGGCCCATGACCAGGCCCTGGCCGCGGACGTCGCCGAGGTAGGGGCACGTGGCGGCCATTTCCTGCAGGCGCGACTTCATGTAGGCGCCCAGCTTGGCGGAGTTCTCCACCAGCGGCTCGCGCTCGTAGATGTCGAGCACCGCGCAGACGGCGGCGCTGGCGACCGGGTTGCCTCCGAGCGTGCTGGAGAGCTCGCCCTTGCCGAGGCAGGAGAAGACGTCGGACGTGGCGGCAATGGCCGAGACGGGGACGCCGCAGCCGATGGCCTTGCCGATGGCGACGATGTCCGGCTTCACGCCCTCGTGCTCCATGGCCCACATCTTACCGGTGCGGCCGTACGAGGACTGCACCTCGTCGAGGGCGAAGAGCAGGCCGCGCGCGCGAATCCACTCCTCCAGCTTTTTCAGCCAGCCGGTGGGCGGGAAGATGAAGCCGCCCGCGCCCTGGTAGGGCTCGACCATCACGCCGGCGAGGCTGCCGGTCGAGTTGGCGAGGACGACGGAATCGAGGTGGGCGAAGTACTTCCTGAACTCCGGCCCGTCGCTGCACCAGCCGTAGGGATCACGGTAGGGATTCGGGAACGGCGCGCGGATGATGCCGGGCACCGTCGGCCCGTAGCCGCGCTTGGGTCCGGCCATGCCGCCCATCGACGCGGCGTGGAACGTGCGGCCGTGGAAGCCGCCCTCGAACGTGAGGAGTTCGAACTTGCCGGCCTTGCGCTTGAGCAGGCGAGCGGCGGCCTCGGTGGCGTCGCTGCCGGTCGAGAGGAAGAAGCACTTGTCGAGGTGCGGCGGGAGCGCCTTCACGAGGCGTTCCGCGGCGGCGATGCGCTCGACGTTGGCGCACTCGTAGTTGTTCAACAGCCGCGCCGTCGCCTTTTGCGCCGCGGCGACGAGGTGCGGGTGGCAGTGGCCGACGCTCGTGACGAGCACGCCGCAGGTCCAGTCGAGGTAGGCGTTGCCGTCCACGTCGGTGACGACGCAGCCGCGCGCGTGGTCCCAGACCACCGGGGCCTGGTAGCCGGTGACGTCGGCCTCGTACTTGTGCCATTTTTCCAGCAGGACCTGCCCCTTCGGGCCGGGCAGCGGGCCCTTGACGTGGGTGACGCTCATTTGGCGGCTCCTTTCAGCACTTCCTTGTTCACGATGCAGCGGGGCGGACGGCCCGCTTTATGGGCGAGGACGTCGTTCATGATGCTCTCGCGGATCTCCCAGCCGGCCTCGGCGGAGGCCCAGCCGATGTGCGGCGTGAGGATCACGTTATCGAGGCCGAACAGCGGGTGGTCGGTGGGCGGCGGCTCGACGTCGAACACGTCGATCGCGGCGCCGGCGATGCGCTTCTCGGCGCAGGCCTGAGCGAGCGCGACGGCGTCCACCATCGGGCCGCGCGAGGTGTTCACGAGGTAGGCCGTGGGCTTCATCCACGCGAGCGCCTCGGCGTTGACGAGATGGCGGGTCTCGGGATTCAGCGGCGTGTGGATCGTGATGTAGTCGGAGGTCCGGAACAGCGTCTCCTTGTCCACCCACTGCAGGTCCGTGAACTCGGCCTTCCGCTTGTCGCTGAGATACGGATCGGTGCCGATGATCTTGAGGCCGAAATGCTGCAGCTTGCGGTACACGCGGCTGCCGATGCGGCCGACGCCGACGATGCCGAGCGTCTTGCCGTGCATGCGGTGGATCGGGAAGAGGCCGCCGAAGTCCCACTGGCCGGCGGCGCTGGACTTGTCGAGGGTGCGGCGGCTCGCCACGACCTTGCGCGCGCAGGCGAAGATCAGGGCAATGGCGTGCTCGGCGACGTCCTCCTTGCAGTAGTCGGGCTGGTAGGCGAACACGATGCCGCGCTTCGTGCAGGCGTCCACGTCGACGTTGTCGTACCCGATGCCGTGCCGGATGAGCACCTTGCACTTGGTCAGCTTCGAGACGAGGGAGGCGTCGAACTTGACCATGTTGACGACAATGACGTCGGCATCGGCCACCTTCGCGAGCACCTCGGCCTCGGGCTTGAACTTGAGCTGGTAGGCGGCGAATTCGATGCCGGCCTTGCGGCACTGCTCGGCTTCCCAGTCGAGGTTTTCCTCGATGTAATCGGTGACGACAAGTTTCATAGAATTCGTTCCGGTCAGCCCTTGACCGCGACCCAGCGTTTCTCGGCGGCGGCCTGATAGACGGCCTCGACCACGCGCAGGGCCGCGACGCCGTCTTCGCCCGTGATCGGGGGCTCGCCACCGTTGCGGATGGCATCGACAAACGCCCGGACGTACTCGCGGCCCATGTAGCCGGAGTAGCCCTTCACGGCCTCGAGGTTGAAATCCTCGCTCCGCAGCGGCGAGCCGCTGAGCGCGGGGTCATCGCTGCAGATGTGCAGCACGTCCTTCTGCCCTTCGTACGCCGGCGACCAGGAGAGCACGCCGCGCGTGCCGCGCAGCCCGATGTAGAGTTCGCGGCCGCAGGGGTAGCTGTCGGGGACGGTGTAGCTGATGTCGAGCGCGAGCATTGTGCCGCGCTTGAACCGCAGGTGGGCAAACGAGTTGTCCTCGATATCGTAGCGCTGGTTGATCTTCACGTTCTGCCCCGACACCTCGGCGACCTCGTCCTGGAGGATCCAGCGGAAGAGATCGATCCAGTGGACCCCGAGATTGTAGATGGGACCGCCCCCGGACTTCGCCTTCTCGAGCATCCAGGGTGAATGGCCGTCGAGGTAGCGCGTCAGCCGGCCGGCGGCGCACCGGCCCTCGGCCCCGATCACGTCGCCGATGATCCCTTCCGCCACGAGCCGCCTGATCTCCCGCGCCACGGGGTGCAGCCGCCAGCAGTATCCCGTGGTCATCTTCACCTTCGCCGCGTGCGCCGCCGTCACGATGGACTGCGCGGCGGCCGCGCTCACCGCCATCGGTTTCTCCACCATCACGTGCACGTCGTGGCGCACGCACTTGATCGCGGCGGCCGGGCAGTCGATGTGCGGCAGGAAGATCGCGGCGATGGCGGGCTTCTCCCGTTTCAGCATCACGTCGAGGTCGGCATAGCCGTTGAGGGCGAACTCCTTGGCAAACGCCTCCCGCAATTCCCGGTTGGGTTCGACCACCGCCACCACCTTGGTGGCCGGCAGCTGGGCGAAGAGCGCCATGTACGAACGCGGATGCAAGTGGCCCAGACCGACGATGGCCACGTTCAGAGGTTGGGGGGAGGTCGCCGTTCTCACGATAAAGGCTTTGCGCCTTTCCCGTTATCCTCCCCCGGGCGCAAACTGCCAATAGCGATAAGAAAATAGCAGGCGGGTTACGCCTGAACGTTCGAGTAACTAATAGGTTACTTCGGGACTGATCAGATCCGCGGCACCGCCACCTCGGCCCCGCGGTTCTCGTCCGACAGGTATGCCGCGTAGATCGCCGCGGTGGTGTCGAGCGCCAGGTCGAGGTCCGATTGCGGCTGCGCACCGCGGGCCGCGCAGGTCACGAAATCCTCGATCTCGCCCTGGTAGCCCATGGTGAAATTCTCATCGGCCGCCGCCCGCGACCACCCCTCCTGCGTGCTCGCCTTCTCCACGAGGTAGATGTCCTTGAACTGCTCGTGGCGCGGATTGTAGGTGTCCACCACGCCCACCGGGCTGATGTTGCACCGCGTGCGGTGATTGTTGGCGAAGACCTCGATGTAATCGTGGATGCCGCCGAGGGTCACCTCGCCGGTCATGACATCGGCCACGGTGCCGTCCTCGAACACGACGTGCATGAACCCGTAGTCCTCGACGTCGTGGTAATCCGTGCGGATGAACCCGGCATCGCGATACACCGGCAGCCGCGTGAGCTGGTGCGTGCGCGCGCTCACGCTGGCGGGCCGGATCGGCCGGCCGATGCGCGCGAGTCCCTCGACGCGTTTCAGGTAGAGCATGCCGCCCAGCGGGTGACAGCCCTTGCCGATCAGCGATCCGCCCCCGGCCTGCCGCCAGATGCCATACGTCGGGGAGGCCGAACCGTTGTGCGACTCCTCGCCGGCCATGCGCAGGATCTGCGCGCCGGTCTTCGCGATGATCTCGCGCTCCTTCTGCACGCTCGGCGCATAGACGAAGTTCTCGGCATAACCGAAAAACGTCCCGGACTTGCGCACGGCGGCGGCGATGCGCCCGAGCCGGGCCATCGTCTCCGCCAGCATCGTCCGCTTCGAGTCGCGGTCGCCCCGGTAGGTCTCGTCCGCACCCGCCGGACCGAAATAGCCCGTGAGCGGCTTCTCGCAGATGATCCCCTTCCCCACCGCGGCCGCCGCCAGGATGGCCGCCTCATGCGCATAGGGCGGCGAACAGATGTCGAGCAGGTCCACGTGTCCGAGCATGGCTTCGGCGTGCTCGAAAACCGGCAACCCGTGCGCCCGGCCGAAGGCCTCGCGACTTTCCGCCCGGGCGGAGGTCACCCCGGCGATCTCGACCTGTGCGCCGTAAACCCGGCGCAGACAGGCGACGTGGTAGCGGGCGGCAAACCCGGCACCGACAATTCCAATGCGAACGCGCTTCATGTTTCAGCCTTTGGCATTGATTAACCGCAAAGATCGCAGGGACCGCAAAGCCAATCCGCCGCCGGCCCCGGAGCATTCAGCGCGGCTCGTTGTAGAAGATGTCGAGAAACGCGTTGACGGCCGCAGCGGCGCGCCGGCCGGTTTCCTCCGGGGTCAACTCGCCCTGGACCATGCGGTCCACCTCGGGCTGCACGATCTGGAGCATGATCTCGATATAGTGCGGGTGGCGCGGGATGGGCCGGGCGAACTCCAATTGCCGGTAAACGGCGGCCAGGTTGCGTGGCCTCCCCGTTCGCCTGGGATCGCGCAGCTGGACCTCGGCCACCGACTGTCGCACGGACACGCCGCCCCGGGCCACGATGGCCGCCATCTTCTCCGGCCGCGTGATGAACTTCATGAGCGCCCAGGCCTCCTCGGGGTGCCGCGCCGCCTTGTTCAGCGAGTAGCCGCCGATCGCGATCTCGCCTCCCGCCCGGGTCACCGGACCCGCCGGCAGGAGCTGCACATCCCAATCCAGTTCCGGGACCGCGTTGTAGTTGAGCCAGAAGTCGAGGTGCCCGCCGATGTTCATCGCCACGCGCTCGTTGACGAAGCTGTTGGGCGGCTCGTATCCGGCCGGCGGGCTGATGCGATACCGCGACGACTTCTCCTGAAAAAAGCGCAGGCCCTCGATCGCCGCCGCCGAATCCAGCAGGCAGCGCCGGCCGTCGGGCGTGAACACGGCGCCGCCCGCCTGCCGCACGTAGATCAGCCATTCGCCCCACCAGCTCTCCAGGCGCGAGCATCCCCAGACGGCCGGCGTCCGGCCCACGGCTGGACGCGTCAGTTTCTGCCCGGCGCGAACAATGTCGTCCCAGGTCCAGTCCTCGGTCGGCTCGGTCAGGCCTGCCTCCCTGAACAGGCGCCGGTTGAAGTAGCACAGCGAGATATTCATCGACTCGGGCAGCACCCGATAGAGGCCCTCGTGCCGCATCGCGGACCGGATCTTCGGATAGTAGTCATCGAGCGCGATCTCGGCGGCGTCGCGTTCGACCAGCGGCGTGAGGTCGGCCATGAACGGCTGCAGGTAGGTCATCCAGACGTCGCCCGAGAAAAACAGGTCCG
Source organism: uncultured Opitutaceae bacterium (assembly GCA_964526145.1). Taxonomy (GTDB): domain Bacteria; phylum Verrucomicrobiota; class Verrucomicrobiia; order Opitutales; family Opitutaceae; genus UBA2377. Next base: position 18,706 of record CAZGJB010000030.1, read on the forward strand.
GCCCCTGCCCCGCGGCGGTGAGCGTCTTGAACTTCATGTGATATTCATTGGGCGGCGTCAGGATGAGGCGCACCGCGATGTTCGGATGCAGGCGCTCGAACTCGGCGATCTCCTGCTCATACAGGTCCCGCAGCGGCGAGACGTAGCCCATCCACGTGATCACCGTCCGGCCGGGCGGGGCCGCCTTCTCGCAGCGCCGGCTGGCCCACCAGAATCCCGTCACGACCAGCACGAGCATGGTCAGCCAGAACAGGAGGGCGCGGATCACGGAGATCATCAGGCGCCAGCGCAGAGCGCCGGTTGCTGGATTCTGCGGCGCGCGCGCCGCACCCGCAATTCGGATTGCTGGTCAGATCTTGTGCAGGGCCGAAACCGCCGCCGGATGGATTCCGCTTAAACTCTTGCGCAAATCCGCCTAGCCTCGCGGTCCGACGCGCGAGCCGTCCTGAACAATCAGCCATCCGATGCCATGCGCCCCCCGAGGCAACGCACCACCATGACCGCGCCGTCCGGCGTGGTCTTCAACGTCCAGCGGTTCTCCCTGCACGACGGCCCGGGCATCCGCACCACCGTTTTTCTCAAGGGCTGCGCCCTGCGCTGCTTCTGGTGCCACAACCCCGAGGGCCAGCACGCCGGGCCCGAGGTGCGCTACTATCCCGACCGGTGCATCGCCTGCGGCCAGTGCGTCGCCGCCTGTCCGCAACACGCCCACGAGCTCACCAACGGCGTGCACACGTTCATCCGCGAGCGATGCGACTTCACCGCCCAATGCGTGACCGTCTGCAACGCGCACGCGCTCGAGACCGAGGGCCGCCGGATGTCGGTCGCGGAGGTCATGGCCGAGATCCTGCCAGATCGGCCGTTCTACGAGTTGTCCGGCGGCGGTGTCACCCTCTCCGGCGGCGAACCGGTCCTCGGCCGGGAATTCGCCCGCGCCCTCCTGCAGCAGTGCCGCGAGCATGGCCTGCACACCGCGGTCGAGACCTGCGGGGAGGTGCCGTGGAGCGCACTCGAGGCGCTGCTGCCGTACACCGACCTGTTCATGATGGATCTCAAGGTCATCGACCCCGCGAAGCACCGGGCCGCGACCGGGCAAACGAACGAGCGCATTCTCGCCAATGCCCGGCGCCTCGCCGCCTCCCGCATCCCCATCGTCTTCCGGACGCCCGTGGTGCCCACGGTCAACGACACGCCCGACGACATCGGCGCGATCGCCGCCTTTGTCCGCCGGCTCCGCGATCAACGGCAGGCGCGGACCGCGGCTGACGCCGCGATCACCTACGAGATCATGCCCTTTCACCGGCTCGCCGCCGGCAAGTACGCCAGCCTGGGGCTGGCCTATCCCGCCGCGGCGCTCGAGCCGCCCACGCCCGCCACCATGGCCGCACTCGCCGAGGCCGCGCGGGAACAGGGCATCGCGACCCTGAACCGGGGCG
>CAZGJB010000031.1:0-19624 GCA_964526145.1 uncultured Opitutaceae bacterium
GGCCGCAGCGCCACGGTGTGCACGCACACATCGTCAATCTCCACCGGATCCACCAGCAGCCAGGAAACAGGCTTCCAGATGCCGATGGTGACGAGCCGCGGCGTGATGTTCCACCCGTAGCAGCACTGGGCCTTGCGCACTTGGAGACGCAGGGGCGAGCCGTAGCCGCGCACCTCGGGCGTCGGCGAACGACCGGGCGGATTGACCGGTGGCGCGAGGCTGACCTCGAGCCGGTTCGCTCCCGGCTGGATGTGGTCGGTCACATCGAGCCGGAGCGGGGTGAACATATTCTGGTGCCGGCCGACCTCGCGGCCGTTGAGGTAGATCGTCGCGAAGACGTCGAGTCCCTCGAACAGCAGGTGCAGCCGCTGGCCCGGACCGGGCGTGGGAGGCGTCACCTCGGTGCGGTACCACCACTCCCACTCTTCCATCCACCGGATGTGATCATGGTTGGTGCCGAAAAAGGGATCCGCGATCAGGCCCGCCCGCTCGTAGTCGAGGTGAACGTCGCCTGGCACCGCGGCCGGCACCCACCGGTCGGCCAGCGGCAGCGCCGAGCAGGCCACCGTCGGGCCAAGCCAGGGCTCGGCATGCATCACCTTCCAGTCGCTCGCCAGGGGCAGGGTCTGTTTCATGGGGGACCCACGAGGGCGCGACGGCGACGCACCGAGGTCAAATCCATTCTGGCTTCCGGCAGCGGCCACGCCGGATCACGGATTGGACGGCAGGGACTGGCGGAATTGGGCGACGGCCTCGAGATGGCGGTGCATGCCCTGGGCGGCCTTGCGGGCGTCGCGCACGGCGTGGACGACGAGGCTGGGGCCGCGGACGGAGTCGCCGCCGGCGAAGACGCCCGGCAGCGTGGTCATCTGGTTCGCATCGACGATGATGCCGCCCCACTCGTTCACCTTGATCTGGGCGAACTCGCTGTCTTCCGGGAAGGAAACCGGATCGAAGCCGTAGGCGACGAGGACCAGGTCGGCCGGCACGTCGAACTCCGAACCCGGGACGGCGCGCGGCGAACGGCGGCCGGAAGCGTCGGCGGGCCCCAACTCCATGCGCACGCAGCGCACGCCCGCGACGGCGCCGTGGCCGTTGTCGAGGATGGCGATCGGATTCGTGAGGAAGCGGAACTCGGCCCCTTCCTCGACGGCGTTTTCGTACTCCTTGCGACTGCCGGGCATGTTGGCGAAGTCGCGGCGGTAAAGACAGACGGAAGCCTGGGCGTCGGCGCGCAGCGCGGTGCGCAGGCAATCCATGGCGGTGTCGCCGCCGCCGAGGACGGCGACGCGCTTGCCGGCCACATCCACGGGCGGATAGTCGAACAGCGGCGAGCCGGTGTTCTTCTCGATCAGGAAGGGCAGCGCGGCGATGACGCCGTCCAGGTGCTCGCCGGGGACACCGGCGGGCTTGGCCTTCTGCGCACCGTGGCCGAGGAAGACCGCATCATAGTCGCGCCGCAGGTCGGACAGCGGCACGTCGCGGCCCACCTGCACGCCGAGGCGGAACTCGACGCCGTTCTTGGCCAGGAGGTCGATGCGGCGCTCGACGATGGATTTCTCCAGCTTGAAGGCGGGGATGCCGTTCACCAGCAATCCGCCGGGCACCGGCTGGGCCTCGAAGATCGTGACGCGGTACCCGAGTTTCGCGAGTTCGTCGGCGCAGGCGAGTCCGCCGGGACCGGAGCCGATGATGGCCACGCGCCGGCCGTTGGGCGGGGCCGTGACGTAGTCGACCGCGTGGTGGTTGAAGGCGTAGTCGTTGATGAAGCGCTCGACGGCGCCGATCGACACGGGCGCGCCGCGCGCGCCGAGGATGCAGGCGGTCTCGCAGAGCTTTTCCTGCGGACAGACCCGCGAGCAGACCTCGGGCAGATTGCTCGTGCTGCGCGAGATTGCGGCGGCCCCGAGGAAATCACCGACGGCGGCGAGCGCCATCCATTCGGGGATGCGATTCGAGAGCGGACAGCCGCGGGCGCAGAGCGGCTCCGGGCATTGGATGCAGCGGGCGGCCTGCTCGCGCACGGTGGTCTCGTCGAAGACATCGAAGACCTCGCCGAAATCATGCACGCGCTCCCCGGCCGGACGCTTCGGCGGCGCCTCACGGCCGCGAAGGGCCCAGGCATACTTGGCATTGGCGGGGGATAACTCGGGGAGCATGGCAGCGGCAAGGGGTGTTGCCTTGCCGCATATCTTGCCTTTTTCCCTCGCGGCCGGCTCACCGCGGTTTGCCCAAGGGTCCGCAGATCTTGGCCTGGGCCAAACCGGGCGATCGCGATTCAGCTCTGCAACATCCGCACGCGGCGGTCCTTGCGCGGGAACTGCAGGGTGACGAGGGTGCCGGCGCCTTCCTTGCTCTCGATGCCGATCTGGCCGCCATGCTCGCGCATGATGCGCTGGACGATCATGAGGCCGAGACCGTGGCCGCCGGGCTTGGTGGTGTAGTAAGGCTGAAAGAGCCGCGCGAGATCCTCCTGCTTGATGCCGGTGCCGCTGTCGCCGAGGGCGACGATGACGTTGTCGTCATCCGCCCGGGCGCGGATGCGCAGGCGCCCGCCGGGCTGCATGGCCTCGAGGGCGTTTTTCAGGAGATTGAAGAAGACCTGCTTCACCTGGTTGCGATCGGCCATGACCGACGGCAGCGAGCTGTCGGTCTCCGCATCCACGGTGATGCCGCGGTCCGCGATCTCCTTCTGCTGGAAGGCGAGCACGCTCGTGAGCACCTCGGCGAGATCGATCTCCGCAAGATCCGGCGCCTGCGGCCGGAGGGCGTTGAGGAAATTGGTGATGATCCCGTCGAGGCGACTGACCTCGTCGCGACAGACCTGGATCGACTCGGCGAGCGAATCGGTGTCCTTGCCGGCCTTGAGCTTGCGGAGCTTCCGCTCGATGAGCTGCAGGTGGATCGTGAGCGAATTGAGCGGATTGCCGAGTTCGTGCGCGACGCCGGCGGCGAGGAGCAGCACCGACGAGGTCCGCTCGTCCTGGATGCGGGCCTCGGTGGTGAGCTTGTCGCGGGTGACGTCGGAGAGGATCACGGCAAAACGCCGGCTGCCGCCGCGGCCGACCTGGCGGAACGGCACCATGTAGAGGCGCACGGTGCGCGGCTCGGGGTACGTCAGTTCGAACTCGCGCGCCACCGCCGGCAGCGCCGCGTCGTCATCGTCGAGCGAGACGCCGAGCGTGGGGCGCAGGCCCGGCACGAGGCGCCAGAGCACCTTGCCGTCGAGTTCGTCGTCGCCGAGGCCGATCAGGCGATGGGCGGAGGCGTTGGCGTACTCGATCTCGCCATCGGAGGTGATCACCAGCACGCCCTCCTGCAGGGCGTTGAAGATGTCCTCGAACAGCGTGCGCTCGCGCGCGAGGCGCTGGACGAGGTTGGTGAGATTGACGGCGTCGAGCGTGTCGAGCCGGCCGAGCACGCGGTCGAGCGAGGTGTGCTTCTTCGGAGGCATCGCGGGCGTTGTGACCGAGCGGCGCCGGGGGGTCAACGCTGCCACGTCAGGACCGCCGGCAGCTCCAGCCGGTCACCGGGACCCACGCTGCCGATCCAGACATCGCGGCCGACGAGGGCGGCGGGGTTCGCCGGCGCGGCCTCGAGGACCAGATGACCGAGCTCGGCCGCGCGGATGCGGCCGATGGGCCGGTGGGCCTCGTCGTAGACGGTCGCGCCCACGTAGCTCGGGGCGAAGGGCAGCTGCGTCTTCGTCGCGAGGCGGTCACCGTTCACGGCGGAGACGCGCATCAGGCCGGTGAGCAGGTCGTCCTGGGTCGTGACGACGACTTCCGCACCTTCACGCGCCGCCGCCAGCAGGGTGTGGGCGGTGCGACCGTGCGGATTGGACAACGTGCCGACACGTCCAGCCAGCTGTGCGGCCGCGGGCGCCGGTACCGTTGCCGGGGCGTCCAATCGCAGGCGGAACCGCGACGCGCCGGGTTCGACGGAAGCGACCGTCGCGGCGATGCCGGGCAATGGTCGCCAAGCGCGGTCGGAGCATTTCAGCTCGCTGCCACCGGCGAGATAGAGCCGGGACGGCTCGTTGTCGCGACCGAAGCGGAGCACCGCCTGGCGCGCATCGGTCGTCACGGGACCGAGGGGCGTTGCGATCGTCTTGGCCGCGCCCGTCGGATCATGGATGACCACGTCGCGCTCGCCCGTCGCATGGGTGACGAGCAGGGCGGTGCCGATGTCGCCGGGCAGGCGTTCGACCTGGGCGATGAGCGCGTCACCCGGGGAGTGCGGCTCGAGCACGGCGACAAAAGTGCTGCGCAGCTTCGTCGCATCGTCGCCGGCGGTCCGGCGCGCGATCAGGAACTTCAGCAATTCCGGGTGATTGACCGGCGACACGCGGGCATCGGCGGCCAGAAGCTCCTGCCCCGGGGCGGCGAGGACGCGGATGCGCAGGGCCGCGGCCGGGTCCTTCTCATGGACGTAATCCACGACGGCATCCCCGGCGGTGCGGCGCTGCACGTTGAACAAATGCTGGAAACCGGAGCCGCGGTACTCGTAGTAGCCCTCGACCTCGCCCTTGGCCGCCATCTCCGGGTTGTCGTAGAGTTCGCCGACCTTGACGTGCTCGCCGGCCAGCGTGCCGGGAGCCGGGACGGACCAGGCATCGTCCGCGAATCTCGCGGTGCCCGGCGGACCGTGAAGCGAATAGTCCTGCTGGCGGCCGCCGCTGACGTTGAAGCAATCGACGAGGTATTTTCCTCCGCTCGGGGCATCCACGAGCAGCAACCCGCGGCGGTAGTCGTCGCACTGCGGATAGGTGCCATCCGCACTGGCCTCGATCCCGCGCACCCAGCCGGCGTCGGCGAAGAGCTCGATCACGCCGGGGGCGTTGCCGGGCTGGGCCGCGGCGTCGACGACCACGGTGTTGTGGGCGATCGTGTTGACCGACCAGGTCCACACCCCGGGCACGAAGATGTTCATCGCATCGGGATAGCCGAGGTCCGGCGTGAGCGGCTGGCCGCGGGCGAAGAGGTCGAAATGCAGGCGGTCGAAATGGTTGTGGCTGACGTGCTGGCCGAAATAGAGCGACACGGCGGTCTCGTCGGCCGCGTCGTTGAGCAGCGCGAGACCGAAACCCGAAAGCAGACGCGAGCGCTGCGGAGCGACGCGACGGCCGTCGGTCGGCGGCACGGCCGCCTCGAGCGGCGGATGCAGGAGCGAGTGGAAATCGCGGAACCCACCCTCCCCCGCCCCGCCGAATGCAGCCAGGAACGCGGCATGGCGGGGATCGCGGAAATAGCGGAAAGCCTGCTGGTACACAGCCGCTTCCTCGCCGACCACGCCGCCGTAGATCGAAGTCGTGTCGCCGATGGCCGGCGTGTGCCGACCGATGGCGATCGCCGCGAGCGGCGCGTCGTAGAGCCGGCGGAGACGCGGCAGCGTCGTGGGGTCCACGCCGAGGCGCGGCAGCAACTCGGTCACGGCGGTCAGGTTTTGGACCCAGAGGATGTTGTAACCGGGAGATTCGTAAGGTTGGCCGTCACGCCACACGAGGCCGTAGAGCGCGCGGCGGAGGCCGAGGTAGATGACACCATCGGGCCGATCGAGAAGATCGGCGCGGGACCGGTCATTGTCGCCGTGCTGGCGCACGATGGCGGCGATGAGCAGCGCCCGCTGGTGCATGCCGTAGTTGCCGCGCGCGCGACGCTCGTAGATCGCGTCGATGCCGTCCTCGATGAGGTTGGCCTCGACGAAGGCGCGGATCGCGCGGCCGTCCCTGCCGGTGAAGGCGTGGAGCGCGGCGTCGCCGTCGATGGTCTCCCAGATCGCGTCGTAGGTCTCGGCGAATTGCGCGACGAAGTAGGTTTCCCAGATGGCGTTGATGATCTTGCCCGAGTAGCGCGAACCATCCTTCGCCGCCATGAGCTGGCCGTAGCGCGACTGGCTCTCGTGGTCCATGTTGGGATAAACCTCGGCGGCGCGGTGCAGGATGACGGCGGCCTTGTGGGCGTAACGGGCATCGCCGGTGAGCAGGTAGGCGCGGCCGAGCGCGGCGAGGCCGCTCATGATGTTCGGGTGCGGCGAGGTCGGATGCTGGGTCCAGACCCAGTGGTGCCAGTGGGCGACGAACCAATAGCGCTGGCCGTCGGGCCCCACCCAGCCGCGGCCGTCGTCGGCATAGGGCTGGTCGAGACCGGTGCGGTCCTTGAAGCCACTGCGATAGAATCGTCCGTAGTCGTTGCTGGGATAGGTCTCACCGCCGATCGGGCAGGTTACCTGGAAGGGCTTCTTCGGGTCGACGATCCACGGGTAGAACTTGCCCGTCTCCTCGAAGATTCGCCGTCCGTGCACGGGGCAGCCCGCGGGACAAACCTCGAATGAGCGCGGGACCTCGGCCGTGGGGATGAGGTCACGCAGGGCCTCGTCGGTCCAGTCCACCCAGTAGGCGGCGTCGGCGAGGATGGTGTCGGCGACCTTCTTCGCCGCCGGGTAGCGGGCGACGTTGGCCCGGAGGAGTGCGATCTCCGCGTCGGTGAACAGCGTGCGCTGGTCCTTGAGCGGGAACTGCGGGGTCCGCACGCGGGGCGGAAGGATTTCCCCGACCTTGAGGGCGGGGCGCGGGGCGCCGGGGGCGGCCCAGTCATCGTTGGGTTTGATCACGGGAGCGGCAAGGAGCGGGGTGAGCGTGAGGACGAGGCAGACGGCGAGGCGTTCAGCTGCTTTCATCGGTGGGGGCGAGAGTGTCGTCGCTGAGAAAATCGAGCTGCGCGGGATCGACGCGGCCGGAGAGGAGCTTGCGCAGGAAGGTCTCGCGATGCTGCGGGCAGCGACCGATCCGGAGCAGGGCCTCGCGGTGCTCCTCGGTGCCGTAGCCCTTGTGCTGGGCGAAGCCGTAGTCCGGGTGCTTGGTGTCGAGTTCGTTCATGAGGCGGTCGCGCGTGACCTTGGCGATGATCGAGGCCATGGCGATGCACAGCGAGCGGGCGTCGCCCTTGACCACGCCGGTGTGCGGATACGGGAAATGCTTCAGGTGCAGGCCATCGATGAGGATGCGCGCGGAGACCTGGGGTTGGAACTGGGCGACCTCCTCGGCCGGCGTGAACAGATCGGGCTCGGTCTTCTGCGCGAACGCGTCAGGCGGGTAGATGCCCTCGAGGGCGCGGCGCATGGCGAGCTTGGTGGCGCCGAGGATGTTGAAGTGCTCGATCTCGCCGACGTCGGCGGTGCCGAAGGTGGCGTGGATCTGCCCCTGCCCCGCCAGCGTCTCGAAGTCGAACCAGAGCGCCTCCCGTTCCGCGGGGCTGAGCTGCTTCGAGTCGTTGATGCGCCCGGCGTTGGCGGCGGCCCAGCGGCCCTCGAGGAAATCGCGCGTCACCAGCACGGCGCCGGCCACGACGGGACCGGCGAGCGCGCCGCGCCCGGCCTCGTCGACGCCGATGAGGCTGGCGACGCCCTCGATCTGCTTCAGGTCAAACCCGCGGAGCTGACGGCGCTTCGGCATCGGCGGCTCACCACTCCATCTTCGGCGGCGGCGGCTTGAGCGGCAGTTCGTCGAGCTTGCCGGCGGCCGACACCACCTCGTAGGCGGTGCGGAAATGCAGCTTGGCGAAATCGCGCAGCGCCGGGGCGCCGAACTTGCGGATGATCTCCTCCGCCTGGTGCTTCACGAGGGGGCCGGCGCCCTTCTGCAGCTTGGCGCCGAACTTTTTCGACAGCAGGTGCATCTGGCGCACGTACTCCGCGCGGGCGACGATCGAGGCGGCGGCGACGACCGGGTCCTCTTCCGCCTTGGTGCGCATGCGCAGCTCGAAATCCTTGATCTCCTTCTTCGCCAATTCGCGCTGCACGAGCGGCTGCTCGCTGAACTGGTCGAGCAGGCCCCACTTCACCGGCTTGCGCGCGAGGGCGTCACCGAGCGCGGTGGCGTGCTGCCAGGCGAGGAGACGGTTGAGGTTGGCGCCCGGGCGGCCCATGAGCTCGTTGTAGCGCGTCATGGTGCGGCAGAAGCAGGTGGCGACCGAGGCGCCCTTGGTCTCGCGAATGAGGCGGTCGAGCTCCATGATCTTGCTCTCGGCCATCTTCTTCGAGTCCTGCGCGCCGGCCTTGCGCCATTCCTCGATCGCGGACTTGTCGGCGATGACCGTCGCGGCGATGACCGGGCCGAAGAAGTCGCCCTTGCCGCTCTCGTCGAGGCCGGCGTGGGACTCGAACCAGTCCGGGTGCAGCACCTCATCGTAACCCAGCTTGGCGGCGCCGGTGATCTCGGGCTCGATGACGTCGCGCACGAAGTCCTCGGTGCCCTTGCCGGCGATGACGAGCTTGCCGCTGGTGTAGGCCGAGAGGTTGATCTTCAGGTGGTCGGCCTTGAAGGCGAAGTGGGTGTAGGCGACCTCCACCGGCAGCCAGCTGCGCGTCTCGCAATACGCCCGCAGTTTGGCGAGCTGGGCCGCGTCGAGCTTGACGGTGTAGGAGCTGAGCTTCTTGGGGGCCTCCTCCTCGGGGGCCGGCTTCTTGCGCATGGGGACGATAAGCCAGCAAAAACCCGCAAAAGCACGAGGACAAAAGCTCCCTTCCCTCCGGCCGGATTTTGTGCCTTCCTCCGCGTCCTGTGGCCGAGACTGCCAGACTGATTTCCCGGGCGGCGGATTTCCGCGCGGCGCTACACGCCTGGTACCGCGGCGCGGCGCGCCCGCTGCCGTGGCGCACGGCGCCGTCGCTGTACAAGACGGTCGTGAGCGAGTTCATGCTGCAGCAGACTCAGGTGAAGACCGTGCTGCCCTATTTCGCGCGGTGGCTGGAGGCCCTGCCGGATTTCGCCGCCCTGGCCGCGGCCCCGGAGGCGCGGGTGCTGAAACTGTGGGAGGGGCTCGGCTATTATTCGCGGGCCCGCAACCTGCACCGGATGGCCCAGGCGATCGTCGCGTTGCCGGAACCGCCGCGCACCCCGGAAGCCTGGCGGGAGTTGCCGGGGGTCGGCCCCTACACGGCGGCGGCGATCACGAGCATCGCGTTCGGCGCGCCGACGGCGGTGGTCGACGGCAATGTCGTGCGCATCCTCGCGCGACTGACGGCCGACGATCGTACCTTCAAGGATGGTGTCACCGCGGCCAAGGCGTTTGCGGACCTGGCGCAGGCCTTGATTTCGGCCGAGCACGCCGGCGACCACAATCAGGCCATGATGGAATTGGGCGCCACCGTCTGCGTGCGGCAGAATCCGCTCTGCACGGTTTGTCCGGTTTTTGCGTTTTGCGCCGCGCGCAAGGCGGGCGACCCTGAGCGATACCCGCGGCTCGCCGCGAAGCCGTCCGTGGCGGTGGCGGTGACGCGAGTCTGGTGCGTGCACCGCGGACGGCTGCTCTTGCACCGCGCGGACGCGGGCGCACGGCGACTCGCGGCGCAGCATGAGTTGCCGACGGCGGAACAGGCGGGGCTATCGGTCGATCGCGCGGCGAAGGGAGAACTCCTGGCCCAACGAAAACGCGGCATCACCAAATACCGCATCACGGAGTCGATCCACCGCGTGGACGCGAAGATCGTCGCAGGCGCAACGCGCGAAGGGCTGGTTTGGGTCCCGCTGAAGGAGTTGGACGAGATCACGTTGTCAGGGCCACATCGGCGCTGGGTTGGCGAGATCCTCGAGGCTCACGCGGAGCCGCGGAGCTCGCGGAGTCATTGACCAACTCCGCGCCCTCCGCGCCTCCGCGAGAATCCCGCCTTTCGGTCGATAACGACTAACCGAGCAGCGCCTCGACCTTGGCCTTCGAGCGCAGCACGCCCTCGACGTCGAGGCGCGGGCTGAGCTCGATCGTGAGCAGGTGCTCGGGGCGCCAGAACTCGCGGACCATGCTGAAATCGATCTGGCCGTCGCCGATGGCCTGATGGTCGCGGCCTTCCGGGCTGACGTCGTGCAGGTGAAAACCGACGAGGCGCGGCGCCATGCGGGTGAGATGCGCGCGGTGTTCGAGCAGGCCCATGCGCTGCTTGAGATGGGCGTGGCCCGTGTCGTGCCAGTAACCCACCGGGGCCTCGACCGGATAGCTGGCGAGGAACGCCTCGTAATCATCGTCGAGCGGCAGTTCGTCGAAGGCCTCGCGGTTCTCGAAGCCGAGGGTGACGCCCTTGGCCTTGGCGTGCTCGAGGACTTCGCCAATGCTCTGTTTCGTCCGCTCCCAGTAGGTCGGCATGCGCTTCCGGAGCTTGGCGACCGCCTTCTTCAGGAGTTCCTGGTAGGCCTGGTCGTCCGCCGGGACCAGGTCCGGGTGCGCCCGGAGATAGGCTTCGACGCGGTGCGCGGGGTTGAACCAGAAGAACTCCACGCTCCCGAGGTGGCAGACGATGACCCGGGCGTGGACCTGGGCGGCGAAATCGATGGAGCGCTTCGTGTAGCGCAGCCATTGGTCGTGCTCACGAAAATCGAGCGAGGAGGGCTCGAAGACGTTGGGGGCCGCCGAGTTGATGCCGGTCGGCAGGGGGCAGAAATTATGGGTCGTGCCGATGCGGATGACCCCCTCCTCCACCGCCTTGAGGATGCCGGGCACCAACGGGATACGGATGCCGTGGCTCAATTCCGCATGGTCGAAACCGAGGTCGGCGATCTCTTTGAGCATCGCATACCCGTCAGTGTGCCGGTGCGAGTTCCAGCAGGAGGACAGCGAAAGGGTCGGCTTCACGCGGATAACGCCCCATCAGGCATGGATCGCCGCCCGGTTGCACTAAAAAAAAGCCGCATCCCGGAACAGGGATGCGGCGAAAGCTGGACAGGTACCCGGTGCCTTATTCGGCGTAGCGGCGGCGCAGCATCTGGGTGAAGGCCTGGACCTTCTCCTTGCGGCGGCGCTTTTCGCAGGGCTTCTCGTAGTAGCGCTTGGCCCGAACACCCTTGATGATGTTCTCGCGCTCGAGCTTCTTTTTCATGCGACGGATCGCACGGTCAATGGGCTCGTTCTTGCGGATTTTGATTTCAATGGACATGGCAAACGGGTCGTTGGTGAGTGGAAAAGCGCAGAAGCAAGCCATGCGGAAATGGGGCCGTCAATGGGTTTTTTCTCCGGTTTCCGCCTTGCACGTGCGCCACGTGCGGCATGCCATCGCAACCAGTGCCGGCCGCCGACAACAAGTTCGTCCATCTCCACGTCCATACCGACTACAGCCTGCTCGACGGGGCCTGCCGGATCGACCGCCTGATGGACCGGGCGGTGGCCCTCGGGATGCCGGCCATCGCGCTCACCGACCACGGCAATCTTTTCGGCGCCATCGAGTTTTACAACACGGCCAAGGCCAAGGGGATCAAGCCGATCGTCGGCTGCGAGTTGTACCTCGTCGAGACCTCCCGCCTCGAGAAAAAGGGCCGCTCCGACGACGAGGGGAAGACCATCTTCCACCTCGGTCTGCTCGCCCGCAACCTCACCGGCTACCAGAATCTGCTGAAACTGGTCTCCGACGCGCACCTCAAGGGCTTTTACTACAAGCCGCGCACCGACCTCGAGACGCTGGCCCGCTACGCCGACGGCCTGATCGGTTTCACCGGCTGCCTCGCCTCCCTGGTGCCCCAGCACCTGCTGTATGACCGCTACGAGGAGGCGCGCGCCGCCTGCGGCCGGTTCGTCGAGATCTTCGGCCGCGAGAACTATTTCGTCGAGATCCAGGACCACGGCCTTCCCGAGCAGAAGAAAATCATCCCCGGCCTCCTGAAGCTCGCCGAGGAGTTCAAGCTCAAGGTCATCTGCACGAACGACGTCCATTACGTGAACGCGGCCGACGCCGGCCCGCACGACGCGATGCTCTGCATCCAGACCGGTTCGAAGATCGACGAGGAGAACCGGATGAAGTTCACCGGCACCCAGTTCTACCTCAAGTCGCACGACGAGATGGCGCGGCTCTTCGCCGAGGTGCCGGACGCGGTCACCAACACCCGCCTCGTCGCCGACATGTGCGAGCTCGCGATCCCCTTCCCCAAGGGCAGCGAGCGCTACCCCAAGTACCCGCTGCCGCCCGAGGTGAAGACCGACCGCGCCGGCTACCTGCGCGATCTCTGCATCACCGGCCTGCAAAAGCGCTACGGCGTCGACTACCATGCCCCCGGCGCCGCCAAGGACCCGGCGCTGGCCAAGACGCTCGTCGAGCGCCTCGACTACGAGCTCGGGATCATCGGCAAGACCGGCTTCATCGACTACTTCCTCGTCGTCTGGGATTTCATCCACTGGGCGCGCGAAAACGGCATCCCCGTCGGCCCCGGCCGCGGCTCGGGCGCCGGCTGCATCGTCGCCTACGTCCTCGGCATCACCAACCTCGACCCGCTCCGCTTCAAGCTCCTCTTCGAGCGCTTCCTCAACCCCGAGCGCGTGTCGCCCCCCGACTTCGACATCGACTTCTGCATGCGCCGCCGCGGCGAGGTCATCGACTACGTCCGCCAGAAGTACGGCAACGACTGCGTCGCCAACATCATCACCTACGGCACCCTCGGCGCCAAGATGGTCATCCGCGACATCTCGCGCGTGCACAACCTGCCCTACGCCGACGCCGACCGCCTGGCGAAGATGATCCCGGACGAGCTCAACATCGACCTGAAGACCTCGTACGAAAAGTCCGCCGAGCTCCGCGACGAGATCACCAAGAACCCCATCGCGAAGAAGATCTACGACCAGGCCCTCGTCCTCGAGGGCATGGTGCGCAACACCGGCAAGCACGCGGCCGGCATCATCATCACCGACCGCCCGCTCGACGAATTCGTCCCGCTCACCGAGCAGGAAGGCGACGTCACCGTGCAGTTCGACATGAACGCCGTCGGCAAGCTCGGCCTGCTGAAGATGGACTTCCTCGGGCTCAAGACCCTCACGGTCATCGCCGACGCCGTGGACAACATCCGCCGCACCGCCGACCCGAAGTTCGACATCGAGGCCGTCGGCTTCGACGACCCCACCACCTACGCCCTGCTCAATTCCGGCCGCACCACCGGCGTCTTCCAGCTGGAATCCACGGGCATGCAGGCGCTCTGCCGCCAGATCGGCCTCTCGTCGATCGACGAGATCGTCGCCCTCATCGCGCTCTATCGACCGGGCCCGATGGAGTGGATCCCCGACTACGTGCGCGGCAAGCGCGACCCCGAGACGGTCAAGTTCCCGCACAAGCTGCTCGAGGAGGTCTGCCACGAGACCTACGGCGTCATGGTCTACCAGGAGCAGGTCATGGAGGCCGCCAAGATCATCGCCGGCTACACGCTCGGCGGCGCCGACATGCTCCGGCGCGCCATGGGCAAGAAGGACGTCGAGGCCATGGCCAAGGAGCGCGCCAAGTTCGTCGAGGGCGCGAAGCGCGTGAACAACATCGACGAGAAGACCGCCAACTCGATCTTCGACATCCTCAACAAGTTCGCCGGCTACGGTTTCAACAAATCCCACTCCGCCGCCTACGCCGTCCTCAGCTACCAGACCGGTTACCTCAAGGCCAACTACCCGGTGCAGTTCATGGCGGCCATGCTCAGCTCCGAGCTCGGCAACTCCGAGAAGGTCGCCCACTTCATCGCCGAGTGCGAATCCATGGGCCTCAAGGTCCTCGGCCCGGATGTGAACGAGTCGCGCGAGATGTTCACGCCGGTGGTTTAGCCCCAAGGCGAAACCACCGCCATCGCCCAAGGCAAGATCCGCTTCGGCCTCGCCGGCATCAAGGGCGTCGGCGAACAGGCCGCGCAGAAGATCATCGAGGAGCGCGAGCGCAACGGCCCGTTCGCCGACTTCGACGACTTCGTCCGCCGGGTCGACGCCCGTGCCCTCAACAAGCGCGTGCTCGAGCACCTCGTGAAGACCGGCGCCTTCGACTACACCGGCGCCAGCCGCAAGCAGCTCTTTGACAGCATCGACGCCGCCCTCGGCGCCGTCGCCGCCCACGCCCGCGACAAGGCCGCCGGCCAGCACAGCTTCCTCGACCTCCTCGCCGACGAGAAGCCCGCCCGCAACGGCGAAGGCCAGCCCCCGAACTCCGAGCCCCGATCCGCGAACTCCGGTGAAGTCGGCGGCAACGCCGCCGACTTCGCTCCCGCCGAGCGCCTGCAGTACGAGAAGGAACTGCTCGGCTTCTACGTCAGCGGCCACCCGATGAACCTGTACGCCGGCCTGGCCGAGGCGATCGACACGTTCACCGTGGACGACCTGCTCCGCCAGACCGACCGCGTGGAGTTCCGCATCTGCGGCATCGCCGGCAACATCGCCAAGAAGCTTTCGAAGAAGGACAACCGCCCCTGGGCCGCCTTCACGCTCGCGACGCGCAATGCCTCGGTGCAGCTGAACATGTTCGCCGACGCCTACGCGGCCTACTCCGCCAGCCTCCTCCCGGAGACTCCGGTGCTCGTGCAGGGCAACATCATCAGCGGCAACGACGGCGCGCGCATCAACGTCAAGGAGTGCTACCCGCTCGACCCCTTTGTCACGGGCGTCGTGCGCAAGGTCACCTGGCTGCTCCGCCCCGACCACCCCGAGCTCCCGGCCTTCCTGCGTCTCCTGCGCGAGACCGTGAACAAGCAGACCGGCGACACGCGCCTCGAGTTCGGCTTCCTCTTCGCGGATCGCGTCGCCCCGATCGCCGAGGTCAGCGGCGCCCTGTCGTGGAAGCTCACCGCCGCCGTCTTCCAGCAGCTCCGCGCCCACCCCGCCGTCGCCGGCGTCCAGCTCGAGGCCAAGCGCCTCGAGCTGAAGCAGGACCGCCGCTGGAGCCGGCGCTAGTCGCGCCTTGGCGGGCCGGCAGCCCGCGCGCCCGGGTCATTCGGGGTTTGTCCTTTGGCCCGCACCCGTGCTCTCTGGCCCCAGCCATGCCTGACCAAGCCACCTTCAACCACGCCGCGCTCGTCCTGAAAGCCGTCGCCGGCGACCAGCGCGCCGATACCGCGCTCCGCACCTATTTCGAAAAACACCGCTACCTCGGGCCGCGGGAAAAGCGCGCCATCACCCGCACGGTCTTCGCGTATTTCCGCTGGCTGTCATGGCTCGACCCCAAGGCCTCCCCGCAGAAACGCCTCGAGCATGCCATCATGCTGCACGAACGCTTCCAGGCCGACGAGAAGTCCATCAAGGCCGAGGCCCTCGCCGCCCTGGCCGTGCCCGGCTGGCTCGCGGCGGAGGTCGCGCTTTCGCCCGACTACCTGCGCCAGCTCCAGCGTGAACCGGCCCTCTGGCTGCGCGCCCGGCCCGGCCACGCCCACGCCCTGGCCAAATCGCTCTTCGCCGCCGAACCCACGCCGCTCGCGGCCGACGCCGTGCGCTTCACCGGCACGCAGGACCTGTTCAAGACCGAGCAGTTCAAGTCCGGTGAATTCGAGATCCAGGACCTCGCGTCGCAGCTCGTCGGAATCGCCGCCGCCCCGCTGGCGGGCCAGACCTGGTGGGACGCCTGCGCCGGCGAGGGCGGCAAGACGCTGCACCTGGCCGATCTGATGTACAACAAGGGCCTCATCTGGGCCAGCGACCGCCACAGCGGCCGTCTTGAAACCCTCAAGCGCCGCGCCGCCCGCGCCAAGCTCTTCAATTACCGCACGGCGCTCTGGGACGGCTCGGCGAAGCTGCCCACGAAGACCAAGTTCGACGGCATCCTCGTCGACGCCCCGTGCAGCGGCACCGGCACCTGGCAGCGCAATCCCCACGCCCGCTGGACCACCACGCCTGACGACGTGCGCGAACTCGCCGCCACGCAGCTCGCCCTGCTCAATCACGTCGCTGGTTCGCTCAAGCCCGGCGGTCGGCTGATCTACGCCGTGTGCACGCTGACCCGCAGCGAGACCAGCGTCGTCGCCGACGCCTTCACCGCCGCGCATCCCGAGCTCGCGCCCGACCCCGTGCTCGGTCGTGGCCCCCAGGTCACGCTCTGGCCCCACGAGTTGAACGCCAACGGCATGTTCATCGCCGCCTGGAAGAAGGCGTAAGGTCAGCCGCGCCCGCCGCGCGCTGGACTCACCGGGAGGCTTCGCCCAAGCTTCGGGCGCCCTCCCATGCTCCCTATCCATCTGCTTCGGCGGTTGGTGCCGCTGTGCCTAGCCGCCTCGCTCCTGGCCGCTCCTCCGTCGGTCGAGGATTTCCTCCACAAGCCGCTGGTGGTGGAACCCATGCTTTCCGCCAACGGCCAATGGCTGGCCTATGCCGTTTTCGACGCGAACGACAAGGAACAGGATGACTACGGCATCAGCCTCCTGAACCTCGACACCGGTGAGACCCAGGCGTTTCAACTCGCCGATCGGTCCACCTACCCGTTCGGCTGGCTCACCGACGGCCAGCTCGTGATCGGCGCCAACTACCAAGGCTATTCGGTTTACGACCTGAAGAAAAAGAAGGCCACCTCCTTCAACATGATGGAGCGGTTCACCCTGCTCTCGTTCCCGGAAAGCCGGCCGGGATTCATCAACGTCTGGTTCTCCGAGCACGATGCCGAAAACCGGGCCGGCCCCGCGCTGATCAACCCGGCCAAGGCCGCGGCCCGGGCCAGCGGGCAGTCGGCCTTCCGCTACAATGTGGTCGAGTGGATCCCGACGCCCCCGGGCGAACGCAATGGCTTCGCCAGCGATCCGCAGGGCCGCATCCGCGGCACCATCATCTGGCAGGATAATGTCCTGCGGCACTTCGTCCGCACCGACGAGCACTCGCCGTGGGTCAGGCTCGATCTCGACGCCCACGAGGACCACCTCCTCGGCTTCGCCGCGGACCCCACCAAGGTCTACGTCTCCCATTCCATGCCGGAGGACGACGCACCCGGCGTTTACCTGTACGACAGCGTCACGCAGACCTTCGGGGAAAAGGTCTTCGGCGTCGCCGGCTGCTCCATGCAGCGGGCCCGCCTGTATTTCTCCCGTCAGGACAACGCGCTCCTGGGCGTCGCCTACGACTCCGACCTGCCCAAGGTGCACTGGTTCTCGCCCCGGATGCAGCAGATCCAGGCGATCATCGACGCCAAGCTGCCCGGCCGCGTGTGCCGGATCATCGATCGCGACAGGGCCGACAATGTCTTTGTCATCGCCGCCATCGTCGACCGCCTCCCGCCGACCTATTACGTTTACAACCACGCCAAGGGCACCTTCGGCGCGCTGCCCGAGCCCTACCCGTGGCTGCGCTCGGCGGCACTGCAGCCCACCCAGGTGATCCGCTGGAAGGCCCGCGACGGGCTCAAGCTGCAGGGCTACCTCACGCTGCCGGCCCGCCAGCCCGACGCCCCCAAGCCGCCGCTCGTCGTGTATGCGCACGGCGGCCCGTGGGCGCGCGACCGCTGGGGCTTCGACCCCGTCGTGCAGCTCCTCGCCAGTCGAGGTTACGCCGTTTTTCAGCCCAATTACCGCGGTTCCACCGGCTTCGCCAACGCCATCAGCCGCGACCCGGCCTTCGACTTCAAGGCCATGCATGACGACGTGACCGACGGCGCGCGCCAGCTCGCCAAGTCCGGCCTGATCGATCCGGAGCGCATTGCGATCATGGGCGGCAGCTTTGGCGGCTTCCTCGCCGTGGCCGGCGCGGCGTTCGAACCGGGTTTGTACCGCTGCGCCGTCACCATCGTCGGCGTCTTCGACTGGGAGAAGATCATCCGGCAGGAAAGCCGGGACCGCTTCGGCAAGGCCGGTTACCAGCTGCTGCTGCAGAAACTCGGCGACCCCAAGGTGGCGCAGGCGAAGTTCGAGGCCATCTCCCCGCTGCGGCACACGGACAAGATCAACATCCCGGTCTACATCTCCGCCGGCGAGTACGACGACCGGGTCGACGCCTCGCAGTCGAAGGCGCTCTATGCCGCGCTCAATGCGCGCGGCGTGCCCGTCGAACAGTTCATCGCGGGCAAGGAGGGTCACGGCTACTTCGAGACCAAGGCGCGCCTCCGGCTCTACCGCGAGATCACCGATTTCCTCAGCCGGCACCTGTAGGCGATGGCCCACGCACCGGCAGATCCTCCGCCCTCCGGCCGATTGATGCGGACGGCTTTCGGCTTCGCGGTGGCGGCGCTGGCCTGGCTGCGCTTCAGCGAGAACACCGCCGACAACGACCTCTGGGGCCACGTCCTCTACGGTCAGCGTGCGCTGCTGCTGGGCGGTCTTGAGCACGCCGAGGTCCTCTCGTGGACCGCCGCCGGCCTGCCGTGGATCAACCACGAGGTGTGGGCCGAGGTATTTTTCGGGGTGATCCACCGCCTCGCCGGCGGCACCGGACTCTGGCTCGCGATGCTCGGGCTGGCGGCGGTCACGGTCATTCCCGCCTGGCGCGCCGGCGCCGGTCGCGATCCGGCCCGGCGGCTGGCGGCCCTCGGCCTGCTTGCCATCTCGATCAACTCGATCGCGCTCGGCTACGCCGTGCGCCCGCAGTTGTTCACGATGCTGCTCCTGGTGCTGCTCCTGCTGGCGCTGCGGTCCTGGCTTGGCGGCCGGGAGCGCTGGGGCTGGACCGTGCCGATCGGGTTCGCCGCGTGGGCGAATCTGCACGGGGGATATTTTGCCGGCTGGATTCTGCTCCTGGGCGCCGTGGGCGCCGAGGTCGTGGTTCGCGTCTGGCCGGCGGCGGGCAAACCTTTCGGCGTGACCGCGGCCGGCGGCCCGTCGTTGGGCCGGCTCGCGGCGATCGTCATGTTGGCGACCGGCGCCCTCCTTCTGAATCCGTGGGGCGTCGAGCTGGTGCGCTGGACCTGGCAGACCCTGATGCTTCCCCGTCCGCAGATCGCCGAGTGGCACGCGCCGGGACTGAGCGGACCGGCCATCGGCGTCTATCTGCTCCTGCTGATCTCGGTCGCCGGCTGGCTCGGCAGCCGACAGCCGCGGCGCGCCTGGGAAGCCGTGACGCTCGCGCTCCTCGCCGGGATGGCGGTGCTGCAACTGCGGCACGCGCCTCTGTTTGCCCTCGCGAACCTGATCTTCACCCCGCCGCACCTGACCGACGCCCTCCAACGCCTGGCTGCGCCCACCGCGAGACTGCGCGGCCTGGCACAGCGTCGGCTCGCCGCCCTGCCGCTCGCCGGTGCCCTCGTCGCCTCCGGCGTCCTCGCCCTGGGCGCCAGCCTGCCGCCCGCGCGCTCCGATCCCTTCACCATCGCCGTGCCCAAGGACACGTATCCGGTGACCGCCATCGCTTTCATGCGCGAGCACGGTTTGACCGGCCGGACGCTCACCTTCTTCGATTGGGGCCAGATGGTGCTGTGGGAACTGCCGCACAACCCGGTCTCGTTCGATGGCCGGCTCGACACGGTTTATCCGGCCGCGATCCGTGACGCCCACTGGCGCTTCTATGCGGGAGAGGACCCCGGACCTGCGCTGGACCTTGACGCCGCGGACCTGGCCCTGTTGCCGACAGGTTACGGTGCCGTCGATCGGCTCCGACTGGCCGGGTGGACCCTGGTTTACCGCGACCCGCTGGCGTCGGTTCTCGTGCGCCAGGCCTCCGCGCATCCTGCGCTGGCCACGCAGCGGTGGGCCATCCAGCTTGGCCCGGCGGCCGTTTCGGGCCGCGCCCGCTTCCCGGATCAACCGCCACTCCTCGCCACCGAACAGCGTCCCCGCTGATGCCCGCCGCCAAACCCTTCAAGATCTCCCGCGCCACCGTGCGCGCCGATTTCAACGACCTGACCGCCGTCGTGCACTACACGCGCGCGGCGCACGGCCTCGGGCTCTGGGCCTCGGAGCGCGTCCTCATCGACCGCTACTTCCCCGACAAGGGCGCGAACCTGCTCG
>CAZGJB010000032.1:0-19387 GCA_964526145.1 uncultured Opitutaceae bacterium
GCTCGCGATGCGGGTGTTCAGGGCGTAGTCGGCGAGATCGACGAGCAGGGGGTCGGGGGCGGGGCGGACGTTCGAGATGGGGGAGGACATGAAGGAGAACACTCAGCGTTGGTCGATCGACACGTACGGCCGGTCCTCGGGGCCGGTGTACTGCGCGCTGGGGCGGATTATCTTGCCGTCGACGCGCTGCTCGATGACGTGCGCGGCCCAGCCGGCGGTGCGGGCGAGGACGAAGAGCGGGGTGAACATCGCGGTGGGCACGCCGAGCTCGTGGTAGGCGACGGCGCTGTACCAGTCGAGATTGGGGAACATGCGCTTCTCACGCATCATCACCTGCTCGATGCGCTCGGCCACGGCAAAACGGTCGAGATGGCCGGAGGTGGTGCAGAGCTCGCGGGCAATTTCCTTGATGATTGCGTTGCGCGGATCCGCGACCGTGTAGACCGGGTGGCCGAATCCGATGACGATCTCCTTGCGGGCAAGGCGGTCGAGCAGGTCGGCCTCGGCCTCGTCGGGCGTGCGGTACCGCTGCTGGATCTCGAAGGCGACCTCGTTGGCGCCGCCATGCTTGGGTCCGCGCAGGGCGCCGATGGCACCGGTGATGCAGCCGTACAGGCCGGAGCCGGTGCCGGCGATCACGCGGGCGGTGAAGGTCGAGGCGTTGAACTCGTGCTCGGCGTAGAGGATGAGCGAGCGGTCGAGGGCGCGAACGTGGGCCGGGTCGGGCTCGCGCCGGTGCAGGAGGCGCAGGAAATGCGCGGCGATGGTCGGGTCGTCGGTCTCGACCTCGATGCGCCTGCCAGTGGTGGCGAAGTGGTGCCAGTACAGCAGCATCGACGGGAAACACGCGGTCAGCGTGTCCGCGATCCGGCGGGCGACCACGGGGTCCTTGGGTCCGCTGCCGTCGGGCGCCGACGGCTCGGTGTCCATCGCGCCCAGGGCCGAGCACCCGGTGCGAAGCACGCCCATCGGATGCGAGCGCGCGGGCAGTTGCTCCAGGATCGCGCGCAGCGGCGCGGAGAGTCCGCGGAGGCCGGCGAGGCGCATCCGGTAAGCGGTGAGCTCGGCGCGGTTGGGCAGCCGTTCGTGGATGAGGAGATGGGCGATCTCCTCGTACGTCGCGTGGGTGGCGAGGTCGGCGATGTCGTAGCCGCGGTAGTGCAGGTCGTTGCCGGAGTGGCCGAGGGTGCTGATGGCGGGGTTGCCGGCGACGACGCGGGAGTGGGCGACGTTTTTCTTGGGCGGGTGGGTGAGCGCGGGGTCGGGGCTCATGGTGGGGTGGGGTTGCCGCGCAGCATCACACATCGCCGGGTCGCGGCAATGCGAAGGTGCGCCGATCGCGGCGAGTTACGCCAAATGTAGGAGCGGCTTGATGCCGCTCCTACCGGGGCGCCACCGGTGCCAGCGCCACGCGGAAGCCGATGAACTGGCTGCGGACGTCGGGGTTGTTCCACGTGCGGTGCGCAGCGCGGCAGAAATCCGGCGGGCTGTGCCAGCTGCCGCCGCGCACGGCCCGGTCGATGCCGTCGGCGGCGCCGGCCGGATCCTTCGCCGCCTTGGTTGGCAGCGCTGGCGTGGGGTGGTCGCGGCACCATTCGTAGACATTGCCGAGCATGTCGTGGAGGCCCCACGCATTGGGTCGCTTCTGCGCGACGGCGCGTACGCCGGCCAGACCGCCCGGGTATTGCTTTTCCGGCCAATCGGCCGTGTCCCAGCCGCGACCGCGGTAACCGACGCTGCTGTTGCCGGCATACCAGGCGATCGCGTCGAGCTCGGGGGCGTGATTTTCACCGCGGATCGTCAACGGGCCCTCGTACGTGGCCTCCGGACTGCCGGCGCGGCAGGCGTACTCCCACTGGGCTTCCGTGGGGAGGGTGAAGGCGTAGCCTTGCGGCAGCCAGCCCTCGGCCCGGGCGCGTTCGTTCAGTCGCGCACAGAACTCCACCGCCTCGCGCCAGGTCACGAAGTAGACCGGCACGTCGTCCGCCGTGCCGGCGAGGAGCCGCGCGGCGTTGGTCTCGGCGGGGAACGCCAGGCGCGCCTGGTCGGCGAGATCGGCGCCCATGACCGCGCGCCACTGGGCGTGCGTCACCTCGGTGCGGCCCAGCCAGAACGGCTGCGTGAGGGTCACCCAGGCCTGCGGACTTTCGAGCACGGTGTGACCCGGTTCGGCAAACGGGCTGCCCATGCGAAAGGTGCCGGCCGGGATCGGCTGCAAGGTGAGGGTGAGGGCATCGAGGGTGAACGGCTGGCCGGGAGCCGGTGGCGCGACGGCGAGGCGGCCGACCGTGGACGGCAGGCGGCTGGGCGGTGGCGGCGCCTCGCGCGTGCAACCGGTGCCCGCAAGCGCGAGGCCGACAACCATCACGATGAAGCCGAACCGATGGCGACGGATGAGCGGGACGTGCATGGCGGCGGTCATTCGCTTGCGGCGACCTCGCCGCGCGCATCGAGGTACATCATCGTGGTGTAGTCACCGACGTATTCCTTGCGCCAGTAGTGCCCGGTCGCGCGGTAGGTCGCGAAATCGGTCATCACATACCGGTAGGTCGGAATGCGCACCATCGTCGGCGGCCGGTCCGGGAACGGATCGCTGCGGAACTTGGCCATCACCGGCGGCGAGCGCCGCAGGAGCTGGGCGGCGACCGATTGGTACAGGGTCGGGTCGGTCGAGCTGATCATCGTGCTCTGGAGGATCGCCTCGAAGCGCGGGTACCACGGCGCGATGAACGGCGGGATGCGATCCACGCGCTGCACCTTGTAGCGGTACTCGTAGCTGCGCCAGGTCTCGCCGCCGTCGTTCGAGCCCATGAATTCCACGTCGTAGCGGATCTTCGGCAGGTTGCCGAAGAGGGCGTACGAATTCATGCTGCGCCAGCTGCCGAAGAGCAGGTCGATCGGCTCGTTGATGAACGCCGGCACCCGTTCGACCGGGATGCGGTTGGGCGAGACCAGGTGGAAGTAGAGTCCGAGGGCAAACTGCGCGCCCAGCGCCCAGCGCAGCCCGTGCTTGGCCCAGGGCCGCGACGGGCGGATGGACGCCCCGGCCGTACGGGCCAGCAGGCGCTCCGCGAATCGGGCCAGGCCGACGCGACGGAGGAGGCTCGCGAGCATCTGGTCGTCGAGCAGCACCAGGCCGAGCGCGATGGCCGCCACGTTCAGCCAGCCGAAATTGCACGTGATCTGGATGCCGCCCTGCAGGGCACACCAGCTCCAGAACGCGACCCACCGCCCCCAGCGTCCGCAGAACACGGCGAGGAAGGGCGCCGGGATCTCCGCCACGAAGGTGACGAGGATCTCGAGCACATGGAACGCATGCGGCAACTGGTGAAACGTGAACCCGATGAACGTCGGGAACGGCGCCGTCTCGTACATCACGTCCATCGCCGTGAAGTCGCGCCACATCGCCGCGCCGAAGACGAACTTCGCCAACCCCGCCTCGAACATCAGCCGGATGAACATCCAGCGCAGCGCGAACACCGCGATCCGCCGCGGCGCGAGGCCCACCCCGAGCCCGGGCCGCAGGCCGGCGGGCGCGAGCGGGATGCAGAGCAGCGCGACCTCGAGCATCAGCTGGTCCGGCTGTGTCGCGGAAAAGAAGTGGCTCAGCGCGACAAACGAAAGGAAGCAGGCCCAGGCGACGAACAAGGCCATCCGCGGCCACAGGTTGAACACCACGGCCGCCGCCGCGATGAACCCGGTCCATTCGAGCAGCGTGATCATCCCCGGGGCGTGGCTGAGCCAGAACAGGCTCGGCGCGCGGAGGAATCCGACCAGCGCGTTCGGATGCAGCTCCCGCAGCGCATCCATGATGACTGGTACCGGCGCCACGCCTTCGGGTCCGAGCAGCACCGCGCTCTCGGCGATGATGTTGCCGAAGATGAGCAGATAGACGACGCCCACGGCCCGCAGGATGATCCACCGGGTCCACAAGTGCGTGGCATCGCCTTCCCAGGCGCTGAAGGTTTTCAGCTCACGCCAGAGGTAACCTGCCAACCGCTTAGGGGCATCGCGGACCGGTATAGCCACAGCGCGCCTGAATAGGTAGGGGGTTTACCCCTGGCAACGGGAAAGCGGTCGCGCTCAGACCGCACGCGTTCAGTCCTTGTCCACTGGCGGGCTTGGCAGATGGGCATGAAAGCCCATTTCGCGTTTCGATTGCTCCATCGCCACCGCCGGCGGATCGAGCAAGGCCATGATCCGCTGCAGGACTCCGACGATGGCCGTCTCATGCGTGTCGAGGCGGGTCGTGAGTTCCTTTTCCAGGGCCGCCAGTTTTCGCGCCAGTTCACGCGTGTCGCTGAGCGCCGCCCGCATCTTCACGAACGCGCGCACCACGAAGACGCTCATCTGCACGGCCTGCGGACTCTTGAGGATGGTGGCCGCCATGATGGCACCGTGCTCGGTGAAGGCGTAGGGCAGCGACTGGAGGCCGCGATGGCGTTGGGTCGAACCGGTCACAAATTGTGACCGGTTCTGTGCAAGCCCTTCATTTTCAGTTAATTGAAATATGAAGTCGCGAGGGAATTTGCCGCGATTTCGCCTGACCGCCTGGTTGAGCGCCTTGGTCTCCACGCCATAGATCGTGGCGAGGTCGACATCGAGGATCACGCGTTCGCCGCGGATCGTGCGAATGGCAGAGCTGATGGAAAACTTGGTGTCGGGATGTGGTGCGGCGGTACTGGTCATGGTGTCGATGCTGGCGGCGGGCATCACGGTGATCGTGCCGTTTCCATCCTGTCAGCGGCGAAACGCTGAACAGCGCTTCGCTCCGCCAGATTCATCCCTTCGGCGGAGTGTAGCCTAAGGTGGCGTAGAGATCGGCGCGCGTCTGCATCTTTGCCACGGCTGCCTGCTGCGTGCCGTCGCGCCGGAGCGCAGTGTAGAAATCCAGTGCGGCCGCGGCGGCGGCGCGCGAGGCGCCGAGCGGGTAGAGCGCGAGGGCGATGCCGACTGAGCGCAGTTGCTCGACGGTGAACAGCGGTGTCTGGCCGAACTCCGTGAGATTCGCCAGCACCGGCACCTGCACCGCCGCCGTGAAGGCCCGGTAGTCGTCCAGCGTGTGCAGGGCCTCGGCGAAAATCATGTCGGCGCCGGCGGCGACGTACGCCTGCGCGCGCGCGATCGCGGCCGGCACGCCCTCGACGGCGGCGGCGTCGGTGCGGGCCATGACCACGAAGGCGGGGTCGGATTTGCCGCTGACGGCGGCGCGCACGCGCGCGGACATCTCATTCGCCGGCACAAGGTGTTTACCGGGCAGGTGGCCGCAGAGTTTGGCCGGGATCTGGTCCTCGATGTGCACGGCGGCGACACCCGCCGCCCCCAGCGCACGCACGGCTCCGGCGGGATCTTCCCAGCCGGTGTCGATGTCCACGAGCAGCGGCAGCGGCACGCGGGCCGTGATGCGGCGCGCATCGGTCAGGACGTCATCGAGCGTCGTCTGCCCGTTGTCGGGCCACCCGCGCGAGTGATTCGCGACGCCGGCGCCCGAGAGGTACAGCGCGCGAAACCCCGCCCGCTGCGCCAGCAGCGCGGCGTAGGCATTGATCGCCCCGGCGATCTGCAGGGGTCGCTCGGCGGCAAGCGCGGCACGGAACTGGGCTCCCGGGGTCATGTGGGGTAGGTGCACGCAGACAAGGCAGACGCATGCGCAGGGTCAAATAAGGAGTAGGAACTGACTGGTCTCCCCTCCTTCGCCAAGCCTACGGAGGGCAGGCGCGAGAGACCCGTTCACGCGTCCTTCAACTCCAACCGCACCTCCACCCGGAGCGTGCCTGATCGGCCGCGCTGGCGGAGGGTGAGACGGGGTTGGGTCGCCGCGTGTTTCCACGCATACTGAATGACTTCCCAACGCGCCTCCACCGCATTGCGGCGCGGATCCAGCAGCGGCAATTCATCCACCTGCGCCTCGATGCCCTCGGCCCACGTCAACACCGCGCGGGCGCGCCGCCCCTCGATGGTCGCCGAGCGGCCTTGCACCGTGATCGGCAACCGCGTCGTCCAATGGAAGATCGCACCCTCGCCGCGCGCCACGGCCCAGTCGTCGGTGATGACCAACGTATCCGGCACCGGCGAATCCCACGTGCGCACCCAGCGCTCGAACCAACCCTCCCAGCCGGCGGTGAGATCGAGCCGCGCCTGGAAGCGCTGCGCGTCGCCGCTGCCCTGCGGTTTCAGGTCCACGTCGATCGGGTTGCGCGGCGCCGGCCGCTCCGTGTCGCACCAAGGCGTGAGCATGGTGTGGCGCTGCGCGTGCTTGAGCTGCGTGGCGACCGGGTTGGCGTAGTCCACGCAACCGAAGTCGAAGGCAAAGCTGTCCCCCGCGCATTCGAGCACGAAGCTGCCCTTGTCCTCGTGCTGGTGGTCGCCACGGGCCTTGTTGCCGATGAGGAAGAGCTTCACCAGCTCGGATCCGAGGCGGCGCACCGAGGCCATGTAGCCGAGATCCGGCATCGAGACGAACGGCGCCAGCGCCGGGCCGTCGGCGGGGATGTCTGAATCGAGCGGCAGGATCGCCAGCATCGGCGCGACGCCGGCGCGACGCACCGACTTCCGGTAAAGCGTGACCCAGTGCGACCGCGGCATGAGCCAGGCCAAAAACGCCAGCGCCTCGCCGAAGACGAAGTTGGCGTCGCCCGTCAAAATCATGTCCTGCCCGTCGTCGGTCGAGAGCAGCATCTCGGCCAGCCGGTCCGTGCGGAACAGCGGTTCCGGCACGAGCGTGCGGAGATCCCGGCCGCGCCCGCGGCTGTAGAGCAGCGCGGACACGGCGGTCTGCTGCGCCACCCACGCGAAATACGACGCTCCCTCGACGTAGCCGCCGTCGGGCAGCAGCGCATGGCCGAGGTTCTCGAGCAGGTTGGCCCACGCGATGTCGGTGTGCGGCGCGACGCGGTTGGCCGGCAGCGGGAAGTGGCCGAGCCGCGCGGGCATGCACTTCTCGAGCACCAGCAGCGCGTAGAGCCGGCCGGGCGTGATGCCGCACAACTGGTTGGTGTGGTACATGTACTCCCACCACCACGAGGCCTGGCAGATGCCGCCGTGGGCCTCGGTGGCGAGCTTGCGCAGGATCAGCTCGCGGCCGAGCGGGGTGAACCATTCGCCGCACAGGTCGAGGATCATCGCGCATTCCCAGGCGATCAGCGAGCGCGCGAACCCGCGCTGGTCCCACGCGCCGCCGCGGAAATGCGCGAAGAAGATGTCGTCCCAGTGGTCGCACACCGCGAGGCTCAGCGCGAAGCGCGCCGCCAGCCGGCACAGCGCCTTGTCCCGCCACAGCAGCCCGGCCTGCGCGGCGAAGGGACCGTGCAGCATGATCTGCTTCCCCATGTCGCGCTCGCGGCGGAAGACATTGAAGTTCCAGAAATTGACGTACTCGCCGATCAGGGCCTCGGGGTTGGCCTGGCGCGCCTTCTCGGCAAGCTGCCGCAGCTCGCGCGTGGCCGGTGACGCCGCGAAGCGCGTGCGGACTTCCGCCAGCTCCGCGCCGTCGATCATCAGCCCGTAGGTCGGCTGGAAGGTCGGCTCGAACTCCGCCGGCTGCAGGTATTTTTCCCAGCGGTCGTCATAGCCGGCCCACTGCTTGAGGTGATAGGGCAGGCGCGTCGTGCTCTGCAGCCCGCACCACAGCAGCCAGCCCGAGCTCGCGACCGGGTGCGGGTGCCGCACCTCGATCGTGATCGCCGTGATCGTGCGCGCGCCGTCGAGCGCGAGCCATTCCTCGTGCCGCGTGGCGCCGCAGGGCCGGCCCGTGCGGGCGCGCGGGCCGGCGTCGGTCGCGGCCGCGAGGCTGATCACGCTGTCCTCGGGGAGGTTGAGGCAGACGATCAGCCGGTCGTAGTCGGCGCAGGGCAGCGCCTCATACTTCCGGTGCAGCCGCAGCACGAGGCCGTCGGCGGCCGGGCGCTCCCAACTGAAGGTGTGGAACGACCAGCCCGGCGAGAACTTGAGCCCGGTGACGCCGGGGGTTTCGGTCTGCCACTGCTCGAACTCGCTCAGCGCGGGTTCGAAGAACGGCTCGAAGATGGCCTCCGCGCTGCTGATGGGGATGGGGCGCATGGGAATACGAATGCAGGCTGCCGCGCCATCGGCGGCGGCTCAAGCGCGGCCGTGTCCTGTCCTGTAGGGCGGCAGGCCGGGCGCCACCTGGGCGCCTCAGGCCTTCGGGCCGATCTTCGAGTAGTCGCAGCCGAGGAAGATGCCTTCCACGCCGACGAACTTCTTCTGGTACTCCTCGCGCGGCACCACCTGCGTGGCGTTGCTGCGGTAGTGGAACTGCAGGGCGCGGCGACGCAGGTTGGACTTGTTCTCCGGGGTCTCGTGCGGCAGCAGGCCGTCGAAGATCATCAGGCCGCCCGGGGGCAGCTCGATCGGCACCGCGTCGGCGGGATTGATCTCGCCGGTCGTGAGCTCGCAGTCCACGCGCGTCCACTCATGGCGGCGCGGGCCCTGGTGGTGCCCGCCGGGGATGACGTGCATGCAGCCGTTGGCGACGACCGCCGGGTCGAGCGCGATCCAGACGCCCGCCACGCCGTCGAAGCGGTTGACCGAGAAATACGCGAGGTCCTGGTGCCAGGGCTTCTCCGCGCCGCCGCCGGCGGGCTTGCACAGCGCCATGCTGGAGTACGGCTGGTAATCCTCGCCGAGCACCGCGCCGAGCAGGGCGCGCAGCTTCGGGTGCTTGTTGGCGATGTAATCGTAGATCGGCAGCTCCTGCGTGTACGACTGGAACTTGCGGATGTTGTCGGCGAGCTCGTCGAGCCGGTCGGGCCGCGCCTCGTAGGTGCCCTCGACCTGGAAATGGAAATCAGACGTGCGGCTCTTGAAGAGCATGCCGCGGCCGTTCTTGATCTGGTCGCCGTACTTGCCCTTGCCGCCCACGTGCTCGGTGAGCGCCTCGTTGAAGGCATACTTCTGCACGAGCTGGTTGATGCCGTCCGAGGCCGCCTTCACCTCCTCCGGGGTCAGGGCCGACAGGAAGGCCAGGTAGCCGTCCTCGCGGTAACGTTCGATCAGTTCGGCGTCGGGCCGGTCCGGCAGCGTGGGGAAGATGTTCGGGGTCTTTGTGTGCATCGCGCACAGAGTAGCAAAAATGATTACCAATATTAAATGGACTGTTTGCGCCTGCTTTTGCACTTTTCGCGCATGCCCTCCATCACCCTGAGCGAACTCGTCGCGGGCGGCCGGCTGGAGATCAGCTCGCCGACCGGGATCATCCGCTGCGAGCCGGTGTGGGAGTTCAAGCCGTACCGGCTCGCGGATTTTCTGCTGTGGTGCGTGCTCGACGGGGTGGGCACGGCCTGGATCAAGGGCCGGGAGATGCCGCTGGGCCCGGGCACCTGCCTGCTGCTCGAGCCGGGCTCCGCCCTGACCGCCGTGCATGACCCAAAGCGCCGGCTGCGGGTGTTTTACCTGCACGCCAACCTGTTCGATGCGCGCGGACACAAGCTCGACGGCGACACGCTCGCCGTGCCGGCGCCGCCCGTGGTGGTGAGCGACCTCACGATTTTCGAGCCGCTTGCGCGGCAGGTGGTCGAGGCCAACGCCGCGACGGATGCCGCGGCGCACCTGCGGCGCGACCTCGCCCTGCGCCTGGTGCTGCTGCAGATCCACGCCGCGGCGCAGGCACCGCTGCTGCGCACCGCCGGCACGAAGCTCGCTGCCGCCCTGCTCGCGGTGAAGGAAAACCCCGGGCAGCCGTGGACCGTGCCGGAACTCGCCGCGCAGGCCGGGCTGTCGGTCTCGCAGACGGCCCGCCGCGTGCGCGAGCTGACCGGGCACAGCCCGCGGGAGTTCATCATCCGCGCCCGCATCGACCGCGCGCGCCGGCTGATGGAGGAGTCGCAGCTCAGCCTGAAGCAGATCGCGGAGACGCTGGGCTACACCGACATCTATTTCTTCCACCGCCAGTTCAAGGCGGTGGTCGGGCTGACCCCGGCCCGCTGGCGCGAGCGCGGGGAAACGTAGGTCAGAACTTCACCGACCACGCCGTCACGTCGGCGGTCGCGATGAGCGGCACCTTGCGGGTGGCGACGCCGTCGCGGCCGGGCACGGCGACCATGAGGTAGCCACTTTCACCCTTCGGCCGGTGCAGTTTGCCGGAGAGGGTGCGGGCCGAGGGGTTCCACTTCACGTCGCTCAGCTCGCGGCCGCCGCTCTGGTGGAAGCTCGTGCCGAGCGGCCACGGGTGCCGGCGCGGCTTGCGGAGGACGACCAGCTTCACGGCCGGGCCGTGGAAGCCGATGTCGAGCACGCCGGGTCCCGACTCGAGGATCGGGTGCCCGAAGTCGCCCGGATGCCGGTAGGTGCCGGCGGGCTGCAGCGGACGCGGCACTTCGCCGAGGAACTGGCCCGACCAGAATTCGTAGGCCCAGTAGGTCGCGTTCCGCGGCAGGCCGAGGCGTTCGAACTCGACCTGGAAGCGCCGCGCGAGGCTCACGCTGGAGCCGGATTCCTGCGGCGGCTCGGTCCAGTTGAAGAACGCCACGAGATGCCAGTCGTCCCACGTGCCCGACATCGGCAGCGACCACACGCAGGCGCCCTGCGGCTCGCCGGCCGTCGGCGGCGGGATGGCAGCCGCGTGATCGGCCGCGGCGGAACCGGGGCCGGATTTCTTCTCCTTGGCCTTGATGAGGCCGAGGTACGGCAAGGTCCCGGTTTTCACCGGCTCGAAAAGGTCCACGGGCGTGGCCGGCCGGTCGTTGGGCGGCAGCGTGGCGAGCAACACCTGCCAGCGGTCCTCGGGCAGGTTCGTGAGGTCGTCGCCGAGGTCCACGTGGCCCGCGCCCATGAAGGTCACGGTCGCGCGGACGCGCGCCTCCTCGAGCGTGCCGGGCAGGCCCACGAGCAGGCACGACGGCTGCAGCAGGGCCCAGTGGTGGCGGAACAGGTGGCAGGCGTACGAGGTGTAAACCTCGCGCAGGTGCCGCCAGCCGAGGCCGGCGTTGCCCGTGTCCATGTTGGCGTAGTTGATCTCCGCGATGCCGGCGGCCGCGTAGTCGGTGCCGGAGCAGTCGATCATGACCGCCTTCTCCCCCTGCGAGTCGAGGGCCTCGTGCGCGATGCGGAACGCGGTGCGCACGGCCTCGCGGGCGCGGGCGTTGACGAACTGCGGGTTGTGCCGGCCGCGCAGGGCCTTGCCGGTGACGACGCCGGCGAAGTCCCACTTCACGAAGCGCACGCCCTTCTTGGCGAGGCGGGTGAAGTTCTCGCGCAGCCACTGCTGGGCGCCCGGGTGCGAGACATCGAGGGCGTAGATCGGGCAGAACGGCTCCCAGAACCAGTTGTAGTTGTTGTGCGGCTTGCCGTCGGCGCCGCGCAGCAGCCACTCGGGGTGCTCGCGCGCCACGGGGTGGTCGGCGGCGATGCACAAGACGCCCACCCACACGCCGAGGTCGAAGCCCTCGCGGCGCAGGCCGGCGCTGAGCCAGCCGAGGCCGTGGCCGAAGCGCGCGTTCTCCTCGAAGTACGACGGGACATTGTCCTTCTCCCAGCCGAGATCGACCTGGATGTACTTCAGGCCCAGCCGGTGGAGGTTGTGCGCCCGCGCGGCACGGGCGGTGGCGAGCGTGTTCTGCTCCGTGGTGCCGAGGCGGTAGGGATACCAGCTGCACCAGTTGGCGAGCGGGCCGATGGGATCGGGCAGCCGATTGCGGCGCTTGATGCGCCGGCCGTGGCCGTCGAGCAGCGCGAGCGGATCGGCGCCCGCCTCGACGACAAATTCGCCGAGGGCCAGCGTCTCACCCGGGCGCAGCACGTAGTCGCCGCCGTCGAAGCCGAGGGCGAACTCGCGGAATGGCGGCACCTTCACGGCCGTCGGGGCGGCGGTGGCGGCGGCCTTGGTCACGGCCCCGTCGACGTTGGCGGTCGCCGTGCCCGCGGTGCCGGCGGCGGTCATGCGCCCGCTGACTTCCGGCAGCCAGCGGTCGACCGTCTCGAACCCGACGAGCAGGGCCGAGCGCGAGCGCGGGCAGTGGAAGACCGTGTGGTTGTGGCTGACGAACCCGCCGGACGAACCGTCGAGCGCCTTCAGTCCATCGCTGCCGGTCAGCATCTGCCGCGGCGTGCGGATGCGGCCGATGTAGGCGTTCTGCTCGAGGATGCGGACGTCGGCGGCGTTTTTCCCGAGACCGAGCGTGCGCGTGGCGAACAGCGTGACGTGGTTGAGCGTGACCTCGCGCCGGCCGACGGACCGCAGGCTGGCCGTGACGCGCAGGCGGTGCTTCGCCTCGGCGGCGACCGCCAGCGTCAGCTCGACCTGGGCATTCCGCCAGGCGACCTGCCCGCGCGGCGCGGGGGCGGGCCGCAGCGCCGCTTTCTTGCCGTCGAGCTCGAGGCCCGGCGTGCCGGGTCCGAGCACGAAGCCCCCGGCGCTGAAACGCAGTTTTCCGGCGGAGGTGGAGTATTTCATCACGTGATTCCTAGAGGAGGACTTCGCGGCCGCCGTTGGCGCGGCTTTCGTTGGCGACCTCGATGAAGCGGATGAGCTCGATGCTCTCCTCGGCGTCGACCGGCGGGCGGCCGGTGCGGAAGAACTCGACGATCGCCTCGGCGAGGCAGGTGAAGAAGCCCTTGGTCTCGGCCTGGACGTCGACGACGGCGGTCTTCTTCTCGAAGTGCACGAGGCCGTGGTACTCGTAGTTGCCGGTGCGGTTGCAGTGGACGGAACCGATGCGGCCGTCGGCCCAGACGCCGGTGATGAGGTCGAACTGGTCGTTGGTGGCGACGCGCACGCTGCGGCAGCCGCGGCCCATGGCGGTGTAGAGCATCTCGATCGGGTGGATGCCGTACCAGTAGAAGCCCGGGTTGGTGGGCTCGAGGGCGGCCGGCCCGTGGAAGTGCGCGCCCTTGACCAGCGGGCGGGTCTCCGGGGTGACGACGCGCGTGATGGCGCCGGAGAAGCGCAGCGACGACGAGGTGAAGATCGGCGACTTGAACTTGGCCGCGACGTTGAAGATCGCGCGGGCATCGATGCCGCGGAGGGCGAAGGGCTTGTCGAGGAAGACGGGCTTGCCCGGGCCGGCGGCGGCGATGCGCTGGAACTGCTCGAAGCGTACGCGGCCGTCGAGGGTCGTGTGCAGGATGGCATCGCTCGCGGCGACGACCTCCTCGATGGAGCCGAGGATCTTCACGCCAAACTTCTCCTGCAGGTCCTTGGTGTAGCCCGCGACGCGGCCGATGCTGGACTCGAGGTCGTGCGAGCCGCCCGGCCAGGCCGTGACGACCTTGGCGCCCGCGACCGGGGACTTGGCCGCCGGGTTGTTAAACGCGTCGCTGAAAACGATCACGTGGGAAGTGTCGAGGCCGATGATGCCGAGCTTGAGTTCTTTGTTCATGGGGAAAGGGGTTCGAGGCGGAGGAAGGCGGTGTCGTGGCGACTGAGCTCGCCGCGCCAGCCGGTGGCGGATGCGCTGGCGGCGGTGTCGCGCCAGAGATCGTGGGCGCGCCAGCGGCCGGGGAGTTCGAGCTGAGTCCAATCCACCGCGGCGTCGACCGCAATCTCGTCGCGGTTGCAGATTCCGACGGCGACCGCGCCGTCGCTGAGTGGGCGGACCCAGGCCTCCAGCGTGTCCGTGAGCACGACGCGCCGGGCCGGGGCGCCGCGGGGGTCCTGGTTGACAGCGAGGGCGCCGGCGTTGGTGAGCAGGGCGAGCGTGTCCGCGTCGAGCTGGCGCGGATCGCCGGCCAGGAGCAGGGGCGAGCCGCGCAGGCACCAGAGCGCGAAATGCGTGCGCTGCTCCGCGCGGGTGAGGTTCACGTCGTGCAGGTTGCCGCTCCAGCCGATGCGCCCGAGCATGAGCATGTCGAGGTCGTTCCAGCGGCCCGGCGCGACGTGGGGATCGCGCTCCTCGCCAAAAAAGCCGGCCGCGGAGATGGAGCCCCACGTGTCCTTGAGGTCGGAGGCGGTGCGCCACATCTGCGCGCCCACGTCCGCGCCCCAGGTCTCGACGGCGGCGTGGCCGTACTGGCAGAGGCTGTAAACGAGGTCGTGCGACTGCGCCTGCAGGGCCTCGCCCATCCGCCGGTAGGGCCGGATCCAGTCGGCCCGCTCGAGCCCGGCGGCCTCGAGGTAGTACGAGCACCAGTCGTATTTCAGCAGGTCGAAGCCCCACGCGGCGAACTGCGCGGCGTCCTCCGCCTCGTGGCCGAAGCTGCCGGTGCAGCCGCCGCACGTGACCACGCCCGGCGAGCTGTAGATGCCGGCCTTGAAACCCTGCGCGTGCAGCCAGGCGGTGAGCGCCGGCATGTCGGGGAAACGGGCGTTGGCCAAGATGCGGCCCTGGGCGTCGCGGGCCGGGCCGGCCAGCGCTTGGTCGTGAACCTCGGCCTTCCAGTAGCCGGCGAGCCTGCCGGTCGCGGCCTCGCGCTCGCGCAGTTGCGCCAGCACCGGACTGTCGGCGCCGGGACGCGTCATCCAGAAGTCGTCGATGTTGATGTAATTCCAGCCGTGGTCGGCGAGCCCCGTCGCTACCAGGGCGGCGGCCGCCTCGCGCAGCCACGCGTCGGAAACCTTGCCCGACATGCAGTACCACGAGCTCCAGCCCTGCGGCGGCGTGAGCGCGAGCGTGTCGCCGACCACGATTTCGAGCACCTGCGCGGCGCGGCCGCGGGCGTTCTCGGCCTGGAGGCGGACCGGGTGCGTGCCGGGCGCGGCCGGCGCGGTGCCGCGGATGACCTGCCGGTCGGCGTCGAAGGTGAATCCCGCGGGCAGGTCGCTGACCGTGAGGCGGATCGGCCGCTCGCCGGTCACGTTGATGCGCTGCAGAAAGGCGTGCCCGGGCCGCACGCCCGCGCGGGTCGGCGTGTGGAAGCGCGGGGCGGGTTCGGTCGGGGGCCGAAGCTGCGGGGTGCGATCGGGGGCAACGGGGGCGGCCACCGGGGCGGCGCCGAGGTGGGCGATCACGGGTTGGAGCCAGTCGGCCCGAGCCATGGGGTCGCCGCGGACGTCGACGACCAGGGCGAGGCGCTGCACGCCGTGCAGGGGCACGTCGACCGGCACGGCCGGACCGCCCCGGTGCTGCCAGGGTCCGCGGTGCAGTACACGGTCGTCGCCCACGACCAGAAACCGTGCGGTGGTCATCGTGCCGCTGGTCTCGTCAGCGCCGACGAGCGCGGTGAAGCGGGTGGCGCGCCCTTCAAGGGCGATCTCGAGCCGGCTGCCGCCGACCGTGCCGAATCCGTCGGCGTAAGTCTTGCCGCCGACCCGCAGCGGACCGCCCCCGGCGGCGAGGCCGGGCTTGGGCACCGACCAGTCCGCCTGCGCCACGGTGCGCAGGTCGAGCGATTCCACTTTGGTTTCCATGGGTATCGCTCCCGCTGGGGCCGCGGGCAGTGCGGCGCACCACAGGCGGACCCAAACGAGTGCCAAGAAACCCGATTGAACCGTCGGGGTAAAAGGCGGCGAGCACGGAATCATGGGGCGGGCGCGGGGGAACGCGTTGCGCCCATGCAAGCCGCCGGCGCCGGTGTCACAACGCCCGGGGCAATCTACCCGTAGGATTTTTGACCCGGGTGCGGCCGAAATTTTGTCGCGCCGACGGGCCGGCGGGCGATGCTCGGGGCATGCAAACGTCTCCAACCCGCCCGCGGCTCCGGCTGCTCGCCACCGGGGGCACCATCGCCGGCGCCCAGACCGGCGGCGACGGCCGCGGCTACACCGCCGGGGCCCTGTCCATCGAGGCGCTCCTCGCCGCCGTGCCGCAGCTCGCCGCGCTCGCGCAGGTCGAGGTCGAGCAGGTGGCCCGCATCGGCAGCCAGGACATGAACGAGGCCGTGTGGCTTCGCCTCGCCCAGCGCGCGCAGGCGGCGGTGGATGACCCCGGCGTCGCCGGCGTCGTCATCACGCATGGCACCGATACGATGGAGGAGACGGGTTACTTCCTGAACCTGGTCCTCAAGACGACGAAGCCCGTGATCCTCGTCGGCGCGATGCGGCCGGCGACCGCCATCAGTGCCGATGGTCCGATGAACCTTTACAACGCCGTGGCGGTCGCCGTGGCCCCCGAGTCGGCCGGCCGCGGCGTCCTCGTGGTGGCCAACGACGAGATCCACTTCGCCCGCGAGGTGGCCAAGACGAACACCACGCAGGTCGGTACGTTCAAGTCGCCCAACCGCGGCCTGGCCGGCCTGATCCACAGCGGGCGGTTGCACTACTTCGGCCCGACGGTGCGCCGGCACACGGCGGCGAGTGCCTTTGCGCCGCTGGCGGCGGGTGAATTGCCGCGGGTTGACATCGTGTACGCCTATGCCGGCATGGGCCGCGAGCTGATCGACGCCGCGGTGCGCGCCGGGGCCCGCGGCCTGGTCATCGCGGGCGTGGGCGACGGCAACGTGCCGGCGGGCGCGCTGGCCGCCTGCGCCGAGGCGGCCAAGTCGGGCGTCGCCGTGGTGCGCAGCTCGCGCACGGGCGGAGGGCTCGTGGAGCGCAACATCGAGGTCGACGACGATGCCGCCGGTTTAGTGTCGGCCGAGGAACTCAATCCCCAGAAGGCGCGGGTGCTGCTGATGCTCGGGCTCACGCGCACGCGCGAGCCGGCGGCGCTGCAGGCGCTGTTCCGCGAGTACTGAACCGGTTGCGATGACGCCGACTGTGTTCCAGTTGCCGGTGTGGTTCGACTTGGGGGCGACCTTTGCCTTCGCCCTCACGGGGGCATTGGCGGCGATCAAGCGCGGATACGACGTTGTCGGCCTGCTGTCGCTCGCGATCGCCACGAGCCTGGGTGGCGGCCTCATCCGCGACGGCATTTTCCTGCAGCAGGGCGTGACGCCGCTGCTCACGAATCCGCAGTACCTCTACGCGATCGGTGCGGCGGCGGCGATCGGCCTTATCCTCGGCGAGCGCGTGAATCGGTTCAACCGCCTGATCGCCGTCGTCGATGCGCTCGGGCTGGGGGCGTATGCGTGCTTCGGCGTGCAGAAGGCGCTCCTAGTCGGGCTGGGGCCGACGGCCGCCGTGTTCATCGGCGTGGTCAATGCCGTCGGTGGCGGTCTGCTGCGCGATGTCATCACGCGTCAGGAGCCGCTGGTGTTCAAGCCGGGCCAGTTCTACGTGCTCGTGGCGCTGGCGGGCGCGGTGGGATTTGTCGTCCTGACCGCGCAGGTCGGGATGGCCCCGACCCCGGCGGCCTTCACCGCCATCGGCCTGACCTTTGTCTTCCGCGTCCTGACCATCGCCTTCAACTGGCGCACCGAGGCCGTCTCGGCGGTCAAAATCCTTCCGGAGTAACCACGGATTACACGGATCAGGCGAATGAGGCCTAGTTGGATGGCCACAAAAGGCACAAGAGGCACAGAATACCGATCCTGGTTTGGGTTCTGTGCCTTTTGCGCCTTATGTGGCCATCGTTTGGTGTAAATTTCTGATCCGTGCTATCCGTGAAATCCGTGGTTAAAAAACTCAGCGGCCTCCGCGTCTCCGCGTGAGGCCGCCGATGGTTGAGCGTTACTCTCTTACTCCAGGCCGGAGACGTTGACGTCGTTTGGGTACTCGACGGTGAACTTGATCGTCAGCTCGCGCTTCTCGGCGGGCTTGAGCTCGAGGGTCCACTTGAGCGTGCCCTCGTCGGTGGGCTTCACTTCCTTGCCGTCGGGGGCGATGACCTTCACGACGATCTTCTCGTTGCGGGAGAGCGGCACCTGGTCGGCGACGATCACGCGCTCGGCGGTCTTCTTGTTGTTCTGGATCGTGATGAGATACTCGTAGGTGACGCGCTTGCCGGAGTTGGTGAGGCCGGTGTCCTCGGTGAACTTGTTCACGCGCTTGTGCTTCACGCTGATCCCCTCGTCGGCGCCGAGGGCGAGGTCGAACTTCTCGCCGGCCATGACGGTGCGCAGCTTGCTCGTGGCGACAAACGTGCCGTCGAGGAAGACGTTCATGGCGCCGGCGAGCAGCGGGAACTCGGTGTTGTTGAAAACCTTGGCCGTGAGGTAGGCCGTGGCCTGGCGCTTCGGGACCGTGAGGTACTCGGGCTGGGCGTTGAGCTTGGCCGACGTGATCGGGACCTTCTGCGGCGAGTTGTCGCTGGGGACGCTGCTGGCGGTCGCGATCCTGAAGGAGGCGCTGGTGGCGCCGGCCTCGACGGTGGCGCTGATGGTGCCGGCGTCCTGGATTTCCATGCCGATCCGGGTCTCACCCGCGGCGTTGCTCGTGAGCGTCTGCATGTTGATCGCCGTGGGCGCGGCCATCTCGCGACGGCTCGCCTTGGCGTAGGCGGCATCCGCCATCTCGCCTTTCCGTAGCGCGACCAGGTCGAACACATCCAGATTCCACGGCACGAGCACCGGTGCGGCGCCGCCGAGGCCGGGGCGGGCGGTGGAGAGGGTGAGGGCGACGTCCTTCCAGTCCTCGCCCGTGCTCTGGCGGACGATGCCGAAGTAGCCGAGGGCGACGGCGCGCTCGCCGCTGAGGACGCGGGCGTCGTAGCTGGGCGACCAGCTCGCGCCGGGGACGGTGTAGGAGAGGGCGACGTCGAGGTTGCCGGGCTGCTGGGCGGCGACGCGGACAGTGACGGTCTTGAAGCCGCGGCCGCCGGTGCCGCGGAGCTCGTTGAGCTGCGACTGGGCGGCGTCGATCTTGGCCTGGAGGTCGGTGCGCTCGTCATCGAGCCCGGCGCGGTCGCCGGCGATCTTTGCCTTCTGCTCGGTGAGGTAGGCCATCGACTTCGTGAAGTCGCCGAGGTCGGGCCGCGGCACGTCCTTGGTGGGCGGGGCGAAGAGGGCCGCCTCCATGCGCTCGAGCATGGCGGTCTGCGCCTGGAGCACGCCGCCGCGGTCGTCGAGGCTGCGCATCTGCCGGCCGAGGCCGCGGAGCTGGTCCTCGAGTTCCTTCACGCGGGCGTTGGGCGTGAAGTCGACGTAGGTCTGCTTGGCGCTGACATCGAGGATGAGCGCTTGGGCGGTACCGCGGCCGCTGACCTGCAGCGAACGCTCGTCGAGCGCCTGCGGCAGGTTGGCGAAGGTGAGCTCGATCGTGCCGCCGGTGAGCTCGACGGTGGCGGAGCGGGTGACGACGGCGCGGTCGGTGTAGACCGTGACGGCGGAGATCTTGGAATCCACCGGCAGCGGGGCGGCGGAGAGGGTGGCGGCGCAGAGCGCGCCGAGGAGGG
Organism: uncultured Opitutaceae bacterium; assembly: GCA_964526145.1. GTDB lineage: Bacteria > Verrucomicrobiota > Verrucomicrobiia > Opitutales > Opitutaceae > UBA2377. The sequence continues at coordinate 19,104 of CAZGJB010000032.1, forward strand.
CGAGGAGACGTTTCATGGGTGGGCAGGGTGGGTTGCTGCAGGGATAACGGGCGAGCGGGGGAAATATTAGGCCCGGCCGGGGCTGGTCACCAATCGTCCGACCGGAACGGCTCCGCGGGCAGGCCGGTGCCGTTGAACAGGTTGGCTTCCGGATTGTTGGTCCAGGCGTAGCGCACGGCGGCGGGTTCGGGGACCTCGGGGGCCGAGACGACGACGGTGCCGCGCTCGATGCGGGCGGTGGCGGGGTAGAACTTGCGGTCGAGGCCGGCGACCTCGAAGGCCTG
>CAZGJB010000033.1:0-19206 GCA_964526145.1 uncultured Opitutaceae bacterium
TCCTCAATGCCTATGGCGAAAACCTCGCCATCACGGGCGCCTACCGCGAATGGCACAATTCCCCGCACCATGAGGGCTGGACGCGGCTGACCAAGTCGAAGAACGCGATCCTGATCGACGGTCGCGGCCAGCAGCCGAAGTCGAAGGCCGCCAAGGGTGCGATCACGCGCTTCGTCGAAACGCCCCGCTATGCCTGGACCACGGGCGACGCCACCGCCGCCTACGCGCTGCTCCAGCCGCCGGGACGCGTGCAGCGGGTCACGCGCGACTTCGTGTTCGTCGATCGCCGTTATGTCGTCATCCGTGATGTCGTTCATCTGGCCGACCCGGGCCGGCTCACCTTCGCTTTGCACGCCCTGCAGCCAATCGCGTGGCAGGCGGCGGACGCCACCGCCCGCATCAAGTCGGGTCAGGCCACACTGACCGTGCGGCTCGCGACCCCTGACGCCGGCTTCACGGGCCAGGTGCGGGATCGCGCCGACGTGCCGGTGGATCCCGCCTACGCCAAGGGAACTGCGGTCAATTACACCACCACGGGCGGTTGGGACGAGCAGAGCCACCTGTTTGCCGAGGTCGATGTCGCCCGCGCCCGCCACACGCTCTTTGCCGTGCTCTGGCCCGAGCGCGGGAGCTTCCCTGAAAAGGAAATCACCATCGCGCTGGCGGACGACGGCCGTTTGATCGTGCAGCGACCCGACGGTCGCACCGATACCGTCCGTCTCGATGACGAACACCTGACCATCGAATGATCTCCGCATGAAACCGCTGCATCCCGCCGCTCTCTCACGACCGATTTCACCCCTCGCCCTGGGCACCTGGGCGCTGGCCGGCGACAAATTCTGGGGCGCCCAGGCCGAGCAGGACTCCATCGCCACCATCCATGCCGCGCTGGATGCCGGCGTGACACTCATCGACACCGCACCGGCCTACGGCGACGGCTTGTCCGAGGAGATCGTGGGCCGGGCGTTGCGCGGACGGCGCGACCAGGCGCTGCTGGCCACGAAGATCAGCGAGGCTGACCTGACCCCCGAGCGCACCGTGGCCTCCTGCGAGGCCAGTCTGCGCCGGCTTCAGACCGACTGCATCGACCTCCTGCAGATTCACTGGCTCGGCTCCGGCGAACGCCTGGAAGACGTTATCGCCGCGATGGAAGGCCTTCGGGCCGCCGGCAAGGTGCGCACGCTGGGCGTCTGCAACTTCGGCGCCCACAGCCTGGGCCGCCTGCGGGCTGCCAGCCACGGGTGGATCACCAACCAGCTGCCCTACAATCTCATCTGGCGCGCCATCGAGTTCGAGATCGTCGGCGCCTGCCAGCGCGACGACCTTGGCATCCTCTGCTACAGCCCGCTGCAGCAGGGTCTGCTCACGGGGCGATTCCGCACGCCGGAGGAGGTTCCGGTGGGCCGCCATCGCACGCGCCACTTCCGTGCCGACCGGCCGATGTCCCGCCACGGCGGCGCCGGTTTCGAGACCCTCACTTTTGCCACGCTCGACCGCATCCGGTCCGTGGCGGACCGCCTCGGCCAGCCGATGGCCGATGTCGCCCTGGCCTGGCTCCTGTATCGCCCCGGCGTTTCCTCCGTGATCTTCGGCGCCCGCACACCGCAGCAGGTGCACGAGAATCTGGCGGCCAGCCGCCTGCAGCTCGATGCGACGACGATGGCTGAGCTCAATCGCGTCACCGACGAGCTGAAGGCCGCGCTGGGATCGAACGCCGACCTCTGGGCCGGCGAGTCCCGCATCCGCTGACGTTCACCACCAGCCGGCGAGGGTTGCCGCGTGCAGTGCTTCCTCCATCGGTGGCAGGTACGGGTGCCACTGGCGCTCCCACTCGAGACTTACCGGACCGGCGAACCCGGCGGCGAGGATCGGACGCAGGGCTGACCACGGAAAGGCGCCGGTGCCGGGCAGCACGTAAGTGTAGGGATGCCGCGCCGAAGGACGGTCCACGCTGTCCTTGACGTGCACGTGCACGACGCTCGCCTTGATCGCCGACCAGGTCGCGACCGGATCCTCCCCGCCTTTTTTCCATGTGTGGTGGCTGTCCCACAGGATCGCGCAATCCGGCGCCTCGCGCAGGCAGGCCTGAATACGGGCGGCATCGAACAGCGAGTCGTGGGTCTCGACCATCAGGTCTGATTTCCAGCCCTGGTCACGGCGCCATCTGCGCCACCGTTGCCACCCTTCCGCCACCTGTTGCGGGGCCGCGGGATCACCGGCCGTGCCGCCATCGAACACCCGGAGACGCAATCCGCCCAGGGCTTCAGCCCACGGCATGAACCTCTCCAGTGCCGTCCAATCGGCATCGGTGCCCCCGGCCAGCTTCAGCGAAGTGTCCAACGCCACGACCCGCACCGGCACCGCCGCCAGGCGCGCGGCCAGCGCGGCAGGCGAACCGTAGGCGGCCTCCAATTGTCCGGGCACATCCATTGAACCGGCCAGGCACCGCAACTCCACCGCGGCGACGCCGTGGCGCGCCGCCAACACCAGGGCTTCCTCAAGGTTCAGTTCCGGGCAGCCCAGGGTGGAAAACGTGCGGAGAAAGCTCACGGCGATGCCAGCCTGATGCGAACGAAGCCCGGGGCAAGGCGTGGGGCAGGTCTTTCCACCTGCCCCACGCTGAAGCCACCCGTCTCAGAATTTCGTGCTCAGGGTCGCGATCACGCGGCCCGGGGTGCCACGCGACTGGTTCGCGTTGTAGTACACCTCGTCCTCGATGTTCTTCCAGGCGAGCGTCGCCGACCAGCTGGCGCCGGCGGACTTCCAGTCGCGGCCGATGGTCAAGTCGAAGGTCGTGCTGGCATCCAGGAAGAGCGTCGGGTTGGCCGTTCGCTGGGCCTTGTCGCCCGTGTGCACGAAGCCACCGCCGATCCACCAGCCGTCGAGCGCGCCCGACTTGAAGGTGTAGCGCGTCCACAGCGTGGCGAGCTTCTCGGCCGAGCCTTCCGGCACGGCATTGAGGATGAGCCCCTTCGCCTCTTGGTAGGCGGCGACATAGGCGGCCTGCGCGGCGGCGTCGGTCGAATAGGTGGCGATGGCCGGGAACGTGCCCTTGACGGTCTTGATGTCCATCGCGCTGACCGTCGCGTAAACCTGCCAGTTGTCCATGGGCGACCACGTGAGCTCGACCTCGACGCCCTCGCTCTGGTCAACCGTGCCCTGGCGCGTGATCGTCGGGAAGGTGCCGTCGGGCGCGGTTTCGCGGAAGCGCAGCACGCGGTTTTCGCGCTCGAGGTGGAACCATGAGATCGTGGACGACACGCGGCCGTCGAGGAAATCAGTCTTCACGCCGATCTCGTAGCCGTTGCCCGTCGTGGGCTGCGCGGGCTCGCTGCGCGTGACGCGGTTGGTCGGGCCGGACGGCAGGGCCGGATTGTAGTCGGGGTTGAACGAGGTGAGGCTTCGGTCCTCGATGAAGAATGATTCCGAGTAGCTCGCGAAGAGCAGGAGGTCGCGGCGGACCTTGAAGCCGGCGCCGAACTGCGGCGTGGTCTTGGTCGCCTCGAACTTGTCGCCCACCACCGCCGCGCCGGGCGGGGTCGTGGTCGTCGGCAGCAGGTTGGTGTTGATCGTCCAGGTTTTGTTGTAACGCGCGCCGCCGATGAGCGTGAGACGGTCGTCGAACAGCGAGGCCGTGAGCACGCCGTAATAGGCGCTCTCCTCACCCTCGGCATCGTTGTAGGAATTGATGCCGGGGATCGTGTTCACGTCGTAGTCGTCCGTGTTGATCCAGGTGGAGCGGTCGTTGTAGTTCCACGGCTGGAAATGCTGGGCCGGGGTCGTGGCCGAGTTGGCCAGGCCGGCCGGCGGCGCCGAGGTGCTCTCGCGCCGGAAGCTGCCGGTTCCAACCTCGCTGAGAAAGGCGCCAAAGAGCGGCTTGAGCGTCAGGTGGCCGATGTCCACCCGGCCGACCAGCTCGACCTGATAGGAGGTCGAATCGCCCATCGATTCCTCCAGGCGCTTGCGGCGCGTGAGCACGGCCGTGGAGGTCTTGGTCGGGTCGGCGAGCACGCCCGCCGGGTTGGCCCGCAGCTCGTCGCGGTAGGTGAAGCGGCTCTTCCCGGCCGTGGCCAGGTAGGCGGCCGCCGGGGTGACGGTGAATTCGGCCAGACCCGTCAGCTTGTTGCTGATCTTGAAATCGTTCCACGCAAAGTTGGCGCGAGCCCGCCAGTTGTCGCTGATCTGGACGTTCAGCTCGGCGTTGGCCGAGTCGAAGTACGAGTCGCGATAGTCATTCCGGCCGACGTAGTTGAAGTCATCGGGCAGCGGCGGGTAATTCAGGAAACCGAGGTTCAGGTTGCCCACGTCCACGTAGGCCTGCGCGCGGGCGCGGTCCGTCAGCACCGGATAGTTGGCGGCGGTAGCCGAGTTGAAGCCGGAGATGGACAGGTTGGGGCTCATGCCGACCAGCGGCGTCTGCTCGCGGTCGTATTTCTCGAACTCGAGGACCAGGGAGACCTTCGGGAGCGGCTTGACCTCGAAGCTGCCGGCCAGGAGCTGCGAATCACCGCCGCTGGGATTCGCCCAGGCGAGGGTGTTCTCATAGGCGCCGATCAGGCGGGCATTGAAACGGCCGTCGGCCAGCGTGCGGTTCACGTCCAGCTCCGTCCGCCAGAATTCGTCGGTGCCGACCGAGCCCTTCACCTTGACGAAGTTTTTGTCGGTGGCGCGCTTGGTGATGTAATTGACCGTGCCGCCCGGGGTGATCTGGCCGTAGAGCAGCGAGGACGGACCCTTCACCACTTCCACGCGCTGGATATTGCCGGAGTCGACGTAGCGGTTGCCGACGAAACCGTTGCGCTGCGGTGTGACGTCACCGTCGAAGCCGCGGATCGAGTAGCGGTTGTTGCCCTGCGTGAACTCCTTTGCGCCGCTCGTCACGCCGGGGGCGTAGGTCACGACGTCGAGCAGCTCGAGCGCACCGATGTCCTCGATGAACTGCTCGGTGAACGCGCTGATCGAGAACGGGAGATCCTTGATCGGCGTGTCGATGCGGGTGGCCGACACCGAATTGCCGGCGCGGTAGCCCTGGTCGAGCGTGGTTGTAACCTGGAAGTCGGCCAGCTTGACCACCTCGGCTTCAGCCTGGTCAGCGCGCGCCGCCGGCTGGGCCGGGGCCGCGGGAATGAGCGCGATGAGCGCAAGCGCCAGCAGGCCGGCGCGCGCACCGCGGGGTTGGGAATGCGGGGTAGTCATGGGGACGGTAACAGGGGTTGGGTTGACAGGGAACGCAGCTGACGGTTTATTTATAGTTATTAATTTTGACGCCTGCCAAGCCCAAAATTCACCCTGACGCCTTGGCTTGATCCCGCCCGGTTCAGGCCGGGTCGTCCGCCGTGAGGCCGCGCTGGCCGTCGGCGAATTCAGCCGTCAGCCGCTGCCCCGGGGTCACCGCCGCCGCCCGGGTCACGGGCTGGCCGGTACGGTCTTTGATAATGATAAACCCGCGGTTGAGCACCGAGACCGGACTCGCCGCCTGGAGGCGCTTCCACAGGGACAGCAGCCGGTGCGACTCCAGCTGCACCCGGGCATCCGGGGCATGGCGCTGCCAGGAGGTGCGCATCTCGGTCAGCGTCTGGCGCTTGCCCTGCACCGCGGACCGCAAGGCGCTGCCGAGCCGGTTGGCGAGGTCGTCGACCCGCAGGTGCCCCTGCTCGACCTGCGCCGCCGGACTCAGGAGCCGCAGCCGGCTGCGCGCGTGGTCGAGGCGCTCCGCGGCCCGCTCCAGCGCGGCGTCCACGGCGTCGCCCAGCGCCTGCCGCGCCTGCGCCGCCCGTTCCAGCGCCGCCACAAAATGACTCGAGACGAGCTCGGCCGCCGCGCTCGGCGTCTCGGCGCGCACGTCCGCCGCGAAGTCGCACAACGTGAAGTCGATCTCGTGCCCCACCGCCGAGATGATCGGCACGGTGCACGCGGCCACCGCCCGCACGAGCGGCTCCTCGTTGAACGCCCAGAGGTCCTCCAGGCTGCCGCCGCCGCGGCCGATCACCAGCAAGTCGAATATCCCCAGCTGCTGCGCGAATTCCAGCATGGCGACCATCTCGGCCGCGGCCCCCTCGCCCTGCACCTTGGCCGGGAGCACGACCACGCGGCCGCGCCAGCCGCGGCGGATGAGGATGCGGAGGAAATCCTGCACCGCCGCGCCGGTCGGTGACGTGATGAATCCCACCGTCGCCGGCAGTTCCGGGATCGGCACCTTGCCCGCCGGCTCGAAGAGCCCTTCCGCCGCCAGGCGCTGCTTCAGCGCCTCGAACTCGCGCTGCAGCCGGCCGACGCCGTCCTCGATGACCGCGCGGACGATCAGCTGGTATTGTCCGCGCGCCTCGTAGACGCTGACTTCACCGTAAACCACGATCTGCAGTCCGTCGCGGAGCTTGACCGACTGCCGGGCCGCGTCGCCACGAAAGAGCACGGCGCTCAACTGCGCCCCGGCATCCTTGAGCGAAAAATACACATGGCCACTGGCCTGGGCCCGCAGGTTCGACACCTCGCCGCGCACCCAGCAGGGCCGGATGCCGCCCTCGAGGAGCACCTTCACACGGCGGGTGAACTCGGTGACCGACTCGACCCGGTCGTCCGTCCCGCCGAACAACGACTCCTCCCGCCGGCTCATGGCTGCGGTTTTGGTCGCTTCTGGTAATGCCGCCGCAGCAACTGGACCGCAACGGTCAGGGCCGTGAACAGCATGAAGGCCATGAGGGCCATGCGCCCGCGCCCCTGCATGATCGCGTCGCCGAAGATCACAAACGCGCACGAATACAGCGAAGTGATCACCCAGGACGTGAAGAAATAGGCCGAGAACGGGATGCCGGCGAGGCCCAGCAAATAATTCTGCAGCGCGTAAGGCGGGCCCGGAGTCACGCGCACGAGAATAACCACCCCGCGCAGGTCATCCGTCTGGATTTCCGGTAGTTTGTAACCGAGCCAGCCGCAAATCCGGGTGAGCCAGGGGCGCATCGCATAACGGGCCAGCCAGTAGGAAAGCGAAAGGTTGAGCGCGATGCTGATCCACACGAGTACCAACACCACCGGCATGCCGAGTACGGGACCGAACAGGGGTCCGGCAGTGAGAGTGAAGACCGACATGGGACAGCCCGCTGCGGGCAGGAGCGTCATTAGGCCGAAGAAGGCAACTGGCCCCAGTGCCCGGATGCGCTCGAGCGCCTGCAGGAACAGCGGCTTGAGCTCGCCGCCGTAGGCACGCCAGACCACCCATAGTCCGACGAGCCCGACCAAGCCGATGAACCCAAGGATCGCGAACTTGAGCCGGCGGCCGGCTGGGGCGGTTTCAGTCATGCCCAAGCCTGCGGCGCGCCACACCCGACCGTCAAGGTTGCCTTGCTCCGCGCTTGCGCCGGGCCGGGACAAAAAGCGACACTGCGGTGCGGATCGTTTCCGCGTCGCCGAGTGACCACGCCCCCGCTGCCCTTTGCCCGAACCTGGCCCGCCCGCCTGCTGGCGGCGGCCGCCGTCGGCGCCTTGGCCCTCACCCTCGCCCACCCTTCCGGCACGCGGCAGTTCACCTGGCCCTGGCATCCGCTCCTTTGGCTGCTTTGGCTCGCCCCGGTGATCGCGCTCCTTGCTGAGGGGATCCCATGGCGGAATCCCGGACGGGTCTTGACTTCCGGGTTGCTGCTCCTCGGCGGCGGAACCCTGGCCGCGGCCGCGCTGAGTCCGTTCGCCGCCCTCAGCCTGCCGCGGGTGTGGCCGACGGTGGGCGGCATTGCGCTGTTCTTCTGGCTTCATGCCTGGATCACCGCGGGTGATGCGCAGGAAAAACGCCAACGGCTGGTCACGGGCCTCGCCAGCGCCGCGGCCGTCGTCGCGCTCGTCAGCCTGGTAGGCTGGCGCTGGATGTCCGCCGGCGTCAGCTGGCTCGTGCGCAACGACGTGCCGTTCGGTCATTCGAACTACACCGCCGGCGCCATGCTGCTCAGCCTGCCCTGGCTGGTGTACGCTGCGTGGCGAGCCAGTGGGATTCGCCGGCTCGCCTGGGGTCTGGCCGCGGTGGCGGCCAGCGCCGCGCTGCTGACGACGAGCAGCCGCGCGGCGGTGCTTGCCTTGGGCGGCACGGGCGCGCTGGCGGTCGCCTTCACGTTGCTCCGTGCCCCGTGGTCTCGTCGCACAAAGGGTTTGGTCGTCGTCGTCGCCTGCGTGCTGCTGGCCGGGGCCATCGCCGGCAATCCCCGTCTGCGCGAGCTCGCCCGTGGCGGCGGCTGGAGCGACATCGCCCGCGAGAGCAACACACAGCGCAGCGCGATGCTGACCGCAGGCTGGCACTTGGGCGCCGAACGCCCGCTCTTGGGCTGGGGACCCGGCACCGTGCCGCTGGCTTTTCCCCGGGTTCGCGCCGAGCTGACCGGCGGTGTGGACAACGTCCTGCAGGTGCACAACACCCCGATGCAACTCTGGGCCACGCTCGGGATCGTCGGTCTGGTGGCGCTGGCGCTGATCGTGGGCGACGTCCTTCGGCAAATGTCCGGCCTCGTCCGTGCGCCCGAGCCGATCGCTCTCACGGCCGCGTTCGCCCTGCTGGCTTACGGGAGCTTCGCGCTCACCGATCACCAGCTCGACCTGCCGTTCTTCACCGCCGCGCTCGCCGTCAATCTCTGCCTCCTCGGCGGCGCGCCGGCGGGGCGTCGGGCAGTCGGCGCCTGGACACGGCGGACCGTGACTTGGCTCGCGATGGCGGCGCTGATCGTGCCCTGCGCCCAGACCGGACGCGATCTCTTCGCCCGGATCGCGTATGAACAAGCGCTCACTGCTCTCGGCGAAAACCGGCTCGCGGATGCGGTGACGTCCCTGGAACAATCAGCCGCGCGCGCACCGTACGATCCCTATTATCGGCATCAGCTCGCGGGTCGGCTGCTGGCGATGCGTGCCGCCAGTGTCGACGCGACCGAGCGCGAGCGCCTCGCCACGACGGCGGCGGAGCACCTTCGGCTCTCGCTCGCTGCCGGGTGCTTCACGGAATTCGCCCACTTCAATCTGGCGTGGCTCGCGCTCGAATCCGGCGCCCCGCGCCTGGCAGCCAACCACTTTCGCACGACCCTCGCTCTGGCCCCGCACCGCAGCGGCGCCTACCTCGGACTCGGGCTTGCCCTGCGCGCCCAACGGGAAAATGCCGCCGCCGTCCGCGCCTTTGCCCTCGAATGGGTCAACGATCCCTTCGCCGCCACCTCTCCGCAATGGACGCACCCGGAACTCGCAGTCTTCCGGCCGAGCGTCGCCCGCGAGGCGGCCGCAATTCTCGATGAACTCGCTCCAGCCCATCCCACTGCAACCTACGTCAGCACGCTTTGGCGTTGGTGGGACGAAGGCGATCCGCTGCCGACGGGCGCACCGACGCGGGAGACGCAGGATTTCGTCGCGAGTTTGATTGCGCTGCAACAAGGCCAATCCCCAGCACCCGGCGTTCGCGCCTATCCGTGGGGTCGGCTTCTGGACACCTGGCAGCAATCCCCGGGAGACTTCAGCCGCCTGGCCGCGCGCGATCCCGCCTTCAGCGCCGCGCTGGCCCGTCGGGCGGCGCAGCACCCCGCGCCTGATGTCCACGGCTTCCTGGCCGCCGGTCCCGAGGGCGAGGAGAACCTGGTCGTGGCGATCCAATCCGCCCGCTCGGGCTACGGGGTACTCGCCCTCCACCCCGACGGCCCGGTCCTGACCGACCTCGCCGTGCGGACTCGCCCGCGGGTGGTTTCCGCGTTTGCCTCCACCGTGTTTCCGGCGCGAGGCTGGGTCCCGGCCCGCGAGCTACTCGCGCGGCTGCCCGCCGAACCCTCCACCCGATGAACGCGCCGCAAGCCGCCCGCCTGCGCAAGGTTGTCCTCCCCGCCGCCCTCGTGCTCGGGGACACGCTCGTCGCGTTCGGTGCCCTCGCGGTCGGCTACTGGCTGCGGTACCTCTCTCCGCTCGGTCGCCTGGGCATCGACGTGCCGGATGCGACCTTCACGGCGTACCTGCCCCTGCTGCTGGTGGGCGTCGCATTCCTGATCGGCGTTTACGCGCAGCTGAATCTCTACACCGAGCGCCTGCTGCTTCGGAAGTTCCAGGGCTTCAGCCTCATCATCAAGGGCACGACGCTCTGGTTCGCCGCGTATCTCGGGTTGTCGCTCGTGCTCAAGTTCGAGCCACCCATTTCGCGCCTGTACGTGACCATCGCATATGTCTGCGTGATCGTGGCGATGTTTGTCTGGCGCACGGTTTTCTACAGCGCCCTCACGCATCCGGCCTGGCGCGACCGGCTCCGGCAGCGTGTCGCCGTCCTCGGCTGGAACGACGAGGCCTGGGCGCTGGCCACGGAACTCGATCAGTCTCCGGCTCACCCCTACCGCTTCTGCGGCGCCATCCCGCTCCCCGGGGAGTCCGCGCCGACGGAGGCGATCGGAACCTTGGCTGACCTCGAGGCTGCGCTGCGGACGCACCAGATCGACGTCCTCATCGCCGCCCGCTCGGATCTCCCGCGCGAGTTGATGGTCCGTGCCGTCGAGACCTGCGAGCGCACCTACACGGAGTGGAAGGTCATCCCGTCGTCGTTCCAGATTCTCCTGAGCGGGCTCCGCCTCCAGACCATTGGTCGCCTGCCGGTCCTCGGCGTCGAGGAACTCGCCATCGGCCAGCTCTTCAACCGTGCACTCAAGCGCGGGGTCGACCTCGTCGGCGCGACCACCGGTCTCATCCTCGGCGCTCCGGTCGTCGCGCTGCTCGCCCTCCTGATCAAGCGCGAGTCACCCGACGGCCCGATCTTCTTCCGCCAGACTCGTGTCGGCGCCGGCCACCGGACGTTCACACTGTGGAAACTCCGCAGCATGCAGCCCGAGGCCGCGGCCCAGGACGACGCCCGCCAGAGCACGGCCCGCAACGACCCGCGTATCCTGCGCCTTGGCGCCTTCATGCGGCGGTGGAATCTCGACGAGATCCCGCAATTCTGGAACGTCCTGCGCGGCGACATGAGCCTAGTCGGCCCCCGGCCCGAGCGGCCCGTGCACGTCGACCGCCTCGCGCACGAGATCCCGCACTACCTGCCGCGCCACCTCGTGAAGCCCGGCATGACCGGCTGGGCGCAGGTCAACGGCCTGCGTGGCGACACCGACCTCGCCCAGCGCATCCAGCACGACATCTATTACATCGAGAACTGGTCGCTGTGGCTCGACCTTCAGATCCTGGCGCTGACGTTCGTGCGCTGGCGAAACGCGTACTAAGGACCGGTCGTCCTCACGCCGGCTGTACGTGGCGGCGGCCGCGCCTCGTTGCACGCAACCGCGCGGCGAGCTTCCACGCCCCGAAAGCCAGGCGCCACTTCCAGCGCGCGAGGGTCGTCGCGCCGAAGTGCTTCAGATAGACATCACGGTTGGCGTCGAAGATCGCAGTCGACATGGCCTCGTATTCCTTCGCCACGCTGACACCCTTCAGGTGCGTGATGCACACTCTGCCGTCGTAAACGATGCGCCGGCGGGCCGCACCGACGCGGATGCACAGGTCGATGTCGTCGCCGTACATGAAGAAACGCTCGTCAAAAACCGCGCCCGCCGGGTCGGCGATTTCGGCGAGGAAGGTCCGGCGCCCCAGCATGAACGCTCCGTTGATCATGCCGACGTCGTAGGTGCCGTCCGCCGGCAGATGCGTGAGGTTGTAGCCGGCGAAGAGCTCAGTGTGCGGAAACGCCGCCGCCAACCCAACGGCGCGGCAGAACCCGTCCCAAAGCGACGGCACGGAGCGCCGGCACGCGAGGTCCATGGTGCCGTCGGCGAGTTCGAGGCGTGGCGAGACGAGCCCGATTGTCGGCTCGGCCAGCACCCGCTGCACGCACTGCGCGAGCGCAGCCTCGTTCACGATGGTGTCGGGGTTGAGGAAGAGCACGCACTCGCCCGTGGTGCGGCGAAACCCGAGATTGTTGGCACGACCGAAGCCGAGGTTCGCCTCCGGCACGACACCATCGACCGACGGGAAATCCTTTTTCAGCCAAGTGACAGTGCCGTCGGCATCGCGGGAGTTGTCCACGACCACAACCTCGACCGTCCGCCCCGCGAGTTGGCGCGGGATCGAGGCCAGGCAGGCCGGCAGTTCGCCGCGCGACCGGTACGCGACGATGATGACCGAGAGCAACGGAATGTCGGCGGCGTTCACGGCGGCATCGGCCCTGTACGGCCAAGGAGTCCGTGCCACGTGCCGCGCACGATAGCCTTCACCTTTTCCCAGCGTTGGTCCTCGAACAGCAGCACCCGCGTGTAGTTGTAGAGCGCGAAGCTCAGGTCGAACGCCGCCCAATGCGGTACCGCCCACGCATGCCGCCGCCACATGTGAACACGATTGCGGGCCATGTAGTAATGCCGGAATGGCGCATGGTGCATGGGGCGGAAGTCGCGTCCCGCAAACACTTGCTTCCGCCTGGCCCCCAATCGGTGGTGCAGGACGGCGGCCTTCCCACCGGCCACCGCGACACTGAAGCCTGCGCGCACAACTCGAAGGCAGTAATCGATGTCGATGTAGTCGATGAACAGCCCGGCATCGAATTTGCCCAGGCGTCGCCAAGTCGCCAATTCCACCATTGAACCTGAAGTCACCAGGATGGTAACCGCGGGCAATCCGGCCGTTGTGGAACGCACCATGCGAAACAGTCCGGGCCAGCGCTCGTGGCGGCGAAGCCAACGGTAGCTGGCATCATCCACCCCACCCTCCTCGCGGATGCGTGGACCTATGACCATCGCTCCGGGCATGGCCCTATGCGCCTCCCACAGGCAGGACACCATCCCCGGTTCCGGTCGGCTGTCCTGGTCGAAGGTCACGGCCCATTCGCAGCCAAGTTCCGCCGCCTGCGTTAGGCCGAGGTTTAAAGCCGCGGCCAGCCCGATGTTCTCCTTCTGCGGTAGCAGGGTCACGCCCGGCACGACTGCCATCGCCGTCTGCTTTTCCAGGAGCGAGGCATTGTCTACGACCAAGACCCGCCCGCATTCCCGCACCAAAGTGAGTAGATTATCCACTACATCATCATCCGGTTGATAAGTCACGACCACCGCACAAAGGCCGCGCCCACTCATCAATTCCGAGGCGTGATGCGATGTACCCATGGCGAGTTCAGAGTGACTTCCAGCGTCGCCAGTTTCCGAAGCGGGCCCGGCCGCGTGATAATGAGGCGCCGGCCATCCAGATCCGTTGCCGCCAGCGGCCGACACTGGAGCAGGAACCGAGCAGGTCGGCTTTGAACCATTCACGCTGCAGTCGTGCAGCAACCCGCCCGTGATCACGCATCCGCGTATTGGGCAAGGGATCCGTCCGGGGCCGCATATGGTAGCAGGCCAGCATGCGCGGAAGGACGGCGATTTGAAATCTCACCGCCGCCCGAAAGTTGAAATCCCAATCCTCCAGCACGGGCAGCACCTCGGAAAAACCTCCAACCGCTTCAAACACTGTTCGGCGCCAGAGCGCGGCATTGATTGTAAAGCAGTTTTGTTGAAACAAGCCCTCAGCGCTCACCCGTTCCAACTGTGGATTGAAAGCTTCGCGACCGCATTGCGTCACGACCTCGCACTCCACCCGCTCGTACACCGCCTCGGTTCGGCAGACAACCCCTCCGAAATTATGTTTGGCCTTTTGCGCCACCGCCACGTTGGTCATCTCCTCCAGAAATGTCGGAGACCAAGTGTCGTCATCGTCCAGAAAAGCGACCCACGGTGCTTGCGATGCACGGACACCATCATTCAGGGCCCCGCCCCTTATGCGTCCATCTGGCACCGGAATCGACTGCATACATAGGGGCGCTGGCGCCGTCGCCGCTGCTTCAATTCCATCGGTGCCAATGGCAACCAGGATAACCTCCTTGGGCGGCAGTGTCTGGGCCTCCAGACAAGCGAATGCGCGTCGGAGCAAGGTCGCACGGCCACAACTGCGGACCACAACACTGACGTCGCAGCTAGCCATGCGTCGGAGGCGGCTGACTGTTGCTTGTGCGGTGACGGACCGACCAAAGCAGGCGGCGGAAGGTGCGGCCGGCCAGACGAAGCAACCCACCCAGCAATGACCGCCAGTTCCGCAGAATCAACCGGGCTTCTTCCCTGCGTACCACATGGCGACAGTCAGCGCGCTGGCTCAGGCCCCTGGGATCAAACCGTGCCAATGGCACCGAGATGACATCCATGGTCGCACCGCCCTTAAGCAAGCGGAACCAAAGGTCATAATCCATTGCGATTGTGAAGCCGGTATCGAAGCCTCCCGCCTGAAGCAGGATCTGCCTTTTCACCAGCGTTGCGGGATGCGGCAGCCAGCACTCCAAGAGCGGCCATTGATGGCTGAGCGACGGCACAGGTCGGGGTGACAAATCACCGTCATAATGGATGCCTCCAACCACCAGGTCGGCCCGCGAATTCGCCAGGAGTGCCAGCAACCAGGAAGGATCCAGCTCCTCGTGTACCGCATCGCCACCGTTTAGGAACCAGACCCATTGACTCCGGACAAGGGCAAGACCTTCGTTGAAGGCGGCCGCAATGCCCGTCGATTCTTGGGCGTGAAGGCGCAGAGCCTGGCCGACCTCCACCATCGGCTTTACTCCCGAATAGACCACGAGTTGTTGCACTCCTGCCTTGTGACGCCAGATGGCGGTGCTGCCCAGAGTGCGCGCCAAACCGACGGGGTCATCCTTGGTGATGGTTATGATACTAAGCCAGTTCGGTTGCATGGCATTTGACGAAGGAGCAACGGGACGGGGCGTCAGGCCTTAACGGCATGAAACAACACACGACCACGCTCGGAAACGCCCAATCGGGCGATCCGGTTGAATTGTGCGGCGCGCAATCGATTCTCCACCTCCACAGGAGACTCATGACCTTCAAAGACCACCTCACGAAATCTGGCGAGATAGCGCCAAAGCCTGTCCTTATCTCGCAGCCAATAGGTCAGCGAAAGCGCCGTGACCAAATCGCCTGCACCCAAACGCGCTTCCCAATCGGAATCCCGGTCAAAATCCACTTTTTCAAATCTGGCTTCGAGTCCGAGCAATCCGGCAAGGGCTTGCGCGGCTTCAACCACGCCTTGGTTGTGATCAGCCCCAATTACAGCCGCGGCGCCGGTGGCTCGAGCATGTAGGCTCAGCAGACCCAAATTGCAGCCCAGTTCGACCACATGTCGGCCCGTGAAGTTGATGTTCTGCGCAAGCATCTCCCAGCGCATCGGCCAAGGTCGCTCGCCCGGTAGATGAAAACCGCGAACATCAAGTGAGTAATAGGATATGCCTGCACCCGGGCTGTTGGCTCCCGAGGTGGCCGCGTTCTGCCAGCATTCAGCAAGTCTTGTCAGTGCCGGATCGCCTCGAACCTCGGCTCGCGCAACAAGGCCACCCTCCGTCGGAGGAAGGTGCTTGCGCCAGCGGCGCAGCCGGCGGCGAAAAGCGGAAATTCGACTGGTCCAACCAAGGCCCGGCAACCGGGATGCCCGATCCCACAAGGTGTACTGGGCCGGTTGGTCCGCGCAGGGCACTCCAAGGAAATCGCGCAGCAAGCATCGAATCGAACTAGCGCGAACCGCTTGGTCAAAATCCAGCAGGACCATTTGCCCCGCGGGATTCAGACCGGCGTTAGCCTGCGTCAGATCTCCATGCGAGATACCCGCGCCATTCAATCGCCAAACGGCCCAAACCAGTCTTCCGAATTCGCGCCATGTCTCCCGTCGCGGCGAAAGCACCGGGTCCGAAAGCGGAGGCGGCTCGATCGCCGTGAGTTCCAGGGCTTCCCAACCGCTTTCGTGAATATATCGCACTGCCCGGGGCAGGCTCCAGGGCATGCCGGGCCCGGTTGAGATTTGCCGCAGTCGTTGAAACTCATCCTCCAAGGAATTGGGACGGCGGTGCACCGTAGCCGGGGTCAAACGGCGGACTTTCAGGATCCGCAGACCCAGCCGGTAAACTCTGGCGTCGGTGGAGTGCGTGCTGACATGCAGCAGCTGCGCCTTCGCGCCGAGCCAGCCAGCAGCCTTGCTCCGCCAAGCCTCGGCCTCGGCGAATAGATCGCTTCCTAGGTTAGGGTTTGCTGCTTCAGCCATGTCCAGATTGCTCCCCTTAGAAATCGCAAGACGCCGATATGCGCAAGCGAACGGACCCACAGGCGCTCCGTCCTAGGGAAATGGGCGGTGTTTCGTCGAATGACTGCGCGCAGAGCCCGATAATGCCGATCCAACGGCACGCGGGATTGCCCGGCGGGATTGCTTCGGTAGGCCACGCCCACCGACCCCGTGTAGCGAAATTGGACCCTCCGCGCGAGACGCAGCTTGAAGTCCCAATCCTCGTAAAGGTTGAGGCATTCGTCAAATCCTCCGACTAAGGCGTGGAGGTGGCGCGGATAGGTGAAGTCACGCGGAATCAAGCAACTCAGGAAGAGTAGGTCCCTGAAGATTCGACCTTCCCGCACCTTCCGCTGGCCGGAAACCAACCCGAGATCGTCCCCGCACACCGAAACCAGGCGAACATCCGAAAACGCGACAACGTCCTGAACCGGCAAGCTAGCCTCAATTACACCGAGCTCGTGTTCATTCTTGGTGGGACTCCAAAAAAAGTCATCAGCATCAAGAAAAGTCACATATGGGGCGGTTGCGACATCCACACCAACATTGCGGGCTTGCGAAACACCGCGGGAAACCGGCGACCGGACCAGACGCACTCGATCGTGCCGTTCCTCGTACTCCCGAATGCGCGCGATCGAATCGTCGGTTGACCCGTCATCCACGACAATTATTTCGGCAAAGGGTCGGGTTTGCTCGAGCGCAGAATCCAGACACTGCCGAAGGAATCGCGAGTTGTTGCGATTGGGAATAATAAGGGATGCCGCGATCATATGACGGATCGACGAACGAAGAGGACATCCTCGTATCTGCCGGTCGCAGACAAAATCGCCTCAGTCTGATAAAACGGATCCAGACGGACGTGGATTTTGGCGCGATCCCAGATCTCGACCAAGATATGGCGCGGCCGATAAACACTGAGGTCCAAGCCATCCAATACGGCAGGTTCGAATCCTTCCACATCAAGCGAGAGGAGGTCGAAATCATGCGGAGCCTGCGCCTCATCGAGGATGGATTGCAGCGTTCGGGCCGGAACCTCAAACGAATGATGCTGGTCGATTGCCTGGACTTTGAGGCCATGCCGCTGGTGGTCGCGGCGGAAGGCTTCATCAGCGAACGCACCCGACACGCTTGAGGTGAGATCCGAGAAGTCGAGTCGGATGGTCGCGTCGGCATACCCGAACGGCACCAGGGCGGCGGCATAGACCCGAGATTTAGGTCGGTTCAATCGACATTCCTCGGCAAGCCATGGCACCGGTTCGACCAGCACGCCGCGCCAGCCGCGCCGTTTCTCGAAAAAATAGGTGTTACTTTGCTTGAAGCCATTATTGGCGCCAGCCTCCACGTAGTAGCCGTCACGGTGGTGAAGCCATTGCTGCAATCTCCGGTCAAGCCCGTGCAGGGCCGGGCATGACATACGGTCGGATCCTGCCAGTTCAAATGCCGTGCGCAGGCACCGGCCGGCACGTTTGCGCAATTTAGTCCATGCGCTCATGCCTAGTCCACCACGCGGGGGATGCTGCCGATGCCAGGGAGTGGCCGGACCACTCCCCGATTTGGGAAGTCAAAGGCACGATGGAAGAAGAACGACGTCGTCCAAGCGTAGCCATTGACCGGACCGAAGCCGGTCAGGTCGACCTGCAGCAATCCGGCCTGCCGCAGAATTGCCGCACAACCTGTATGCCAGTCTGCATTATCCAGAATGACCAGACCGCCGGCCCGCAGCTTGGCGGTGGCGGCTCGGCAGCATGCCAGGCGTTCGATCCCGTCCACCACAATCACGTCAAAATCTCCTTCCTGTTCACCCAGGCTGGACACATAGGCTGCCGGCTGTGGCACGTAAACCAAACGAACGTTGGCGGGGATTCGGGCCGCCAGATGACCATGCCAGTTTTCGTCATTCTCGATGCTGACGACCGCTCGGGCCCGTGCACCCCAAAAGAGTGTCGAGTTACCTGCGCCAAATTCGAAAACGCGCTTCTGCCTGTAGTCGAACTGCGCCAGAAACTCGATGGCTGGATAGGTGAACCATGGTAGCGGATCACCCCGGGCATCCACGGGGCGGTGCAACCGAGCGCTCCGCCAGTGGCCATGGCCACCCTTGATGACTCCGGCAATTGCTCGCAAGGCCCGAATCGGACGAATGCATGCGGTCCACCACTCCGACAACCTCAGCAATGATGGGGACTGCGGCGGCAGCGGGTTGGAGGTGAGCGGATTCATTAGCGCCGAAAGTAGCGCCACCCCAGCACAGGGACGAGCAACGCGCGAGTCTGCATTGCGCCATTCATCCTCGCCTTTGGATGCAGCCAAGTAGCGCCCCATGCCGCCAGGGCATAGCTGACCAGGGTGGCCCACGCCGCCCCCAGCGCACCATGGGCCGGAATGAGCCAATAATTCAGAAGGATGTTACACCCCGCCCCCGCTCCAGTTGAAAGAAGGTGGAATCGACTGAGATTTTCATTCACCAGAAACTGCGTGCGGGCCACGCCAAGGAAAACAAAGACCGCGGCCCAAGCATGCCAGGCGAGCACGGGAGCCGCCGCGATATATTCCTGACCATATGCCAGCCGAACCAGCGGCGTTGCCACCAACGTGGTGAGCAAGGCGGTGCCGTAGGCAAGCGCAGCGCTTAAATCATAGTATCCTTGCATCGCTCGCGCATAATCCCCTTCGCCGGATTTGCGATTGCGCAACAACGTCGGCAGCACGCTCGCCGCCAGCACCGAGGGTATAAAATACCATATTTCGCTGAGCCGCACGCATGCGGCATAGATGCCGACCGTCCGCTCATCGGTCATATTCCGCAGCATGATCATGTCTATCCTCATGTAGAGCATCACAGTGACGCCCGCCAAGAGGAGCGGCCACGACTCTGCCAGCAGCCTAAAGTCCTTTGGCCAAAATCTTCCCCATTCCAGTCGTGGCATACCACAAAGACGCCCCGCCCACCAGGAAAGGAGGCAGGCTCCAAACCCTTCCGCAATTCCTGCCCAAGCGAAGGCGGTCAAACCTGCTCCATTCCAGATCAGTGCCAGGCGGAGACCCGCCCCTCCACTCAGCGCAGTCCACGACATGACCACGGCCCTTCTAGCCTTGAGGTTGGACTGTAGCCACAGTTCGGGAGCCATGCCGGCAGGCTGCATCAGCCCCAACCCCAAG
>CAZGJB010000034.1:0-5431 GCA_964526145.1 uncultured Opitutaceae bacterium
GGCGATGAAGTTCACCGGCATGCCGAGGATCTCGCAGAGCGCGAGCATGACGGCGGTGGTCGCCGGCGTGGTGAGGCCGGGCAGCTCGTCGATCGACAGCTCGCGCAGGTAGGCGCGGCCGGCGGCGGTCGTGAAGGCCGCGGCGCGGGCCGCGGCGTACTTCGCGTCGCGGCGCTTCATCTTGAGCAGCGCGGGCCAGACGGTGACGAGGAGCTGGTTGCAGGCCGCGTCGTCGAGGGTGAGCCCGGCGGCG
The DNA here is from genome assembly GCA_964526145.1 of uncultured Opitutaceae bacterium. Taxonomy (GTDB): domain Bacteria; phylum Verrucomicrobiota; class Verrucomicrobiia; order Opitutales; family Opitutaceae; genus UBA2377. Next base: position 254 of record CAZGJB010000034.1, read on the forward strand.
GCGACGCGCTGACGCGTGCGCGCGACCGTGTCGGGCGGCAGGTCGGCCAGCGTCGCCGGCCGGTTGAGCGCGAGCTCCGGCGAGAGGTCGAAGGTGATGTAGCTCGCGAGCAGGCAGCCGCGGACGAGCGCGTCCTCGCGGTCGTCGAACTTGCCGCCGATGGGCTGGTGGTCGGCGTTGAACGACCACGCGATGCGGCGGCGATGGAAGCCGGTCTTGAGCTTGGAAAGGACGCAGCCGTGGCTCATGCCCTCGACGCTCTGGCCCTGGTGGCCCTCGGGAACACTGGTGCCGATGAAGGGGAACGGGACGGTGTCGAGCCGGCCGGCGAGCATGGCGTCGACATCGTAGACGAGCTCGCGCGGGATCGAGTTCTGGTTGGCGGTGACGCCGAGCTCGAGCGCGCTCATGGCCCATTCGACGGCGGGCCAGTGCAGCGTGGTGAAGCGCGCGCCGACCCCGAGGGTGCTGCGGCCGAGCTGCTTCGTGGCGGTCGGGAAGATCGTCGACTCCGGGTCGTGCTCCTGGATGAGGTTCTTCAGCTTGAGCAGGTTGGCCCAGGTGGCGGGGAAGACCGCGAGTTCGCCGCTGAGGGCGATGCCGCCATCGAGGATGCCGACGGCGTGGCCGGGCTGCCGGGCCTCGAGGCGCCAGGCGCAGTCGCCGGAGGCCGGATCCTCGATGAGGGTCCACGCGCCGGCGGCGGTGTCGAAGCGGCTCTTCGACCATTCCTGCAGCGGCGCCCCGGAGACCAGCCGCGCGCTGAGCGCCGGCCAGTCGAGGCAGAAGTCGGGCGAGATGCAGGGGTTCTGCGCGATGCGCAGGTTGTGCTGCAGGAGAAATGCGTTGATCGAGGGCATGGGGACGGAAGGCAAAAGCCGGGTTCAGATCGTCATCGCGTGGTAGCCGCCGTCGACGATGAGTTCCTCGCCGGTGATGAAGGAGCCGGCGGCGTCGGAGGCGAGGAGAAGGGTGGCGCCAATGAGCTCGCGGGCCTCGCCGAAGCGCTTCATCGGCGTGTGGCCCATGATGCTCGCGACGCGGTCCGGCGTGAGCACCTTGCGGTTCTGCTCGGCGGGGAAAAAGCCGGGGACGAGCACGTTGACGCGCACCTTGTGCGGGGCCCACTCGCGGGCGAGGTTGAGGGTGAGGTTGTGCACCGCGCCCTTGGTCGCCGAGTAGGTGAAGACGCGCGACAGCGGCACGACGCCCGACATGGAGCCGAGGTTGATGATCGAGCCGCCCTGCCCCGCCGCGACGAGGTGCTTCCCGAAGACCTGGCAGCCGAGGAAGACGCCCTTGAGGTTGACGCGCACGATGCGGTCGAATTCCTCCTCGGTGATGTCGAGGAAGGGCGTGGCGGAGTTGATGCCGGCGCCATTGATGACGATGTCGATGCGGCCGGATTTCTGCAGCACGGCGTCACGCAGGGCCTCGAGCTCGGCCTTGCTGCTGGCCTCGGCGGCGTGGAACCAACCCTTGCCGCCGGCGGCGGTGATCTTGGCGAGGCGGGCGGCGGCCTTGTCGGCGTTGCGCCCGACGAGCACGACCTCGGCGCCCGCACCCGCGAGGCCCTCGGCCATCGCGCCGCAGAGTTCGCCCGTGCCGCCGATGATGACGGCCACCTTGCCGGTGAGACCGAAGAGGGAGGTGAGATAGTTGGCAGGGTTCATGGAGAGGGGATTTCTAGCTGATCATTAACCACAGATGCACACAGATGAACACGGATTCAGAACAAATGGCAGAGCTCGGATTTTATCCGTGTCGATCTGTGTACATCTGTGATGGAATGCCTTGGATTCATAGCGGCGGAGTGACTTCGAACCGATGAAAATCGCCCCAGCCGGTGGCCGGAGCGTCCGGCTGGCCAAGCGCGAATAGTCCCACCTTGGCGCCGACCCAGCGGCCGGGTTTGGCGGTGAAGGTGACACCGGCCGGCGCGAACTGCTTGCCGTCCAGGCTGCAGGCAAAGCGGCACTGCTTCCCCTCGGTGATCGTGACCCGCAGCCAGACGGGACCGTCCACCTTGGGCTGCACGACGGTGGTTTGCGCGCTGGCCTTTTCCGCGGCGTCCAGCCTCACATCCTGGACCAACTGCACGCCGTCCGCCGTCGCCCGCAGGCCAAGCCACGCGTAGTCGTAACCGAAAACGATCAGCCCTGCGCTCACACCCGCGGACTTGGGCGAAAGCGCGACCTGCGTCGTGACGGTGAAATCCAATGCCGGGAACTTCTGCAGCAGCAGGTGCGGCACGTCGTAGAGGTTGTCGGCCGCCGGTCCGGGCCGCGCGAACAGGCGCAGCACCCCGGGGCGCGCGCCGAGGACGTACCAGTCGGTCCCGGGATTCGCCTGCCATTGCCACTGCGGGGCGAGCGCCGGCGCGGCGAAATCATCCGACGTCGCCGGCACCGCGACGGGCTGCGGCGGGAGGGCGGGCTTGGCGTGCACGAGGACGGGCTCGCCCGTGGCATCGCCGGTCGTCACGCCCGTGCCCATGAGCGGCCAGTCTTCGCGCCAGGCAACGGGTTGCAGGTGGACGATGCGGCCCGAGGGCCCCTTGTCCTGGAAATGGCAGAACCACCACTCGCCCGCCGGCGTGTCCACGAGCGCGCCTTGGTGCGGGCCGTTGACCGGCGACTGGCCGCGGGCGAGGACGACGCGGTGCTCGTAGGGTCCGCGGATGTCGCGGGCGCGGAAGACCGACTGCCAGCCGTCCGCCACGCCACCCGCCGGGGCGAAGACGTAATACCAGCCGTTGCGCCGGTAGAACTTGGGGCCCTCGAGGGTCGAGCAACCGGGAAACTGGTCGCCGTCGATGATGAACCCGCAGTCCTCCTCGACGCTCGTGCCGTCGGCGGTCAGCCGCAGGAGCGTGAGGCGGTTGTTGATGCCGGCGCGGCTCTTGGCCCACGCGTGGACGAGCCAGACGCGGCCGTCGTCGTCCCAGAGCGGACACGGGTCGATCAGGCCTTTGCCGGCCCGCACCATCACCGGCGCGCTCCAGGGTCCGCGCGGGTCGGTGGCGGTGATGACGTAGAGGCCGAAATCGGGGTCGGGATAATAGATCCAGTATTTGCCACCGTGGTGCCGGATGGACGGCGCCCACACGCCCTTGCCGTGCTGCGGCGCGCGAAAGACGTCCTCGGGCACGAGCCGCGGCAGCGCGTGGCCGGTGAGCGTCCAGTTCACGAGGTCCCGCGAATGCAGCAGCGGTAGTCCGGGGACGTGGCCGAAGCTCGAGGCCGTCATCCAGAAGTCGTCGCCGACGCGCACGACATCCGGGTCGGAGTAATCGGCGTGGATGACCGGATTGCGGTAACGGCCGTCGCCGAGATCGGCGATCCAGGGAGCGGGGGCGGTGGCGGACATGGTCACGGAGGCTGAACTCATGGTGGTGTCGCCGGGCGGATTGGCCATGCCGAATCGGGCGCGCAGGAATGACGCGGTTGCATCGACCGTCGGCTCGAACCGCGGGTGAAACAACCAGAACGGATGCGGCGTGTCGGGAAGAACCACGATCTCGCTCACCACGCCGGCGGCCCGCAGGCGGTCGCGCATGGCCTCGCGGCCGGGCAGGATCGGGTCGGTGACCGTGCTGTTGATGAACAGCATGGGCGCGCTGTGCGGCCCGGCGTGCGTCAGCGCCGACGCGGCGCGCCAGACCTTGGCGCGCTCGTCGAACTTGCCGCCCAGGAACCGCACGGGCGCGCTGGGTTTGGCGTCCTGCTGGGCCACGAGCTCCGGAGCCGTGAAGTCGGCCAGACCGTCGATGTCGACGACGGCCTGCACCGCACTCGCGGTCGTCACCTCGCCCTCGGCGCCCTCGAACTCCGGCCGGCCGTTGGTCGCGCCGAGGAGCGCGGCGAGCTGTCCGCCGGCGGACATGCCGACGACCCCGATGCGCGCCGGGTCGAGGCCATGGTCCGCCGCGTGCGCCCGCAGCCAGCGCACCGTCGCCTTGAGGTCGTGCAGGGCCGCCGGAAAGCGCCCGGCCTTGCCGAGGCGGTAGCTGACCGGCGCGGCCGCGAACCCCCGGGCGGCAAGTTGCAGGGCAAAGGGCCGCTCCATCTCGCGTGAGCCGGAGTCCCAACCGCCGCCGTGCACGATGAGCACGACCGGATGAGGACCCACGCCGGCTGGCAGGTAGAGGTCGAGTTGGCGGCCCGGGGCGTAAATGAGATCTTCGCGGGCGATGACGCCGGCCGGCAGCGTGGCGTCGGGACGGCGGATCTGCGGGTATTGCGGCCGCAGCTTGCGCTCGGCGTTGGCCACGGTGAAGGCATCGAGGCTCCGGCGCCACGCCGGGTAGTCCTTGGTCAGCAGCTTTTCCGGGGCCGTGACATACCAAGCGTAACCGCCGCGGCGCTCGGCCTCGATCTCTTCGAGACGGTAGTGGACGACGCCATCGCGGCCGGTGAAGACCGGGCGATTGGTCCCCAATTCATAAAATCGCGCCCACAACGCCGGCGCCGACGGATCGGGCACGACGCGCGTATCAAAGCCCTTGGGCAGGGTGGAATCGGGCACCTGCTCGTAACGCAGACCCGTGAGCTTTACCGCCTCGAACCACGCCACCGCCCCCTCGACCGCAGCCACGACCTCGGCGTTGGGCTCCACGGCCATGAGAAAGCGCACCAACCCGACGCTCTCGAGGCCCGAGAGGGTCGCCGGCTCGAAGGTGCGCGCCGCGACCGGGGCGAAGGTGCGCTCGTCGTGCTGCGCGCACCACGCGGTCCGTTGGCCGTCGATCACGACCTGGCAACGCAGGATGCAGTCGACGCCGCGCGCCACCGCCACGGCGGCCTCGGCGCGTTGGGCGGGTGAGGCGAACGCGAACGGCGCCCGCCCCTGCGCGATGCCATGCAGCACGCCAAGCACACCTACCATGGCGTCATCGTTGAACGTGATGTGCGAATAATAGCCTGATCGCAGCGGATGGAACTGCGGCCAGCCGCCGTTCAGGTACTGGGCGGCCAGCAGGTAGGCGACTCCGCGGTCAAAGGCGGCGCGATCGGCCGGCGTGCCAGCCCCGGCCGTGATGACCCGCGCGAGGAAGCGGAGCTGCGTGTGGGTCGCGCCGTTGTCGATCGTCGGCATCGTTTCGTCCTTGGGCACGCCGTGCTTCCGCGCCGCGGCCTCGGCGGCGGGTCTCGATGACATGCTCACTCACCTGCGAGG
>CAZGJB010000034.1:5441-17290 GCA_964526145.1 uncultured Opitutaceae bacterium
GAGCACCATGTTGCGGTTCTTGGGCCACCCGCCGGTGGCGTCCTGGTAGAGGAGGACGTTGTCCGCGATGGCGCGCGCCTCGGCGGTGGCGTGCCAGGCGTCGGGCTGGCGCGGCACGTCCGCCCAGCGCAGGGCGCCTGCGAGCGGCTGCACCGCGCCCAGGAGAATCACCGTGGCGAGCAGCGCGCGCAGACGCATGATCAATCGGCCTTGAGCTCGACCAGCTTGAAGCGGGGGGCGAGCAGGTGCATGACGATCCACGCCACCAGGTAGGCGGAGCCGCAGATGACGAACATGATGCCGTAGCCCAGCTCGATCTTGTCGATCGCGGCGAAGTGTTTCAGCAGCAGGCCGGCGAGGCGCGCGATGAGGATGCCGCCGACGGCCCCGGCCATGCCGCCGATGCCGGTGACGGAGGCGACGGCGCGCTTGGGGAACATGTCGGAGACCGTGGTGAAGATGTTGGCCGACCACGCCTGGTGCGCCGCGCACGCGATCGCGATGGTGGCGACCGCGAACCACGTGTTGATCTGCCCCAGCCGCGACGCGAGGAGCACGGTCAGCGGCGCGAGCGCGAAGAGGAACATCGCGAGCTTGCGGGCCTTGTTGGCGTCCATGCCGCCGTGGATGAAGCGCTTCGGCAGCCAGCCGCCGAAGATCGAGCCGGCGGTGGACACGGTGTAGACGACGGCGACGGCGAAGGGCCAGCTGATGATGCCGGGGATATCGGCCGGGTTGCCCGTGTAGTCCGCATGCGTCGCCATATAGGCGGCGATCTTGCGGGCGTTCTCACCGGCGAGGAAGGCCGGCAGCCAGAAGAGGTAGAACCACCAGATGGGGTCGGTGAGGAACTTGCCGATGGCGAAGGCCCACGTCTGTCGGAAGCGGAGCAACACGCGCCAGGCGACCTTGGTGGCGGCCGGACCGGCCTGCTCGGCCGCCTGCTCGTCGCGATCGCTGTGGATGTGGTCGTATTCCGCCTGCTGGAGATGGCCGCTCGCGAGCTTCGCCTTGGGCGAGTCGTACATGCGGTACCAGAACACGAGCCAGAGGAGGCCCACGGCGCCGGTGAGGATGAAGGCCCACTCCCAGCCCCAGGCGGAGGCGATGTAGGGCACGCACAGCGGGGCGACGATCGCGCCGACATTGGCGCCGGAGTTGTACAGGCCGGTGGCGAAGGCGCGCTCCCGCTTCGGGAACCACTCGGCGATGGTCTTGTTGGCCGCCGGGAAGTTGCCGGCCTCGGTCAGGCCCAGCGCCGCGCGCCAGAAGCCGAAGCTCCACGTGTGGTGGCCGAAGGCGTGGCCGATGGCCGCGAGGCTCCAGCCGATCAGGGAATAGGCGTAGCCGGCCTTCGTGCCGACCCAGTCGATCAGCCGCCCGGCGGCGAGCATGCCGACGGCGTAGGCCACCTGGAAGCAGATGACGACGGTCGAGTAGTTGAGCTCCTGGTTCGCCTTATCGAGGCCGAACACGCCGTCGTCGGACAGCGTCTGCTTGAGCAGGCCGAGGACGTTGCGATCGAGGTAGTTGATCGTCGTCGCGAAGAACACGAGCGCGCAGATGGTCCACCGGTAGCGGCCGATGCGTTCGTTGATTTGGGTGAAGGAGCTCATGGGGATGGAGGCGCTTACTGGGGCGGGGCGACGGAGTTGAGGGGGCGGGCCTCGCCGGCGGGGCCGACGCGGACGTTCTCGAAGCTGATGCGGCCGGCCCCGATCACGACGTCGGCGGCGCTGACGTCGCTGAACGCGCTGTCGCGGATGCGGATCCCGTCGATCGTCGCGCCGGGAAAGCCGCGGATGAACAGGACGCGGGGGCTGGCCGTGCTGGTGACCCGCTCGAGCTGCACGTTGCGCACGGTCGGGGGGAACGCGCCAGCCGCGCCCTCCTCGTAAAGCAGGTCGATCGTGACCACGGCCTCCGCCACCCGGCCGATGCGGACGTTGCGCAGGAAGACGTTCTCGAGCACGCCGCCGCGGACAGCGTTGGACTTGAAGCGCAGCGCGCGGTCGAGGTTGGGGCTGTCCATCGTGCAGTCCTCGACGAAGACATTGCGGATGCCGCCCGAGCACTCGCTGCCGAGCACGACGCCGCCGTGGCCGTCCTGCATGGTGCAGCGGCGGATGATGACGTTCTCCGTGGGTGTCGCGAGGCGGCGGCCGTCGGCGTTGCGGCCCGACTTGATGGCGATGCAGTCGTCGCCGGTGTCGAAGAGCGTGTCCTCGATCAGCACGTCGGTGCACGACTCCGGGTTGCAGCCGTCGTTGTTGGTGCCCTTGGAGATGATCGTCACCCCGCGTACGGTGACGTTGCGCGAGAGCACGGGGTGGATCTCCCACATCGGGGAGCGCACGATCTTCACGCCTTCGACGAGCACGTTCCGGCAGCGATAGAACTGGATGAAGTTGGGCCGCAGGTGATGGCCCGGCCCGTACACCCGCTGCTCGACCGGCACACCGGCCTCGGCCTGCGCGAACAGGGCATCGCGCGCGGCCTTCTGCTTCACGGGCGGACGCTTCTTGTCGTTCCAAGACCACCACGTGTCCCAGTCGGCGCCGCCGTCGAGCGTGCCGGCACCGGTGACGGCGACGTTCTCCGCCTCGAAGGCGTAGAGGAAAGGCGAGTAATTCATGCACTCGACGCCTTCCCAGCGGGTGAAGACGACCGGGTATTTCGCGGGGTCGAAGACCCAGCGGAGCGTGGCGCCGGCGGCGACGTGCAGGTTGACGCCGCTGCGCAGGCGGAGGGCGCCGGTGAGCCACTCGCCGGCCGGCACGACGACGCGGCCACCGCCGGCCGCATGGCAGGCGTCGATCGCGGCCTGGATCGCGGCGGTGCCCTCGGCGCCGGGCTGCGCGCCGTGGGCGGTGATGGGGAAATCGCGGTCGGGGAACGTCGGGGCGACGATGCGCGCCAGCAGGCGCTCGTAGTCGCCCCAGCCGCGGACGGCGATGGGCGGTTCGGCGACAAGGAGGAGCTGCTGCACCTCGAGGCCGGCGAGGATGCAGGGGCCGACGCCCTTGAGATCGTTGCCGACGACGGGCTCGCTGACGTAATAGGCGAACGAGCCATCGCGGGCACGGCCGGCGGAATTGGTGTAGCCCAGGCCTGCGACCTCGCAGACGCGCGTGAGGCTCACGGCGCCGTTCGCATCGGTCTCCAGGCAATCGCGCACGAGGCCGGCGTAGCCGCGGGACACCGCGGCGAGGTACTGGCTGCGCGCGAGGTAGCCGCGGTTGATGCCCTTCGCGAGGGCGTAGACGAACATGCTGGAGGCGGAGGATTCGAGGTAGTTGCCCTCGCGGCCGCCTTGGTCGAGCACCTGCCACCAGAGGCCGCTCGCGGGGTCCTGCCAGCGCACGATGCCGTCGGCGACGCGGTGGAGGACGGCGTTGATGGCCTCGACGTCGGGATGCGTCGGCGGGAGCTCGTCGAGGCAGTCCACGAGCGCCATCGCGTACCAGCCGACCGCGCGGCCCCAGAAATTCGGCGAGAGCCCGGTCGCGGGATCGGCCCAGGGCTGGGCGTGCTTCTCGTCCCAGGCATGGAAATAGAGACCGGTCTTGGGGTCGTAACCGTGCCGGTCCATGAGCAGGAGCTGGCGGGCGACCTCGTCGAAGGCGGCGGGCTCGTTGAACACGCGGCCGTAGTGCGCGAGGAACGGCGAGCCCATGTAGAGGCCGTCGAGCCACATCTGGTGCGGGTAGCGCAGCTTGTGCCAGAAGCCGCCCTCGCTCGTGCGCGGCTGCTGGGCGAGCTGCTGGCGCAGGCGGGCGAGCGCCGCCTTCCACTCGGGGCGCGGGTCGCGCTCGTAAACCTGCAGGAGCGCGCGGCCGGGCGTGACCATGTCGATGTTGAACTCCTCCTGCCGGTAGGTCGCGATGCGGCCCTCGGCGTCGATGAAGGAGGTGACGAGGCGCGCGGCGTAATCGGCCATGGCCGCATCGCCGGTGCGCGCGCTCGTCTGCAGGAGCGCGTGGGCGAACAGGCCGGTCGTGTAATCCCAGCGGGCGCGCGGGGCGCCGTCCTTGAACAACGTGCCGCCGCGGCGGTTCATCTCGGACTGCGCGAGGCGCGTGGACCACTCGAGCGGCGACGCGCCGTTGAACGTGGGGGGCAGCGTCGGCGCGGCGAAGGCGGTGAGCGCGAGGACGAAGAATAGGAAAGACCCGGAGTGTTTCATGGCTGCCAGTCCCCCAGCACCCGTTCGCGGGTGAACTCCGCCGGGGCGGGATCGGCCGACGCGGTGATCCACGCGACGCGGCCGGCGGTGGCCGCGCCGGGGCCGGTGCATTGGTATTCGGCGAAGCGCACGAGCGGCGGTTTGACGTTCCACTCTTTCCAGCCCTCGGGCCGGATGCCGGCGCCGAGTTCGCAGCGGATGAACGTTGCGCTGGGCGACTCGCGCCAGGGGCGGCCGAGGTAGGTGGGCGGGTTGCCGTAGGGGAAGGTGATGCGGCAGTCGGCGAAGACGAGGCCCGCGCGGTCCGCTGGTGTGGCCGGCGCGACGATATAGCCCTGGTCCCGGCAATGGATCTCGCAGTCCTGGAACCACGCCGTCGCGCCGCCGTAGATGAAATCCACGTGCCCGGAAATGTAGCACCGCTCAAAGAACTGCCGGCCGGTCTCGAGCCGGATCGTGTCCTGCCAGCCGAGGATGCGGCAGCGGCGGAAGATCACGCGGTCGGCGAGCACGGAGCAGGCCTGCGCCTGCATGCCCTTGCCGTAGGTGTTCTCGAGTGTGAGGTCCTCGATGATGGCGCCGGTGGCCTCGGCGGTGATGAGCAGGGCGGAGGCACCCTGCCAGCCGATGGGCTGGCCGTCGGTGCCTGGGATCGCCTGGCCGAGGTTGTAGGTGAGCAGCGTGGCGGGACCGGAGCCGCGCAGGGTGACGTTGGGCTTGTCGAGGACGGTGTGGCCGAAGTGCGCACCGGGCTGGATGACGATGACGAGGCGCGCGGCGTTGTCGGCCGGGACGGCATCAATCGCCGCCTGCACCGTGGGAAAATCCGCCCCGATCGGCCCAACCACGATGGTGAGGCGATCCGCCGCGATGCCGGCAACAGCACCGAGAATAAAAAGGAGACTGGCGGCCGCGACACGCATCAGGGTTCGGTGGCAAGCGTGACATTCACAGGCGAGCGCAGTCGCTGCGCCCATGCGGCGACGTAGGCAGTCCAGGCTTCGCGCGACGTGATATCACCGGCACGCGACCAGGCGGCACCCACGGCGTAGCGCAACGGTTGCCCGGAAGCGGCCCGGGCGAGGACGAGGAGATTGCGTTCGTCCTCGGCGAAACCCTGGAAGGCCGGGTCCGCCACGATGACGGCGGTGCCGAGCTCGCCGTTGGTCTTCTGCGCGACCCACTGGGTGCGAATGCCCAGGGCGGAATCGGTGTCGGCCGCGATGACGGGTTCCTGGCCCTTGTCGGCGGGATTCTTGTTCAGGCCGAGGCCCACGGTGATCTCCTTCGCGGGGCCGGCGTGGACGGTGAAGGTGCTCTCGACCTGGTTGAGCTGGTGGCCGGCGTCGAGGGTGATGCGTTTCACCTCGGAGACGATGGTGCCGTTGGCCATCCACGTGTCGTAAGTGAGCTCGAACTGCGCGCGCACGGGGCCGTTGGCGAGGATGCGCCAGCCGGCGAAGTTGCGGCCGACGTGCAACCGGGTGCCGTCCCAGACGCCGGTGCCGCCGCAGCCGCGGCTGGGGCCGACTTGGTAGAGATCCATGCCCTCGCCCCCGTCCTGATGGTAATAGTCGTGACCCATGTTGTACCAGCGGTCGACGATCGGGTAGCGCACGCGCTTGCACCAGACGTCGAGGCCGCTCGTGACGAGGACCTCCTTGCTGGAACCGGGTGCGGCGGCCGCGGCGAGCGCGGGGCCGTAGGTGCGGTGGGCGATGCGGTCGTTCTCCCAGGCGAAGTCGTCGAGGCGCTCGGGCACGTGGCGGGCGAAGGCCTTGGCCGGGAAAACCGGGGCGACGGTGTCGGTGGTCTCGACGGTGAACACGGCCGACTGCTCACCGGCGGCGAAGTCGTGTTGGAAGATGAGTTCCCCGTAGGCGACACCTTCGCGCTTGGGGTCCTTGGCCTGCGGGGCGACGTTGGTGACCTGGTAGGGCAGCACGTTGCCCTTGGCGTCCTTCACGGCGATGCGTTGCAGAAGGGCGCCGGGGAGGGCGCGGTTCACCTCGGCCCAGGGGACGGTGATGGTCTCGGCGGGGCGGGCAATGGTCAGGTCGTGGCTGACGGTGACGACGAGGCGGCCGGCGGCGGACGCGGCGACCACGCCGGCGAAGAGGAAGGCAAGGACCGGTCGGAGCACGGGCATGGGGGAATGGGGTTCAGCGGGCGAGCCAGCCGCCGTCGACCGGCAGCGTGATGCCGTGGACGTAGTCTGAGGCCGGCGAGGCCAGGAAGACAACTGCGCCGGCGAGGTCGCGGGGTTCGCCCCAGCGGGCGGCGGGGATGCGATCGAGGATGCCCTGGTTGCGGACGGCATCGGCGCGGAGGGCCGCCGTGTTGTCGGTGGCCATGTAGCCGGGGGCGAGGGCGTTGACGTTGATGTGCAGCGCGGCGAGTTCGTTGGCCATCGCGCGTGTGAGCCCGGCGAGGGCGCTCTTGGCCGCGGTGTAGGACACGACGCGCACGCCACCCTGGAAGGAGAGCATGGAGGCGACGTTGATGATCTTGGCCGGACGCTTGGCGGCGACCGCAGCGCGGGCGAAGGCCTGGCTGAGACGGAAGGCGCCATCGAGGTTGACCCGCAGGACGTCGGACCAGTCGGCCTCCGAGAACTCGAGCAACGGGGCGCGGCGGATGATACCGGCGTTGTTGACGAGGATGTCGGCGCGGCCGAAGGCGGCCGTGGCGGCGGCGATGATTTGGTCCGCGGCGGCGGGATCGCCGACATCGGCGGCGACGGAAATGCTGCGGCGGCCGGCGGCGGCCACGGCGCGCTGGGCGGCGGCGGTGTCGCCGCGCGCGACGAGCACGAGGTCGGCGCCGGCCTCGGCCAGGGCGGCGGCCATGCCCTCACCGAGGCCGCGGGAGGCGCCGGTGACGATGGCGACGCGGCCGTCGAGTCGGAAGGTGTCGAGGACGGCGGCCATGGGCGGGAGGGTCAGCGGATGGCGTCGACGGGGGCGGGGTCCATGTCGGCGAACTCCTGGTTCTCGCCGCCCATGCCCCAGACGAAGGCGTAGCTGGCGGTGCCGACGCCGGAGTGGATGGACCACGGCGGGGAGAGCACGGCCTCGCTGTCGCGCACGACGAGGTGGCGCGTCTCGGCGGGCTTGCCCATGAAGTGGAACACGGCCTGGCCGGGCGGGATGTCGAAGTACAGGTAAACCTCGGAGCGGCGCAGGTGCGTGTGCGGCGGCATCGTGTTCCAGACGCTGCCGGGCTCGAGGCGGGTGACGCCCATGACGAGCTGGCAGGTGGGAAACGCGCCGGGATGGATGAGCTTGCGGAGCGTGCGCTCGTTGGCGCTCTCGCGCTGGCCGAGGCGCGTGCCCTCGACGGAGGCATAGGGCACATGCCGCACCGGGTAGGCGGCGTGCGCGGGATAGCTCAGCAGGTAGTAGCGCGCGGGCGTCGCCGGCGACACCGAGGCGAAGGTGGCCTCCCGCACGCCGCGCCCGAGGTAGAGGGCGTCGAGGTGCTCGAGGCGGTGCTCGGCGCCGTCGGCGCGCACGATGCCGGGGCCGCCGAGGTTGACGATGCCGGCCTCGCGCCGCTCGAGGAAGTACGCCGCGCGCAGCGCCTCGGGGCGGCCGAGGGCCAGCGGGACGGCGCCGGGGCAGATGCCGCCGACGACCGTGCGGTCGGTCTCCCACCAATGAAGGGAGATCGCCCCGGGCCGGAAGAGGCCGCTGAGGAGAAATTCGTCGCGCAGGTCCGCGGGCGGGAGGCTGCCGGCGAGACGGGAAAAGGCGCTTTCGTGCGTTTGCATGCCGGAGAGGAAGTTTGGGCCCGCGGCGGACGCTAGCCAGCCGCGGGCGACAGCGGAGGCGCGCCACCCGCACCGGACAGTCCGGGCGGCGCGGGATTCGGGATGATCAGAACTTGCCGCGGAAACCGAGGGTGTAGTGCGGCTCGCCGAACTCGAAGTAGCGGTAGGGCAACACGACGTTCTGGTACTGCGGGAGGTAGCCGCGGAGGAATTCCTCGCGGGCGCTGTTGGTGATGTTGCGCACCAGGAAGTAGGCCGAGACGTACTTGTTGATGGCGTATTCCACCTTCAGGTCCGTGGTGAACTTCTCGTCCTTGTTCAGGGTGAGCCGCGTATCGAGGGCCTGGTTGGTGGTGTTGGCCGTGCCGGTGAAGTAGCTCGTGGACACGAAGCCGCCGTAGAGGCTCTCGTCCACCCAGTTCGTCGTCGAGGTGACGGTGAATTTGCCGTAGCGGTAGCCGAGGACGAGGTTGGCCGTCTTGGGCGAGACTGCGCGCATCTGCGAGTAGTAGGTGTCGAGTTCGCGCAGCGGATCGCTGTCGTTCGCCTTCACGTCCACGTAGGTGAAGTTGGCCTGGATGTTGAAGCCGTCGAAGGGCTTCGGCAGGAAGGTCAGGTTCTGCGTGTAGCTGAGCTCGATGCCCTGCAGCGTGGACTTGCCGCCGTTCTCGCGCACGGTGCCGGTGTTGAACTCGGCCGGGTTGTAGCCGTAGTCGGCGGCGACGGCGGCGCGCTCGGTGGCGGTCATGCCGCGGGAGATGAAGTAGTTCTTCACGTCCTTGCGGAACAGGTAGACGCCGATGACGCCGGAGTTCTTCAGGTAATAGTCGACCGAGGCGTCATAGTTGACCGAGAAGTACGGCTGCAGGTTGGGATCGGGCAGCGTGAAGGAGCCGTCGCCCGCGCCCGGGAGGCTCTCGGAGGTGACGACGGGCAGCAGGTCGGCATAGTCGGGGTGGCCGACGGTGCGGCTGACGCCGCCGCGCACGACAATGTGCGAGCGCGGGGTGTAGCGGAAGCTGGCGGACGGGTAGAACTCGTCGTAGTCGAGGTTGATCTTGGCGAGCTTGGAGCGGGCTGAGACGAGGCTCTGGGCCCGGGCCTCGATCTCGCGCTTCTCCCAGCGGACGCCGCCGACGAGGAGCAGGTCGGGATTCATCTCGACGTCGGCGCGGACGTAGACGGCGTCGTTCGTCTCGTCGAACCAGCGGACGTCGTAGACCTGGAGGGAGGTCAGGTTGTTGCGGAAGGCTTCCCAGACCTTGTAGGGATCGACCACCTGCATGGAGCCGAAGCCGTAGCCGACGTCGTCCGTGTAGCCGGGATCGGCCAGGGCACGGAGGGCGTCGCCGGTGATGGCGGTGATGGCGCCGCGGAGATCGGGGCGGTCGATGCTGCGGTTGACGCTGTCGATCGCGACCCCGGTCGAGAGCGTGACGGGCCGGGCGAAGTCGAACTCCTGCGTGTAGTCGGCGCGCACGCCGTTCTTCTCGTCCTCCGAGGTCCACGGGCGGGACTGGAAGTTGCCACCGGTGGCCGAGTTGGTGAGGCGGTAGTTGCCGAGGTCGCGGATGAAGCTGGTCGGCACCGGATTGCCGGCGAGGTTCAGCGTGAGGGACGGCATCGTGCCGAGGCGGCCGACGTCGGTGAGGGTGAAGTTCGTGTAGGTGGTCGCGCTGGGCGCCATCTGGGCGACGGATGAGATGAAACCCTTGCTGGTGTCGCGGTACTGGCCGTCGGCCTCGGACCAGTACGGGGTGATCTCGAACTTGCCGCCGTTGTCGAACTCGTGCGCAAGGCGGGCGTTGAAGTGCAGCGAGGTGCCGTACTTGTTGCGGTAGAGGACGCCGTTGTTGATGTTCACGCCGCTCGAGCCGGAGGTGAAGGTGCCGTTGCTGCCGGTCGCGCCGGTGCCGAGCACGAACTGCGGGCCGCGCTGGGTGAAGTTGAGGTCGTACCAGTTCCACTGGCCGCTGACCATGAGCGAGGTGCGGTCGGTGAGCTTGAAGTCGAGCTTGCCGGCGAAGGCCTCGCGGTGGGTGAGCTTCTGCTCGTCGCGGACGTTGTACTGCTGGAGGCGGGGGGCGCTCATGACCGTGGGCGCCGTGGTGGCGGTGACCCAGGTGTACTCGGTGCGCGGGGAATCGTCGTATTTCTCGGAGAACCGGTAGGTGAGGCTGAGACCGACCTTGTCGGTGAGCTTGCGCGAGAAGTGGACGTCGAAGCTGGGGCGGATGACGTATTCCTCGCCGTGGCCCCAGACGCCGCTCTCCTTGCCGAAGGACATGTTGCTGCTCGGGCCGGTGAAGGAGAGGTTGTAGGTGATGCGCTGCACGTCCTGGTGGTCGAACGCGCTCTTGGTGACGAAGTTCACGTAGCCGCCGGTGGCGCTCGCGGGAATGTCGGGGGTGACGGTCTTGAAGAGCTCGGTGGTCTCGACGTTGTTCATCGCGATCTGCTCGAACTCGAACCGGCGCGTGTCGTCGTTGGAGGAGGCGCCGGCCATGGGCGTGCCGTCGACCGCCACGATCGTGAAGGCGGTGCTGAGGCCGCGCAGGGAGACGCCGCGGGCGTCGTTGACGTTGTAGTCGATGCTGACGCCAGGCATGAACTTGAGGTATTCGCCGACGTTGCCCTCGCTGATCTCGCCGAACTGGTCGGCGGCGGCCACCATCTTGGCCTGGATCGAGATCTTCTGGAGCGCGACCGCCTGGGCCATGCCCTCGCGGGCGCCGCTGACGGTGAGGCCCTCGAGCTGCACGATGTCGGACTTGAGCGTGAGCGGCACGTTCACGGTCTCGCCGGCAGGGACCGTGACGGACTGGGTCTTGACCTCCAGGCCGGGATAGGACGCCACGACGACCTGGTCGCCGGCGGGCACGCCGGTCAGGGTGTACTCGCCGCCGCGCGCGGTGGCGGCGCGGATGGCGGTGCCGCTGATGGCGACCTCGGCGCCCTCAAGGTAGTTGCCGCTGCTGGAATCCAGCACGCGGCCGGTGATCGTGCCGGTGGCGGCGGCCGCCTCGGCGGAGGCCTGGGCGTACGCGGGCGGCTGGGCGGCGATCAGGGCGAGTCCGCACAGGGCGGCGACGATGGGAACAAAGCGGCGGAAAACGCCGCGGCGGAGCAGCAAGGTGGACGAACGGGACGCGTCGTGCCACGCGGAGCGGATGGCCTTCATGCTTGGGGGTGGGGTTAGGGTTGGAGGTTGGGGAAGTCCGGGTGGCCACCGGGTAAAGGGAGGCCGGCCGGACGTTCAGTGAAATATTTCACTAATGAACTTGTGTTCCATATTTGAAAGTTTAGGACTCTTGGCAATCCCAAAATTTTCGGAGTGCGCTGATGCCCGGCGCGCCGAAAATCTGACCCCGTCTCCCTTCCCCGTAATTTTTCCCGTGCCTGCCGCCCCCTCCCCCCGCCCCGCCCCCGCCGTCACCGGCGACGAGCGCTACGTCATTCCCAACCTGCGCAACGCCTGCCGCATCCTGAAGGTGCTGGGCCGCCATCCCGACGGCCTGAAGGCGGCCGACCTCGCCCGTGACCTCAAGATCCCGGTCACCACGACGTTGCGCATCATGACGACGCTCTGCCTCGAGGGCCTCGCGCGGAAGGTCGAGGGCCGCTTCGAGCTCGGGCCCGTCCTGATCCAGCTCGGCAACGCCGCGCTCGCCGGGACGGAGATCCGCGACCTCGCGCTGCCGCTGCTGCAGAAGCTCACCGGGCTGACCGATGAGACCGCCCACCTCGCCATCCCCTGCGACGACCGCGCGCTGATCGTCGCCGTGCAGGACAGCCCCCACCCGCTCCGGGCGGCCTCGCGTCCGGGCTTCCTCGCCGAGCTGCACTGCTCCTCGACCGGCAAGGTCTTCCTCGCCTTCGTGCACCGCGAGC
>CAZGJB010000034.1:17300-19203 GCA_964526145.1 uncultured Opitutaceae bacterium
CGATTGGTTGTGACGACCGTCAATCGTGACTCTAGTCACCGCGAGCGCATCGCGGAGTTGATCGCCGAGAGCGCGCCGACGAAACGCACGCCCCTCACCCAGACGACCGTCGCCGCCATCCGGAAGGAAGCCGAGCTCACCCGCAAACGCGGCTTCAGCCTCGACAATGAGGAGTTCAACCCCGGGGTGCGCTGCCTCGCCGCCCCGGTCTATGGCTCCACCGGCCAGGTCGTCGCCGCCATCGGCATCACCGCCGCCACGGTGCGTTTCACCGAGGCGCGCGTCCCCGAGATCGCCGCGAAGGTCCGCGGCGTGGCCGCCGAACTCTCCCGCCTGATGGGTCACGCCGAACCCCGCGCCTGAACCGCCCCACCCCATGCCCGCACCCTTCCACCTCACCGCTCCCACCGGCTCCGCCCTCACGGCTGATCAGGTGCGCGGCCTCGTCGCCCGCGCCCTTCCCGCCGCCGACCTGCGCGGCCAGCGCGTGCTCCTCATCATCCCCGACGGCACGCGCACCGCGCCCGTGGGGCTGATGTTCAAGACCCTGCACGCCCAGCTCGCGCCGGTCGTGAAGAAATTCGACGTGATGATCGCCCTCGGCACGCACCCCGCGATGTCGGCCGAGGCGATCAACACCCGCGTCGAGATCACCGCCGCCGAGCGCGCCTCCACTTACCGCGACGTCGAGTTCATCAACCACGAGTGGGACAACCCCGCCGCCCTGCGCGACCTCGGCAAGATCCCGGCCGACGAGATCAAGGCGCTCTCGGGCGGCCTCTTCGCGATGGACGTGCCGGTGCACATCAACCGCCGGCTCTACGAGTACGACCACCTCATCATCGTCGGCCCGGTCTTCCCGCATGAGGTCGTCGGCTTCTCCGGCGGCAACAAGTACCTCTTCCCCGGCGTGGCCGGCCCGGGCATCCTGAATTTCTTCCACTGGCTCGGCGCGGTCGTGACCAACCCGATGATCATCGGCAACAAGTGGACCCCGGTGCGCAAGGTCGTCGACCGCGCCGGTGGCATGGTGAAGATCCAGAAATCCTGCCTGGCCCTTGTCGTGCAGGGCCACGGCGATCTCGCCGGGCTTTTCATCGGCACGCCGGAGGAGGCCTGGGACGGCGCGAGCGACCTCTCGCGCGACCTGCACATCATCTACAAGGACCGCCCCTTCCACACCGTGTTGTCCTGCGCCCCCGAGATGTACGACGAGCTCTGGGTGGCGGGCAAATGCATGTACAAGCTCGAGCCCATCGTGGCCGACGGCGGCGAGCTCATCATCTACGCGCCCCACATGAAGGAGATCTCGGTGACGCACGGCGCGCACATCCGCCGCATCGGCTACCACTGCCGGGACTACATCCTGAAGCAGTGGGACCGGTTCAAGGACGAGCCCTGGGGCATCCTCGCCCACTCGGCGCACGTCCATGGCCTTGGCACGTACGACGCCAAAACCGGCATCGAGACCCCGCGCGTGCGCGTAACCCTCGCCACCGGCCTCAGCGAGGCCGAGTGCCGGGCGGTCAACCTCGGCTACCGCGACTGGCGCACGATCCGCAAGGAAGACTACGCCAACCGCGAGGCCGAGGGAATCTTCCTCGAGCCGAAGGCCGGCGAGCGCCTGTACCACCTGCGCAACAAGCCGGCTTGGGCCGGAGGGGAAGCGTAAGGTTGACGGGTCTCACGTGGAGGCGCGGAGCACACGGAGAATCAAAAACTCCGCGCCCTCCGCGCCTCCGCGAGAGAACCATCAGCGTAACAGCGCAATCAACCGCGCGCGCGTCGGGACGCCGCACTTGGCGAGGACGGCGCTGACCTGGTTCTTCACGGTGCGCTCGGACTTGCCGAGGATCGCCGCGATCTCGCGGTTGCTCAGGCCCTGGCGCACGTGCGCGCAGAC